>CAZZBJ010000017.1:19477-28154 GCA_964652805.1 uncultured Mordavella sp. | reverse complement strand
TCCCTGAAGCTGAAGATAAGTGCGAAGAAAAAAGAGATCCGGCAGATCGGACTGCAGGACCTGCCGGATCATGACCCTCTCCACTATGGGCTGAGGGGATCGGCCACCCAGGTAAAAAAAATCTTTCCTCCGGAGAGGACGAAGAAACAGAACATTCGGATCGTGGATGGGAAGCAGGCGGCGGAATATATCCTGTGCGTGCTTGAGGGTATGGGATGGAGGCGAGAAAGATGATGGCGGAAAAAGGAATCGGACAGTGGTCGGGAATCCTGGTGTATATCGAGTGTTACAGAGGAAAGATCAGGCCGGTGAGCCTGGAGCTGATCGGAAAAGCCAGAGAGTTGGCAGCCATGTCCGGAGACAAGGTATATGCGGCTGCTGCGGGGACGGATCTGGAGCAGGTGAGAAGCGCTCTGGAAGGCTATCTGCTCGAAAAGGTCTTTCTGTATGATGCGCCGGATGAATACACGCCGGTATTGTATGAGCATATCATGACAGACTGCATCAGGCGTCTTTGCCCCTCCATTGTGCTCGTTGGCGGCACCCATGAGGGAAGGGCTCTGGCCCCAAGGCTTGCAGTGGAATTCAGGACCGGACTGACAGCGGACTGCACATCCCTTGCCATGGATGAAGACGGGAATCTTTTGCAGACGCGGCCGGCTTTTGGAGGAAATGTGATGGCCAGTATTGTGACTGTGCGCTGCCGTCCTCAGTTTGCTACTGTACGGCCGGGAGTCATGGCGCGCATACGGCCCGTTGGAGTGGGAAAGACAGAATTTCACATCAGGAAATGGAAGGATGCCGATGGATGTGTTGAAATAGAGAGAGTAACAGAACAATTGCAGCGAGGCGGCATTGTCTTCCAGGATATCCTTGTGGCGGCAGGCCGGGGTGTGAAGAAAAAAGAAGACCTGGAGATGCTCCGGGAACTGGCCGGGCTCCTCGGCGGAGAGCTGGCCTGCAGCCGGGCCCTTGTGGAGAAGGGATGGATGGATCCCTCCTGTCAGATCGGACTGTCCGGGAACACGGTGAGCCCGAAATGCCTGATCACCTGCGGTGTGTCCGGAACCGTTCAGTTCATGGCAGGCATGAAGGCGGCGGAGAATATTATTGCTATCAACAATGATCCGGGAGCCGCAATCTTTGGGATTGCTCATTATCCGGTCTGTGCGGATCTCTATGAGGCGGTGCCGGAGCTGATCAGGAGACTGAGGAAAGGAGAAGATGACCTCTGAAGTTTAGATACCAGATCACGGGGGAGGAGTGGGAGGAGGCTCTGCTCTGCCTGGATTACAGGCGGGCAGGGAAAATGAGAAGCCTGAATGTATGGGTGCTGACAGCTCTGGGAGCGGTTATCCTTGTGTTTTATATCAGACAGACAGACAATTTCCTGCTTTTTGTCCTTCTTCTGCTTATTATTCTTATGGATCTGTGGCTGACCTGGGGCTGGGACTGCAGGAGGAGCCGGCGGGCGCAGAAAAACGCGGCCGTTAAAGGCGAGTACAGAGCTGAGATACGGGAGAACCATATCATATACGGGGAAGAAAAGATAAAGGCAGAGTACAAAGACGCAAAAACCAGACTGCTCTGTTCGGAAAAGGTGTACGTGCTGAAAATGAAGCGGGATGCCCTCATCCTTCCCAGGCGTATCATGAATCCGGAGCAGCAGGAGAGGCTGGAAGATATTATGAAAAGGCAAAATGTCCCCATTATAGAGATACAGATAGAGAGGAGAGAGTGAGTATGGGAGCAGATGAAAATAAGGTTATAACTTTGAAACTGAGAAAAGCGGTGTTCTTACCGCCCTGGCTCTTGCTGGCAACTATGGTGGTGGTCAGTCTGGTTAACGAGGAGGCGTTTCTTGCTGGCCTGAATCTTGTGACAAGCTGGATACTGGATAACTTTGCATGGGCTCTCAATCTGACCACGCTGGCCTGTGTGATTACAGTAATAGCTGTGTGGTTTTCCCCCCTTGGAAAGGTGAGGATCGGCGGAAGGAAAGCCCGGCCGATGATGGGATTTGTGGATTTGGTGTGGATCACTTTGTGCACTACGATTGCGGCGGGGATCCTGTTCTGGGCATGTGCGGAACCCCTGTACCACCTGTATCAGCCGGCAGTGTCCTCCGGAGCAGAACCGGGCAGTGCGGATGCGGCTCTGTTTGCCATGAAGACAATGTTCCTGGAATGGACATGGTCTCCCTACGCTATCTATACAGTGGCCACATTGATTTTTGCTTTTGTGTTCTATAACATGAAACAGTCCTTCTCTATGGGTTCTGCGCTTGTGCCGGCTCTTGGAAGCAGGGTGAAAAAATATAACGGGTTTGTAGACGTGATCTGCCTCTTTGCGCTGGTGGCGGGCATGGCGGCGTCCCTCGGGACTGGCACCATGACGATAGGCGGAGGCATAAACAGCGTGTTTGGCATTGAGAGCGGCCCCTTGTCCTGGGCGGTGATCATTGTAGTGATCGTGACCACGTTTATCATATCCAGCATCTCTGGTGTCATGAGCGGGATCCGCATCCTGTCCTCTATCAATGCCAAAGTGTATATGGTATTGCTGGTGTTTGTGTTTGTTTTCGGACCAACAGCTTTTATGCTGAATTTCTCTGCAGAGTCACTGGGAAGCTACATAAAAGATTTCTTTGAGATGAGTCTGATGACGGGAGATGCATATCAGGACAGCTGGGCAAAGAGCTGGCCCATTTTCTACTGGTGCAACTGGCTGGCGTGGACACCTATCACAGCGGTCTTTCTGGGGAAAATCCTCAAAGGCTACACGATCCGGGATGCCATCAAATGCAACTTTATCATTCCTTCCCTTTTTAGTTCGATCTGGATGGGAATGTTTGCCGCCTCATCCATCTATTATGAGATGAACGGACAGGGTCTGTATGATACCATGCTGGAAAGCGGGACAGAGTCTGTCGTGTACGCCGTGTTTGAGCAGCTTCCGCTGGCTGTCATTGTGATACCGTTCTATCTGTTTATTGTTTTTATCTCTTTTGTGACGGCATCAGACTCAAACACGAACGCTATGGCAGGTCTGTGTACGCGGGGCATCACACAGGACGAGCAGGAATCCCCGGCCTGGCTGAAGATCGTGTGGGGAGTCTCTATTGGGGTTATGACATGGCTGCTGATCACCTTTGCAGGAATCGACGGCATCAAGGCGGCCTCCAACCTGGGCGGCTTCCCCAATATGTTCCTTATGATTTTAATGATCGTCGGTCTTTTGAAGATCAGCCGGAATCCTCAGAAATATGATGTGCACAAAGAAGATTATGACAGCAGCGGTAAACCGATAGAATCCACCCGGTTGCCTATAGAAGAGATGAGGGGGTAAAAATGGCATTGACGACAGAAGAATTTATGGAGGTTACCGAGAAATGCCCGGTCATCCCGTCGGCAAAGAACGACGAGTGGCTGGAGGACTGCATCGCATCCGAGAGTGACCTTATATACGTGCTTTACGGAGATATTTGCAACATAGCCGATATTGTGCAGAAGATCAAGGATGCAGGAAAGAAGGCCATTGTCCATGTGGACCTTATAGTGGGGCTTTCCCCAAAGGAGATTTCTGTGGACTTTTTGATGAAATACACCATGGCGGACGGGGTGATTAGTATGAAGCCCGCCATGATCAAGCGGGCCAAGGAGCTGGGGATTTTTTCCATTCAGAGATTTTACACCATGGACGCCCTGTCCTATGCCAATGTGGTGAAGCACGTAAAAAACTGCAATCCGGACGTAGTGGAGATTCTGCCTGCAGGTCTCATCAAAATCATCAAATATCTTCTGGATGAGATAGACAAGCCTGTGGTGGCCAGCGGCCTCATCCTGGACAAGGAAGATGTGATGGGAGCCCTGAAAGTGGGGGCGATCGCTGTTTCCACCACCAACCGGGAGGTGTGGGACTGCTGACGGCTTCAGCCGGAGAAAGGCAGCGTGCAGAGAAATACTATGTGTGGGGGGAGTAAGAAAAATGGTAGCAGACAGAGAGTGTTACGATTGCTGTATCAGAAAGGCGGAGGGTCTTCTGGAACAGTATCAGGCGTCGGAGACCCTGCGGGGACGCGTCATGGAGGAAGTGGAGAAGAAGCTTAAGGGGACGGAAGAGGGACTGTGCGCTCCTCTTCTTATGGCCCGGCTGATGTCTGTGCTGGACATGTACATAGACACAGGAGACGCCTATGTGGAGCCAAAGCGGAAGTACAACCGCTTTCTCCTTGACAGGGAGGAGGAGATCTGCCGGAACATTGCAGGCAGCAAAGACCCCTTCCTGGCAGGCCTGAAATACGCCTTCACGGGCAACTATATTGATTGCGGGGCCATGTCAGATGTGAACGAGGAAAAGCTGACAGAGCTTCTGGCGGGATATGAAAGCCTGTCCCTGGACGGGGAAGAGACGCTGCGCCTGCGGGAGGAACTTGCCGCGGCGAAGAGACTGGTCTATATCACGGACAATGCGGGGGAGATCGTTCTGGACAAGATCTTTATCCGCACCATGAAGGAACTCTGGCCATCCCTTGCCGTCACGGGCATCGTGCGGGGCTTTCCCACTCTCAATGACGCCACAAAGGAGGACGCCCGGTACGTTGGGCTGGAGTCGCTTGCGCTTGTCCTGTCCAACGGCACGGACATACCGGGCACGCCTCTGGATGAGATTTCCCGGGAGGCGCTGGAGGCCATAGAGCAGGCGGACTTATGCATTGCCAAGGGGCAGGGAAATTTCGAGTCTCTCAGGGGATGCGGGAAAAATGTGTACTATCTCTTCCTGTGTAAATGCGAGCTGTTTCTCAGGAAATTCCAGGTGGAGAGGTTCACGCCGGTCCTGGCAAACGAACAGAGAATTGTGCAATATTACTAAAAATGAAACGAAGTTTTTGACTATTATCACGATATTGACAAATTAGATTTATCGCTCTACAATGTGTATAGTTACTAAAAGAGTAAAAGAGAGAGTAACTTTTATCCGTGAAGCGCGGGTAGAAGGTGCTCTCTTTTTGTTTTCCCCTATTGTGCGCAGGTAGAGGGAAAGCCTCTTTGAAAAAATTATATTTTGGAGGTAGTAAAAATGAGCTTAAATATCAATGATTTTTCGATGGACTTCTTTTCACTGAAAGGGAAAAACGCGATCGTGACAGGCGGAAGCAGCGGACTGGGGCAGGCATTTTCCCTCGCTCTTGCTAAGGCGGGCGCCAACATTTTCTGCTTTGCGGCGGTAAATGACGATGGGACAACACAGAAGCTGATCGAGGATTGCGGCGTGAAATATACATTTATGCAGGGCGATATTACAGAGGACGGCATCTGCGACAAGGTGGCAGAGAAGTGTGCGGAGACCTACGGAAGCATTGACATTCTTGTAAACTGCGCCGGCATCTGCAAAATTGCGGACGTGCTTGACTTCGGACGTGCAGAGTGGGATCCCATGATCGCTATCAACCTGACAGGCGCCTTTGACTTAAGCCATGCAGTTGCCAAATACATGATCCCCCAGAAGAGCGGAAAGATCATCAACATCTGCTCCCTGTTCTCCTTCCTTGGCGGGCTGGGATCACCTGCCTACGCAGCTATGAAGGCCGGACTGATGGGACTGACAAAGGCCTATGCGGATGAGCTTGGAAAATACGGCATCTGCGTGAACGGCATCGCTCCCGGATACTTCCAGACAAGCATGACAACCGGAACAGGCAGCGCCAACGACGAGAAGTACATCAAGATCAAAGAGCATGTGCCGGCTGACCGCTGGGGCGAGAGACAGGATCTGATGGGAACCATGGTTTACCTGGCAAGCCACGCATCCGACTATGTAAATGGAACCGTTGTTGTGGTGGACGGCGGATACCTTGTGCGGTAACAGACATCCGGACAGACATCTTGAGCAAGGAGAGTTTACAGATATGAGTGAGAAATATATTATTGGTATTGACGAGGGCTCTCAGAGCGCAAAGATCCTCATCTTTGACACAAAGGGAACTATCGTCTGCGAGGGAAAGCATCCCCTGCGCCCCTACAACCTGCCCGGGCCGGAGCTGGTAGAGCACCCGGATGATGACTGGTGGGACGCGATCTGTGCGGCAGCCAGGAAGTGCATGGCTGCCTTCCAGGGAAACAGAGAGGATATTGTGGGCATCGGACTTTGCACCATCCGCTACTGTCGGGCTTACCTGAAGGAGGACGGCACGCTGGCGCAGCCGGCCCTGAGCTGGATGGACATCCGCGTGTCACAGCCCTATGATTTCTCCAACCCGGACGCAAAATACGTGGTGGCGTCCTCCGGATACATCACACACCGTCTGACAGGGGAGAAGAAGGACACAGTGGCCAACTACGAGGGCGTGTGGCCCATTGACATTGACAACTGGAAATGGTCCGACGACCCGGCGGCCTACAAGAGGACCGGCATGCCAAAGGAGATGCTCTTTGACCTTGTGATGCCAGGCGACATCCTCGGCTATGTGACAAAAGAAGCGGCAAAGGCCACCGGATTTCCCGAGGGTCTGCCGGTGGTGGCTACCTCCAACGACAAGGCTGTAGAGGGACTGGGAACGGGCTGCATGGGCGAGCACACGGCTTGCATTTCCCTTGGAACCTACACGGCGGCCATGATGGAGGGGAAAGAGAATCTGAAGGATACAAAGGCTGTGTGGCCGAAATTCTCCTGCGTTCCCAATAAATATCTCTACGACAGCAACGGTATCCGCAGAGGTATGTGGACTGTCAGCTGGTTCCGGGATATCCTGGGAGAGGGCTACAAGAAAGAGGCTCAGGCTCAGGGACTTTCCGCTGAGGAGCTTCTCAGCAAGGAGGCGGAGAGCGTGCCGGCAGGCTCCAACGGCCTGATGACCGTGCTCGACTGGCTGGCGCCGGTGGACGCCCTCTACAAGAAAGGCGTTATGATCGGATTTGACGGGCGCCACACAAGAGGACACATCTACCGCTCCATCCTGGAGGCGGTGGCCCTGACCATGAAGAAGCATGTGACGGATATGACAGACGAGCTGGGAGCTGCGCTGGACAAGATCATCATCACCGGAGGCGGCTCCAACAGCGACATCTTTATGCAGATCTTTGCCGACGTGTTCAATCTGCCCATGGTACGCAACGAGGTGAACGGTGCGGCCGGCCTTGGCTCCGCCATCTGTGTGGCAGTTGCCACAGGCATCTACAGCAGCTTTGACGAGGCTGTGGAGAACATGGTGAGAGTGAAGGATACTTTTGAGCCCAATCCGGAGACAGTGGCTTTCTATGAGAAGATGTATCCCATCTACTCAGGGATCACAAAATACACAGATGAAGTGCTCAAGAGTTCCTACGACCTTTTCAACTAAAATGAAAATGATGCTATGATCAGACCTCTTATACTTATTACAAACGACGACGGGATAGCCTCGCCTGGTATCCGGGCGGCTGTCCGGGCCGTCGATGGGCTGGGGGACATCATCGTGTCAGCCCCGGCCGTGCAGCAGTCCGGCATGGGGAGGTCCTTTCCGAGAGAAAAGGACACGGGAGTCATTGACAGGACAAAGATCCTGTCAGGCGCGGCCCGGATACCGGCCTACGGCGTCCACGGGTCTCCTGCCCAGGCAGTGGCCCATGCCGTGATGGAGCTGACAGACCGCCGCCCTGACCTGTGTATCAGCGGCGTCAATTACGGGGAGAACCTGGGGATGACAGTGACCTGCAGCGGCACACTGGGAGCTGCCTTTGAGGCAGTCAGCCTGGGAATTCCCGCCATCGCCGTGTCTGTGGCGGCAGACCTGGCGATCCAGAGGAGAGATGACCTGCCGGAAGCGCCGGATGCCGGCGGCTGGCAGACAGCAGAGGCCTTCCTGCGCCGTATGACAGAGCAGGTGCTGACGCAGGGCTTTCCTGCCGGCACAGACATTTTGAACATCAACCTGCCGGCAGACGCACCGGACCCCGAGGACTACAGGATCACCACATTGAGCAGACAGAATTACTTCTATTTTCTAAGGCCCGAAAAACGGGATTACTCCAGGCCGTTTCAACTTCCTTCTAAAAAACTGGTAAACGAGGAGACTTTAGAAAAAGACAGCGATATCTATACTTTGTATGTGGAAAAAAAGATTTCTGTTACGCCTCTGTCCATGCAGATGTCGGCACGATTGACACAATAGTACACCAGTGAACGTGATTTCAGACGTAATACTTTTAAAATGTATTACGTCTGAAATTGCGTGAGTTGAAATGATCATAGAATCCGGGGAAGGAAATGTCTACACAATTGGCGTTCCGGATGCAGGTCTCGCCGTCGGCGGCAAGACCTGCCACGGCGAAGGACATGGCGATGCGGTGGTCCAGGTAGCTGTCAAGGACCGCACCGTGTAGGGGAGCGCCGCCCCGGATGATCATACCGTCGTCCGTGGGGGTGACATCGCATCCCATGGCCCGCAGGTTGGCGGTGACTGCGGCGATGCGGTCGCTCTCCTTGACCTTCAGCTCTGCTGCGTCCCGTATCACAGTGGTTCCCTCGGCGAAAGCGGCCAGGACTGCGGCCATGGGCAACTCGTCGATGAGGGTGGGGATCAGGCCGCCCTCTATGGTGACGCCGTGGAGTGGGCTGTGTTTTACGAGAAGGTCGGCGGACGGCTCGCCGCCCTCCTGCCGCTTGTTCAGGAGAGTGATATCCCCGCCCATGTCGCGGC
>CAZZBJ010000017.1:0-19467 GCA_964652805.1 uncultured Mordavella sp. | reverse complement strand
GAAAGCCGGCCCGGGTGGGATCGATGCCCACATTTTTGAGGAGCAGGCCGGAGCCCGGCACCAGGAGGGCAGCGGCGACAAAGTAGGCTGCGGAGGAGATGTCCCCGGGCACCACAATGTCCTGGGCGTACAGCTCCTGGCAGGGCAGGATGGACGCCGTGGCCGTGCCGTCCTCATTTATAATAGAAGAAACGTCTGCTCCAAAGCCCTTCAGCATCAGTTCTGTGTGGTTCCTGGAGAGGGCGGGCTCTGTCACAGTGGTGGGGGAGTCCGCGTACAGACCGGCCAGCAGGATGGCTGACTTCACCTGGGCGGAGGCCACCCTGGTGGTGTAGTGGATGCCGTGAAGCTGTCCCGGCTCAATGGCGAGGGGTGCGCAGCCGTTCCCCTTGACGCTGCGTATCCGGGCTCCCATCCAGGATAGAGGCTCCATGATCCGCTTCATGGGGCGGGTGTTCAGGGAGGCGTCCCCGGAGAGGAGGGAGGGAAAATCCTGTCCCGCCAGGATGCCGGAGATGAGCCTTGTAGTGGTGCCGCTGTTTCCTGTATCCAGACGGTTCGTTCCCTGCTGTCCCTTTAGCCCTTGCAGCCCCCTCAGCCCTCTCCCGTGGACCGTCACCTGGCCCGAGGCGGCCTCCACGTCAATCGGAACGCCCAGCCGCCGAAAGCAGTCGATGGTAGAGAGGCAGTCCGCCCCCATGAGGAAATTCCGGATGCGGGTGGTGCCTTTGGCGACGGCGCCGAACATGACTGCCCGGTGGGAGATGGACTTGTCCCCGGGCACGGTGATCTTTCCGGTAAATGGCCGCCCGGCCGGGCGGATGACTCTGCTATTGTCTCTCATAGACGATATACCTGTATTTCTGCAGAAGCTCAGCCGCCTTCCTGGAGGAGGCGTTGTCGTAGAACTCGATCCGCAGAACCCCTTCTTCAAATTCTCTGTTGTGCACAATGCCTATATTCTTGAGGTTGATGTTGTTGGACGCAAGAATGGTGGCGATGGTGGCAATTCCGCCTGCCTCGTCGATGATGTCGCAGTACACCGCGAACACCTTCTTGATGGGTCCGGAGGAGCCTCCCGGGATGGAGTTGCGGTAATTCCTGGAGCTGTCAAAGAGCTGGTAGAGCGCCTGCGAATCTCCCTCGTCCACCGCCGCCTTGGCCTCTGTCAGCATATTGATATACCGCTGCAGGATGACGGAAATATTTTCCCTGTTGTTCAGGCAGATGTGCTGCCACATGGTGGGGGAGGAGGAGGCGATCCTGGTGATATCCTTAAATCCTCCGGCCGCCAGCTGCTTCATCAGCTCATCCTTCGTGTCCGTGTCCCGCACCAGGCCCACCAGGCTGGCGGCGATGATATGGGGCAGGTGGCTGATGGTGCCGGTAATCTGGTCGTGCTGCCGGTAATCAAGCACAACGGGGAGCGCCCGCAGGCTCTCGACAAAGGCCTCAAATGCCTCCACCTTTGCCTGCTCCACCTCTTCGGTGGGAGTCAGAATATAGTAGGCGTTCTCTATGAGCATGGCCTTGGAGTTGGCGTAGCCGCTCTTCTCTGAGCCGGCCATGGGGTGTCCGCCGATAAAATATTTCCCAAGTCCTATCCGCTCCACCTCGCTGTGGATGCTGGTCTTCACGCTGCCCACGTCTGTCAGGACGCAGTCCTCGTCTAAAAACTGGGAGACCTGCTTTAGGTAGGCATTGTTGTAGGAGACGGGAGCGCACAGGAAAATATAGCTGCACCCCCGGAAGCTGTCGTCAATGTGGGTGGCCGCCACGTCGATGACCGACTCCTGGGTGGCCAGTGCCAGTGTCTCCTTGTTTTTGTCAAATGCGGTGATGGTGAAATCGGGATAGTACTGGCGGATGGCCTTTGCGATGGAGCCGCCGATGAGTCCCAGTCCGATAAAACCAATTTTTTTCTTCTGATCCATGTACTGTCAAATTCCTCTCTGCAGGCTGAAACCGCCCTGTTTTATCCTGTGCTCCGGATCAGTCCCCCGTCCGTTTACGAGCAGGCTTAAGCGGTCGTCTGCTAAAAATTTTACTACGATTGCCAGGAGTTGTCAAAAGAGTATTGAATTTGTAAAACTTGCATGAAAGAGTTGTAAAATCAGAAAATTTTTAGTACAATATACACACGAGATTTTACAAACACAAGGAGGCAGCCATATGAAGGTTTACAGAACGGACGAAATCAGAAACGTGGTCCTTTTGGGACATGGAGGAAGCGGAAAGACAAGCCTTGTGGAGGCTATGGCTTACGTTTCCGGTGCTATCAGTCGTATGGGAAAGGTGACAGACGGCAACACCATCAGCGATTTTGATAAAGAGGAGCAGAAACGTAAATTTTCTATCAGCACATCACTGGTGCCCATCGAGTGGGAGAAAGCCAAGATCAATATTCTGGACACACCGGGATATTTCGACTTTGTAGGCGAGGTGGAGGAAGCAGTCAGCGCGGCGGACGCGGCGGTCATCGTTGTTTCCGGCAAAGCCGGCGTGGAGGTCGGTACGGAGAAGGCTTGGGAGCTGTGTAACAAGTACAATCTGCCCCGCATGGTCTATGTGACAGAGATGGATGTGGACGACGCCAGTTTCCGCAAGGTCGTGCAGCAGCTCACTGACCGCTACGGCAAGGTGATCGCGCCCCACTTCCAGCCCATCCGCGAGAATGAAAAGCTGGTAGGCTATGTCAATGTCATCAAGAACGCCGGACGCCGGTACACAGGCATTGGCCAGAGAGAAGAGTGCGAGATCCCGGACTACTGCAAGCCCAACCTGGAGATCTACAGAGAGAAGCTCCTGGAGGCAGTTGCGGAGACAAGCGAGGAGTTTATGGAGAGATACTTCGCAGGCGAGGAGTTCTCTGTTGAGGAGATCCGGGCCGCCATGCGCACAGAGGTGATGGACGGGGATATCGTTCCCGTGGCTATGGGCTCCAACATCCAGGCCCAGGGCGTTGCCAACCTGCTGTCCGACATCGTCCGCTTCTTCCCCAGCCCGGACTGCAGGAAATGCGCCGGCCTGAACAGGACTACCAACGAGATCTTTGAGGCGGACTACAACTTCTCCGCAGCCAAGAGCGCTTACGTGTTCAAGACAATGGTGGATCCGTTTATCGGAAAATATTCCTTCATCAAGGTGTGCTCCGGCGTGCTCAAAGGGGATGACACTCTCTACAACACCTCCTCTGACACAGAGGTGAAACTGGGCAAGATCTACACCATGAACGGCAACAAGCCGGTGGAGGTGAGCGAGATGTTCGCAGGGGACATCGGCGCTATCGCCAAACTGCCCAACACCCAGACAGGAGATACACTTTCCGCCAAGACAACTCAGGTTGTGTACAGCAGGACCGACTACTCCAAGCCCTATACATATATGAAGTATGTGGTGAAAAATAAAGGCGATGAGGACAAGGTGTCCCAGTCTCTCCAGAGAATGATGGCAGAGGATGTGACGCTGAAGGTTGTCAACGACAGCGAGAACAGGCAGAGTCTCCTCTACGGTATGGGTGACCAGCACCTGGAGATTGCGGCCAGCAAGCTCCTCTCCAGATATAAATGCGAAATCCTCCTGGAGACCCCGAAGGTTGCCTTCCGGGAGACGATCCGGAAGAAATCAGACGTGGACTCCAAGTACAAGAAGCAGACAGGCGGACACGGCCAGTACGGACATGTCAAGATGCGCTTCGAGCCCTCCGGCGATCTGGAGATTCCCTATGTATTTGAGGAGGAGGTTGTGGGAGGCGCTGTGCCGAAGAACTACTTCCCTGCTGTGGAGAAGGGACTCCAGGAGTCCGTTCAGAAGGGCCCCCTGGCCGGCTATCCGGTGGTGGGCGTCAAGGCAGTGCTCTACGACGGCTCCTACCATCCGGTAGACTCCTCAGAGATGGCCTTTAAGACAGCTACCATCCAGGCCTTCAAGAAGGGCTTTATGGAGGCGGATCCAATCCTTCTGGAGCCCATTGCGTCTGTGAAGGTTACCGTGCCCGATGAGTATACAGGAGATATCATGGGCGACCTGAACAAGAGAAGAGGCCGGGTGCTGGGCATGAACCCGGTTAGCGGCGGCCGTCAGGTCATCGAGGCGGATGTGCCCATGACAGGCATGTTCGGCTACTGCACAACCCTCCGCTCCATGACAGGAGGCCGGGGTACATACGAGTACGCCTTTGCCCGCTATGAGCAGGCGCCGCACGAGGTGCAGGAGGCTGAGATTGCCAAGAGAGCGGCAGAGGACTAGAGACCTGATTAAAGGGAAAAGTCTGCGGATCTATAGATGATTTTCTGTGAGATCACAGATAAAAAACAGGTGTGAAAAAAGCACAAAAAGAAGCCGGGGCGGCATACATTTTTTGTGATGTATGCCGCCCTTTTCATGCCTCTTTCTGTATTGCGGAGCAGATACAAAAGTGCTATAATCCTGTTGCTGTATAGCAGGGATATACAGAGCTTCTAAAGAGAATATGGGAAAAAGAGGTATAAAAAGGTGAAGATAGTTATCATTGGAGACGGAAAGGTAGGGCACAAGCTGTGTGCCCGGCTATCTGAAGAGGATTATGATATCGTATTGATCGACCAGAACGCAGGAAAGCTGAAAGAGGCCCTGAACCGGATGGACATTTTCTGCATCACCGGCGACGGCGCCAATGTGGAGGTACAGAAGGAAGCGGACGTGCCCCACGCCGATCTGGTCATCGCCTGCGCATCCACAGACGAACTGAACATGTTAAGCTGCCTGCTGGCAAAGAGACTGGGTGCAAAACATACCATTGCAAGGGTGAGAAATCCTGTCTACTACCGTCAGATCGGCCTTCTGAAGGAGGAACTGCATCTGAGTATGGCGGTCAACCCGGAGCTCGCTGTGTCCCACGAGATTGCGAGAGTGCTCCTTTTCCCGGACACCAGCAAGGTGGAGACATTTGTGAAGGGCAGAGTGGAGCTTGCGGAGTTCTGCGTACGCCCGGACAGCAGGTTGAAGGAACTGTCCCTTGCGGACATATACAGAAAATACCAGATCCGCATCCTTGTCTGCGCAGTGAGAAGGGGTAAGGAGGTCTTTATCCCCAACGGAGATACGGTCCTTGAGGAGGGCGACCGGATCCACATCGCAGCCACCCACAGGGAGCTGGAGAACTTCTTCAACGCTCTGGGAAAACGGACCGGAAAGGTCCAGAACGTCCTGATCTGCGGCGGAGGCGGCGTTAGCTACTACCTGGCCCATCAGCTGCAGCACAGCAGGATGCACGTGAAGATCATTGAGAAGGACTATGCAAGGTGTGAGAAGCTGACAGAGCTCCTCCCGGAGGCCACCATCATCTGCGGGGACGCCACGGACAACGACCTTCTCCTTGAGGAGGGGATCGAGAGTGCGGACGCCCTCATTGCCCTCACCGGCATAGACGAGGAGAATATCATTATGGCCCTGTTCGCCAAGACCCGGAACGTGCCGAAGATTGTCGCAAAGGTCAACGAGGACTCCAGGGCGCAGATGGTGGAGGGACTGGGCATCGACAGCATCGTGTCTGCCAAGAGCGTGACTGCGGACGCCATCTTGAGCTATGTGCGCGCCAGAAGAAAATCCATCAAGAATGCCAACGTGGAGACACTGTACCGCCTTGTGGAGGGCAAGGTGGAGGCCCTTGAGTTCCTGATCCGCCAGGAGTGCGAGTACACGGACGTGCCCCTCAAGGAACTGCCCACAAAGCCGGAGTACCTGATCGCATGCATCGGGCGCAAGGGAAGGATTATCATCCCCGGCGGAGACGACCGGATCCAGGTGGGAGACAGCGTGGTCATTGTCACGACAGAGCGCGGGACAGAAGACTTGAGAGAAATGCTTCGCAGATAGGGGTGGACAGACATGAACAGAAAAATGATCTTACATATACTCGGAAAAATGATGGGGGCAGAGGCTCTTTTGCTTCTGCTCCCGGCCTTTGTGGGACTGCTTTACGGGGAGGAGTGCGCAGTCTGGTTTGTGGTGACGGCGGCTGTTCTCTTTTTGTTCTTCCTGCTGACAGGGCTGAAAAAGCCGGCCAATGCGGGACTTTACGGGAAGGACGGGCTTTTCATTGTGTCTTCTGCATGGATCCTCTGGTCCCTCTTTGGAGCCCTTCCCTTTTTCCTGTCCGGCTCCATACCGAACTACATGGACGCGTTTTTTGAGGCTGTGTCCGGATTTACGACCACAGGTTCCACTATCCTGAAGGACGTGGAGGTGCTTCCCCACTGCATGACTTTCTGGCGGAGTTTTACCCACTGGGTGGGCGGCATGGGCGTGCTCGTCTTTGTCATGGTGCTCACCAACTTGGACAAGCAGAGCTCCATCCACCTGATGAGAGCCGAGGTGCCGGGCCCTGAGAAGGACAAACTGGTGCCCAAGGCCAGGGAGACGGCCCGGATCCTGTACGGCATGTATTTTGTCCTCACAGTGGTCCTTGTCATCCTTTTGATGGCCGGCGGCATGAACCTGTTCGACTCCCTGCTCCACGCCTTCGGAACTGCGGGCACGGGAGGATTTTCCAACTATGCGGACAGTGTGGGACATTTTGACAGCGCTTACCTGGACGGGGTTATCACAGTGTTTATGATCCTCTTCGGCGTCAACTTCAATCTGTACTTTTTCATGGTGCTCAGAGACTTTAAGCCTGTTATGAAAAATGAGGAGCTGCGGGCCTACCTGATGATCGTGGGAGCCTGCGCCTCCTCCACGGGCGGAGGCATCAAGGTGTCCCGCCTCATGATCTCCTTGAAGAGTATCTGGAAGGAGGTTAAGCAGATGGCTCATCCCAAGTCCGTCAATGTGGTGCGTTTAAACGGCAAAAAGCTGGGGGAGGATATTATCCACAACGTGTACATTTACCTGATGGCCTACGCCCTTATCGCCATCGTTTCACTTTTGCTCGTGTCCATAAACAACTTTGACTTTACTACAAATGTAGGCTCTGTCCTCACCGCCATCAGCAACGTGGGGCCGGGACTTGGCCTGACAGGGCCGGCGGGGAGCTTTGCGGACTATTCCCTGTTCTCAAAATTTGTATTTTGTATTGATATGTTGGCCGGAAGGCTTGAAATATTCCCCTTTTTGATGTTATTCTCATATATGTGGCGAAAGAAATTCTAACTCCCTCAAAAAGGAGGAATAATGGAGATAAGCCTACTGCTGGCAGAGCAGATCGAAGACCTCTTTCTTATGGGACTGCTGGGTTTTCTGGGAGGGAAATCAGGGAAATTCAAGGAGGAGGACAGCAGGATCCTCTCCAACATGGTGGTGTATGTCTGTACCCCCTGCGTGATCATCAACGCCTTTCAGATCGACTTCACAGCGGACAAGCTGATGGGCTTTTTGCTGGCAGGGGGAGCCGCTGTCCTTGTCCATGTCATACTGATCGGCGGGGGCAGGCTTCTGGCGGGGCCGCTCCGCTTTAACGGGATCGAGAAGGCCTCCGTGGAGTACAGCAACGCGGGAAATCTGATCGTCCCTCTCGTGTCAGCAGTGCTGGGGGAGGAGTGGGTCTTCTATACCACCGCCTACATCATCGTGCAGACGATCCTCATCTGGACCCACGGTCAGTCTGTGATCTGTCAGGGACAGGAGAGAAACTGGAGAAAGATCTTTCTTAATCTGAATAACATAGCGATTGCCGTCGGGTTCATTCTCTTTGCCACCGGTATCCGCCTGCCCTACATCGTGGGCGAGTGCGTCGGCGGCTTCGGTGATATGATCGGCCCGGCCAGCATGCTGGTGGTGGGCATGCTCATCGGAAATGTGAACTTAGGATGGGTGTTCCGGCAGAAGAGGCCCTATCTTATCTGCTTTATACGGCTGGTTTTCTTCCCGGTCATAACTATATTGCTTTTTGCCTTCAGCGGGGCAGTGCGCCTGCACCAGGATGCAGAGTACATCCTGCTGGTGGTGCTCCTGGCCACAAGTGCGCCGGCGGCAGTCATGGTGACACAGCTGGCCCAGATCCACGGCAGAGACGCCAGATACGCCAGCGTGATCAATGTCATGTCCGTGATCTTCTGCATTGTTACGATGCCTTTGATGGTGATCCTCTACGAGGCGCTCATCTGACGGGCTTTGTATAAAAATTGAAAAAAACAAAGGATGGAAAAAAGAAATGGGAATTACAGAGGTTTTGCAGCTGCTTGGAGGTCTTGCTCTCTTCCTGTACGGTATGCAGATGATGAGTACCGGTCTGGAGACAGCGGCGGGAAACAAAATGAAGACAATTCTGGAGAAGCTGACATCAAACCGGTTTAAAGGAGTCATAGCGGGGGCCATCATCACAGCGGTGATCCAGTCCTCCTCAGCGACTACCGTTATGGTAGTGGGCTTTGTAAATTCAGGACTTATGACACTGAGACAGGCAGTGTGGGTAATCATGGGCGCCAACATCGGTACCACCATCACCGGCCAGCTCATCGCACTGGACGTGGGAGCTTTAGCCCCCCTCTTCGCCTTTGTCGGCGTTGCCTGTATCATGTTTGTGAAAAAAGAAAAGGTAAAGCATATCAGCGAAGTCATCGCAGGCTTTGGTGTCCTCTTTATCGGTATGGATATGATGGGAAATGCCATGGTGCCCCTGCAGAGTTCTGAGGTGTTCATCAACTTTATGACCACCTTCTCCAACCCGCTGGCAGGCATTGCCCTGGGAGCTGTGTTCACAGCCATTATCCAGTCCTCCTCCGCCTCCGTCGGCATCCTGCAGGCTCTGGCGACAGCGGGACTGGTTCCTTTGAGCAGCGCCGTATTTATCCTGTTCGGACAGAACATCGGAACCTGTATCACAGCTGTCCTGGCCTCCATCGGAACAAGGACAAATGCGAAGCGGACCACCATCATCCACCTCATGTTCAACATCATCGGCACGAGTATATTTACGATCATCTGTATCGTGACGCCCTTTGTTGACGTTATGGCCGCCACAGCTCCGGACAATCCGGCAGCCCAGATCGCCAATGTGCACACGACCTTCAACATGGTGACGACCCTTCTCCTTCTGCCGTTTGGCTCCTACATGGCCAGCCTGGCGGAGAAGATCTTGCCGGAGAGCGAGAAGGAAAAAGACGAAGTCAAGCGGCTCAAGTACATTACGCCCTTTGAGACCAGCTATCAGGTAGGTCAGGCAGCCATTGTCCAGGCTCAGGTAGAGCAGGAGGTAGGCCGCATGATCGGTATGGTGCGCCAGAACATTGAGGAAAGCTTTGAGTCCCTCCTGAAGGGGGATGTGAGCATGAGCGAGGAGATCGATGAGAGGGAGGATTACATTGATTATCTCAATGTGGAGATATCCCGGTATATTGTCCACGTCATGTCATCCGAGTCGGCCAGCCAGGATCTGAAAAATATCAACGGCTACTATACAGTAGTGGGCAACCTGGAGCGGATCGGCGACCACGCCATGAATATTGCCGGATATGCGGTGAATCTGAAGAAATGGGGCCAGACCTTCTCAGAGGATGCCTTGGGTGAGCTGAAGAAAATGCGGGATATGTGCCTGAAGACGCTGGATGATATTCAGGACTTTACAAACGGACAGAAGGATCATATCCTCCAAAAGACAGCCCAGAATGAGCAGAAGATCGACGACATGAGGGACGACTACAGAGAAAGACAGGTGGCCCGCATGCAGAAGGGAACCTGCCAGGCGGACACCGGCATCATCTACTCCGAGATCCTGACCGACTTCGAGCGGATCGGCGATCACGCTCTCAATATCGCTCAGAAATACAACGAGATCGCATAGAAAGACGGCGTAAATAAAGAAGAGAAAGACAAAAAAAGAGCTTAGGTTCAGTTTCAAGCTGTTCCGAAGCTCTTTTATCATTTCGCTTGGAATACATTCCCCGGCTTTGTTAGTTCAATACTTTGCAGTCGGTCAAATCCACATCTGAAAGCTGGTTCTTGTCAGCGCTGATGCTCACATAGAAGTCGATGCCGCACTGAGAAGAAATTTTCTTCAGGCGCTCCGTGAATTTGGGCATATCCTCTGCCTTGATGTGGTCTCCCTTGAGGATGCCGTCGATGAAGATGCATTCCACATCGTGGTTGGCGCTGTACATGCCGTAGAGGAAACCGATGTACTCGTCAATGTTTGTGATAGCCTCGTAATCGTCCATGCACACCACGCGGATGTCGAATATCACGCTGCTTGTGTCGCGGTGGCTGTTTTTAATAAAAACTACATTGCCGTTACATGCCTTTGCCTGCTGGTTTGCAAGCTCGATCATCCGCTGGGTCTTACCGCTGCCTTTGGGTCCTGTCAATAAATTTACCATGGGAAACACTCCTTTTTTATGTATTTGACATACGTATTTTTCTTAACATTTATTATACATGAATTTAGTCAGATACACAATATCAATTCCATAAATCTGTCTTATCCGCAAGCCGAATATCGGCAGCCGGGGAAGACCGGATTTTCCTGCCGGGCTTCTTGCCGCAGAGACAACCAAGACCTCAGCCATGTTGAAAAGGGAGCAGCAGATTCCTATATCCGACCCGGAAAAAGGGTGTTTGTCCGGCAAAATTTCCTGATAAAATGCACAAAATCCCGGGTGAAAACTTGACAGACAGTCTTCCTATGGTAAAATTAGAAATAGTGTACATTTGCGCAAAGCATTTAGGAGGAATGAATAATGGCAGTACCTTATAATCATAAGGCGATCGAGAAGAAATGGCGGGAAAACTGGGAGAAGAACCCGGTGAATACCAAAGTAGATAAGAACGGCAGCAAGCGTGAGAAATATTACTGTCTGGACATGTTCCCGTATCCATCAGGAAACGGGCTCCATGTAGGACACTGGAGAGGGTATGTGCTCTCTGACGTGTGGAGCAGATATAAGCTCCTCCAGGGCTACTATATCATCCATCCCATGGGCTGGGATGCCTTCGGGCTTCCGGCTGAGAACTACGCCATCAAGATGGGCGTGCACCCGGCCAAATCCACGGCTGAGAATATCAAGCACATTAAGGAGCAGATCAGCCAGATCGCGGCTCTCTACGACTGGGATATGGAGGTCAACACTACAGATCCGGAGTTCTACAAGTGGACACAGTGGATCTTTGTGAAGATGTTCAAGGCGGGACTTGCCTATGAGAAGGAGTTTCCCATCAACTGGTGCCCCTCCTGCAAGACAGGCCTTGCCAACGAGGAGGTTGTCAACGGAAAATGTGAGCGCTGCGGCACAGAGGTGACGAAGAGGAACCTCCGCCAGTGGATGCTGCGGATCACAAAGTACGCAGAGCGTCTCCTGAACGATCTGGACAAGCTGGACTGGCCGGAGAAGGTTAAGAAGATGCAGACAGACTGGATCGGCAAATCCTACGGCGCTGAGGTGGATTTCCCGGTGGAGGGAAGAGACGAGAAGATCACTGTCTACACCACCCGCCCCGACACTCTCCACGGCGCCACCTTCATGGTGCTGGCTCCGGAGCACGCCCTGGCGGCTTCCCTTGCCACACCGGAGAACAAGGAGGCTGTGGACAAATACATTTACGAGGCTTCTATGAAGTCCAACGTGGATCGTCTGCAGGATAAGGAGAAGACCGGTGTGTTCACGGGGACATACGCCATCAACCCGCTGAACGGTGCGAAGGTGCCGATCTGGCTCTCCGACTATGTACTGGCTGACTACGGTACAGGAGCCATCATGTGCGTGCCTGCCCATGATGACCGTGACTTTGAGTTTGCGAAGAAATTTAACATTCCCATCATCCAGGTTATCTCCAAGGACGGGAAAGAGATCGAGAATATGACAGAGGCCTACACAGAGGCGTCCGGAGTCATGCTCAACTCCGGCGAGTGGGACGGCATGGAGTCCTCCGTGCTGAAGAAGGAAGGCCCTCACATTATAGAAGCGAAGGGCATTGGCCGTGCTACGGTCAACTACAAGCTGCGTGACTGGGTATTCTCCCGCCAGCGCTACTGGGGCGAGCCCATCCCTATCGTGCACTGCCCGGACTGCGGCGCTGTGCCTGTGCCTGAGGAAGAGCTTCCGCTGCGGCTGCCGGATGTGGAGTCCTATGAGCCCACAGGAACAGGCGAGTCACCACTGGCTGCCATCGACGAGTGGGTGAACTGCAAGTGTCCGGTCTGCGGCAAGGCGGCCAAGAGAGAGACAAACACCATGCCGCAATGGGCAGGCTCCTCCTGGTATTTCCTCCGCTACGTGGACAACCACAATGACAAAGAGTTAGTTTCCAGAGAGAAGGCGGATGCCCTTCTGCCGGTGGACATGTACATCGGCGGTGTGGAGCACGCGGTGCTTCATCTTCTGTACTCCAGATTTTATACAAAGTTCCTCTGCGACATCGGCGTGATCGACTTTGACGAGCCGTTTACCAAGCTGTTCAACCAGGGTATGATCACAGGAAAGAACGGCATCAAGATGAGTAAGTCCAAGGGAAATGTGGTATCCCCGGACGACCTTGTCCGCGACTATGGCTGCGACTCCCTGCGCATGTACGAGCTCTTCGTGGGACCGCCGGAGCTGGACGCGGAGTGGGATGACAGGGGAATTGACGGCGTGTACCGCTTCCTCAAGAAGGTATGGAACCTGCTGCAGGACAGCAAGGACAAAGATATCAAGGCCACAAAGGAGATGCTGAAAGAGCGTCACAAGCTGATCTACGACGTGACTATGCGTCTGGAGAACTTCAGCCTGAACACGGTCATCTCCGCATTCATGGAGCACACCAACAGCCTGGCTGCCATTGCCAAGAAAGAGGGCGGCGCGGACAAGGAGACCATGGAGACAATGGCTGTTCTCCTGGCGCCCTTCGCTCCTCACATGGCAGAGGAGATGTGGGAGGAGCTGGGCCACACAGAGACTGTCTTCCACGCAGGATGGCCGTCCTACGATGAGGACGCCATGAAGGACGACGAGGTGGAGATTGCTGTCCAGGTCAATGGAAAGACAAGGGCAGTGGTAGCTCTTCCGGCGGAGGTGTCTAAAGAGGACGCCATCGCCAAAGGCAAGGAAGCTGTGAAGGATAAGCTGACCGGCAATATTGTGAAGGAGATCTATGTGCCGGGAAGGATTATCAATATTGTGCAGAAATAATTGCCATGTTTTTCCTGAAACAGATGTGAAAACAGAGTTTAAAATAGATTTCAGCTCGGGAAGGGAGAACCTGCATGCCGGGAAGTAAAACAAAAGCATCTGCCGCAAAAGCACCTGTCAGCTTGCCGCCCGGCTGCCTGGAGAGCCGGGAGAAAATGCGAAAGTATTTGGAGAGCCTGGGGGAGCCCTCCTATCTGCGATTCGCCAGCTCCCTGATACCGGAGCTGCCTGTGGAGCGGTTCCTGGGGATCCGCCTCCCTCTGCTGCGCAAGGTGGCCCGGCGCATCGCCGCGGACAGGTGGGAGGAGTGGCTTCCCCGGGCCGGGCAGGACAGCTTCGAGGAGGTGATGCTCCAGGGGATGGTCATCGGCTACGGGCTGGACGACATGGAACGGCGATCAGGCAGGGAGCGCAGGCCGCAAGGTCAGGAGGAGCTCCTGGGGGAGGCCCGGCGGCTGATACGGTGGTTTCTGCCAAAGATTGACAACTGGTCTGTCTGTGACAGTTTCTGCAGCACCCTGAAGATCGCGGGCAGGTATCGGGCGCAGCTTTGGCCCTTTGTTCTTGACTGCCTCCGGAGCGGGGAGGAGTACACGATCCGCTTCGGGGCGGTACTGCTGCTGGACTACTATGTGGACAGAGAGTATCTGAGGGAGGCCCTGGCGGAGCTGGAGCGTGTGGATCATGACTCCTACTATGTGAAGATGGCTGTGGCCTGGGCCCTGTCCCTGTTTTATCTGGAGTTCCCGGAGGAGATGGAGGTCTTCCTTGAGGATTGCCGGCTGGACGACTTTACCTATAATAAGACACTGCAGAAGATCTGCGAGTCCAGACGGGCGGACCGGGAGAGGAAGGAGCGTGTCCGGGCCATGAGGAGGAAAAGCAGGGAAGGCCAAGAAGGCAAAAGTTGATAAACAATGATTGACAAGCCCTGGTCTTCTCCTTATAATAAACAGAAGCGATAAGGGAGTAGTTGGCGCCTGGGGCGTAGTACTGTCAACATACTGATGCCGTCCTGGCATCTGGCATTACTTGAAATAATGAGACTTATCCGCGCAGAGAGTGTCTGCCGCGGAAGGGTCTTTTTTTATGCACTGCCTGCGCTGTATCCGTCCTGCCTCTGACAGGAGAGAGGGGCTTTCGGCCCCGGAAGGGACACAAAAGAAGACAAAAGGAGAAGAAAAATGGGACTGATCGAACTTTTTCTGATAGCGGTGGGACTGTCCATGGACGCCTTTGCCGTGTCAGTCTGTAAGGGCCTCGCCATGAAGAAATGCACCTGGGTCAAGGCGGGGATCGTGGGACTTTATTTTGGAGTATTCCAGGCGGGAATGCCGGCCATCGGGTATCTGCTGGGGAGCCAGTTCAAGGAGGTCATCACCTCTGTAGATCACTGGATCGCCTTTATCCTGCTGGGACTTATCGGTGTCAGCATGATCAGGGAAGCCGTTGGGGAGGAGGACTGCGAGGCGGACGACTCCCTGGATGTGCGGATCATGCTGACCCTGGCGGTGGCCACCAGTATCGACGCCCTGGCGGTGGGCATCACCTTTGCCTTTCTGAAGGTGGAGATCGTGCCTGCGGTATCCTTCACCGGCGTGACCACTTTTGTCATCTCTGCGGCGGGCGTAAGGATTGGCAGCGTGTTTGGCTCCCGCTGGCAGAAGGGGGCCCAGATCGCAGGGGGCGTGATCCTGGTCTGTCTGGGAGTGAAAATCCTCGTTGAGCATTTGGGGCTCATATGATAAACTGATGAGGGAAAGGATGTTCCGCCGGGAAGAGGCGGGACAGAGGTGAGACGGTATGAAATGGAATACATTTCGTTTGAAGACAACAACTGCGGCGGAGGAGATCGTCAGCAGCTCCCTCATGGAGCTGGGCATCCAGGGGGTGGAGATCGAGGATAAAATTCCTCTCACCCAGGCGGACAAGGAGCAGATGTTTGTGGATATCCTTCCCCAGGCTGAGGAGGACGACGGCGTGGCCTACATTACCTTCTATCTGGAGGAGGACGACGACAAGGAGGAGATGCTCGGAAAGGTGTGCGCAGAGCTTGCGGATATTTCTGCCTTTGTAGATATCGGGGAGGCCTCCATCGAGGAATCCCAGACAGAGGACGTGGACTGGGTAAACAACTGGAAGCAGTATTTCCACCAGTTTACCGTGGACGACGTGCTCATCATCCCCTCCTGGGAGGATGTAAAACCGGAGGATGAGGACAAGCTGATCATCCGCATCGACCCGGGGACGGCCTTTGGCACAGGTATGCACGAGACGACCCAGCTGTGCATCCGCCAGCTGAAGAAATACGTGGAGCCGGGCATGAGGATTCTGGATGTGGGCTGCGGCAGCGGTATCCTGGGCATGCTGGCTTTAAAGTTCGGTGCGGGCTACTCCATGGGCACGGACCTGGATCCCTGTGCCATTGACGCCACCCATGAAAATATGGCTGTCAACGGCATTGAGAAGGAACAGTACGAGGTCATGATCGGAAACATCATTGACGACAGAGAGGTCCGGGACAGGGTTGGCTATGAAAAGTACAACATTGTGGCCGCCAACATCCTGGCGGATGTGCTGGTGCCCCTGACGCCGGTGATCCAGGCTCAGCTGAAAAGCGGCGGCATTTACATCACAAGCGGGATCATAGAGGACAAGGAGGAGACCGTGGTGGAGGCAGTGAAGGAAGCCGGCATGGAGCTTCTGGAGGTGCACCACCAGGGAGAGTGGGTCTCCGTCACGGCGAGGAAACGATAGATGCAGCATTTTTTTGTGACGCCGGATCAGGTAGAAAAGCCATACATTTATATAGAAGGCTCTGATGTGAACCACATGAAAAATGTGCTCCGCATGAAAAAGGGCGAGAGGCTGGAGGTAAGCGACGGCAACAACCGCAAATATGTCTGCCGGGTCAGCGGCTACGAGGAGGATAGGGCCCGGCTTGAGATAGAGGAGGAGAAGGAGCTGGACACAGAGCTCCCCTCCCGGATCTGGCTCTTCCAGGGACTTCCCAAGAGCGACAAGATGGAGCTGGTGGTGCAAAAGGCGGTGGAGCTGGGAGCCTGGGCCGTGGTTCCTGTGGCGGCGAAGCGCTCCGTGGTGAAGCTGGACGGCCCAAAGGCGGAGAAAAAGGTGAAGCGATGGAACGAGATCGCCAAAAGTGCGGCCAAGCAGGCGGGCCGGGGCATCGTCCCGGAGGTGAAGGGCGTGTGCAGCTTTGACGAGGCCCTGCAGGCGGCGGGCAGTCTGGATGTGCTCCTCTTCCCTTACGAGCTGGCTGAGGGCATGGACTACACGCGAAAGGTCATTGAGGAGATACGGCCGGGCCGGTCTGTGGGCGTCTTCATCGGACCCGAGGGTGGCTTTGAAAGAGAGGAAGAGGAGAAGGCGCTGGCCGCCGGGGCCAGGGTCATCACCCTGGGCAGGCGGATTTTGCGCACCGAGACAGCGCCCCTCATGGTGCTGGCCATTCTGGGCTATCACCTGGAGCCCTGAGGCGCATAAAGTAATAGTAAAAAGTACAGGAGTGATCTTTGATGGAAGTTTATCTTGACAATTCTGCCACCACCCGGGCCTACGACTGCGTGGGGGACCTTGTGCGCAAGGTCATGTGCCAGGCCTATGGCAACCCCTCTTCCATGCATGCCAAGGGAGTGCAGGCAGAGCATTATATAAAAGGGACAAAGGAAATACTGGCAAAGCTTTTAAAGGTGAAGGACAAGGAGATCGTCTTCACGTCCGGAGGCACGGAGAGCGACAACCTGGCGCTCATCGGAGCCGCCAGGGCCAACAGGCGCCGGGGCAGTCACCTGATCACCTCCTCCATCGAGCACCCGGCGATCCTGAACACTATGCGCTACCTGGAGGAGGAAGAGGATTTCCGAGTCACCTTCCTGCCGGTGGACCGGTACGGGAGAGTGAAGCTGGAGGCTTTGCAGGAGGCCCTCTGTCCGGAGACCATCCTTGTATCCATCATGTACGTGAACAACGAGGTGGGCTCTGTGCAGCCCATCCGGCAGGCGGCGGATATGGTGAAGGCCTATAATAAGGATATCCTGTTCCATGTGGACGCAGTCCAGGGATTTGGAAAATACAGGATTTATCCCAAGAAGGAGAAGATTGACATGCTCACCTTAAGCGGCCACAAGATACACGGGCCCAAGGGAACGGGAGCCCTCTACATCGGTGAGCAGGTGAAGATACAGCCCATCGTCTTTGGCGGTGAGCAGCAGAAGAACATCCGCTCCGGGACGGAAAACGTGCCCGGCATTGCCGGCCTTGGCCTGGCGGCAAAGACCATCTACGACGGCCTGGAGGAGAAGGTGGACCGGATGCGGGCGCTGAAGGCCAGGTTTATAGGCGGCGTGCAGAAGCTGGATGACATCGCCATCCACGGCCTCTGCGACGAGACCAGCGCGCCCCACATCATCAGTGTGGGCTTTGCCGGAGTGAGGAGCGAGGTTTTGCTCCACGCTCTGGAGGAGAAGGGCATCTACGTGTCCTCCGGCTCCGCCTGTGCCTCCAACCACCCGGCTATCAGCGGGGTGCTGAAAGGCATCGGGGCCAAGAAGGAGTATCTGGATGCAACGCTGCGCTTCAGCGTGTCGGAATTTACAACAGAAGAAGAGATTGACTATACGCTGGAAACCCTATATAATTTAGTACCAGTATTGCGCAGATATACGAGACGGTAATGCCCGGGGCCCGCGGGAGCGCCCGGGCCGCAGCCGGGACAGTTCGTCTGCATACCAGGAAGAAAAGAGGAAAGACCATGACATTTCACACATTTTTGATCAAGTACGGTGAGATCGGGATCAAGGGAAAGAACCGCTATATGTTCGAGGACGCCCTGGTGCGTCAGATCCGCTGCGTCCTGCGGGAGGCGGACGGCAGCTTTAAGGTGTATAAGACGAGAGGCCGTATCTATGTGGACTGTGACGGCCCCTACGACTATGACGAGGTGACGGAGGCACTCCGGAGAGTTTTCGGCATCGTGGGCATCTGCCCTGTGGCGCGCCTTGAGGATCAGGGCTTTGAGCAGCTGAAAAAGGACGTGGTGGCCTACGTGGATGAGCTGTACCCGGACAAAAATATCACCTTCAAGGTGGAGGCCAGGAGAAGCAGGAAGAATTATCCGAAGAATTCCATGGAGATCAACTGCGACATCGGCGAGGCCATCCTGGATGCGTTTCCCGAGATCCGGGTGGATGTGCACCATCCGGACGTGATGCTGAACATTGAAATCAGGGAGGATATCTACGTTTACTCCAGGAACATTCCCGGGCCGGGAGGCATGCCTGTGGGGACAAACGGGAAGGCCATGCTCCTTCTGTCCGGCGGCATCGACAGCCCGGTGGCTGGTTACATGATCGCCAAGAGGGGCGTTGCCCTGGAGGCCACCTACTTCCATGCGCCGCCCTACACAAGCGAGAGGGCCAAGGAGAAGGTGGTGGATCTGGCCAGGATCATTGCGGCCTATGCGGGGCCCATCCGTCTCCACGTGGTGAATTTTACAGACATCCAGATCTACATCTACGACCAGTGCCCCCACGATGAGCTGACCATCATCATGAGAAGGTACATGATGAAGATTGCGGAGCATTTTGCGAAAGAAGACGGCTGTCTGGGCCTCATCACAGGGGAGAGCATCGGCCAGGTGGCAAGCCAGACCATGCAGAGCCTGGCGGCCACCAATGAGGTGTGCACCTTGCCGGTATATCGTCCCCTGATCGGATTTGATAAGAAGGAGATTGTGGAGGTGTCCGAGCGGATCGGCTCCTACGAGACATCCATACAGCCCTTTGAGGACTGCTGTACCATCTTTGTGGCAAAGCATCCGGTGACAAAGCCGAACATCAACATCATTCACAGGTCAGAGGAAAATCTGGCGGAGAAGATCGATGAGCTGGTACAGACAGCCATCGACACGGTGGAGATCATAGACGTGCAGGGATAGCATTGCCCGGCAGGGGGCGGAAGGGATCCCCGGAGCGTTTTTATTTAGCAGGGAACGGGGGAAGTTTCCTGTTAAATATAAAATACGCCGGAATGTCAGCACATTTCGGCGTATTCATATGTTCGCTTTAAACCTGTCCGATCATACCAGGTAAGGCTTCAGAATCTCAAGCACTTCATCGATGTCTGCGTCAGCGTGGATGTTCAGGTCGATAGGCTTGGACAGATCCAGGCTGAAAATACCCATGATGGATTTTGCATCGATCACATATCTTCCGGATACGAGATCAAAGTCATAGTCAAACTTTGTGATATCGTTTACGAAAGATTTTACTTTGTCGATTGAGTTTAAAGAAATTTGTACTGTTTTCATTGGAATAACCTCCTTGATATCTTGATCAGTTTCTATAATCATCTTAAGAGCTGAAGGGTT
>CAZZBJ010000016.1:0-29645 GCA_964652805.1 uncultured Mordavella sp. | reverse complement strand
CACGCTTGTTTCCAGAGGAAAAAGTACAGACTGGATGGTTCATATGCTTGGGCAGGCAGTAGGGGCATATACGGATGCAACTCACGGGATGACGCTTTCTGCAGTGTCACTTCCTTACTATCAGTATATTATGCCTTATGGTCTTAGCAAGTTTTGCCGTTTTGCGGTGAATGTGTGGGAGGTCAATCCTGCCGGAAAATCTGATGAGCAGATTGCCCAAGAAGGACTTTCCTGTATGGAAAGTTGGATGAAGGAACTGGAACTTGCAATGAATCTCCATGAGTTAGGAGTGACAGAAGAAATGTTGGATGGCATTGCAAATGGAACACTCATCATGGGGGGCGGATATAAGGTGTTGAATCATGATGAAGTATTGAAGATTTTGAAAAATAGTTTGTAAGTATTTAAGCAGGAGCTTTTATAACGATAATATAATAGAGAAAGACAAGTACTGTGGAAGAAATTTTTCTTTGATGGTACTTGTCTTTTTTTGCAGAGTGGTTTAAGGGACGGATGTACAATCCCAAGGTGAGAAAGGGCCTTTCCATGAAAAATCCAGAATAGAAATCTCCGGGAATTGTATTTTTCAGCCATCCATATTATAATAAGCAAGATAAGTCCTGCCCGGGTAAGCGGCGCTGTGGAAACGGGCAGGGCGCAGACGAAAGAGGGAATGACCATGTACATTGCGGATCTTCATATACACTCCCGGTATTCCCGGGCTACCAGCAAGGACTGTACGCCGGAGCACCTGGATCTGTGGGCCAGGCGGAAGGGGATCCACATGGTGGGAACCGGAGATTTCACTCACCCGGCCTGGCGGGAGGAGCTGAAGGAAAAACTGAAGCCTGCGGAGGACGGGCTGTACGTGCTGAAAGACGAATACAGAATAGAGGATGAGACAGTGAGGGGCAGTATGACTCCTCGTTTTGTTGTTACAGGGGAAATCAGCTCCATTTACAAAAAGGGAGGGAGAGTGCGCAAGGTTCACAGCCTGATCCTTTTGCCCGGTCTGGAGGCGGCGGAGGAGATTGCGGGCAGGCTGGAAAAAATCGGAAATATCCACTCTGACGGCCGGCCTATCCTGGGGCTCTCCTGCCACGACCTGCTGGAGCTCCTGCTCACCTCCTGTCCGGAGAGCATCTATGTGCCGGCCCATATCTGGACGCCCCACTTCTCTTTGTTCGGGGCTTTCTCCGGCTTTGACACAGTGGAGGAGTGCTTTGAGGACCTGACGCCCTACATCCATGCGGTGGAGACGGGACTCTCGTCAGATCCGCCCATGAACTGGAGAGTGTCCGCCCTGGACAGGTACCATCTCCTCTCCAACTCAGACGCCCACTCCCCGGCCAAGCTGGGGCGTGAGGCCAATCTCCTTGACATTGAGATGTCCTACGAGAGGCTGCGCAGAGCCATCCAGAAAGGAGAAGGACTTCAGGGGACCATCGAGTTTTTTCCGGAGGAGGGAAAATACCATCTGGACGGGCACCGGAAATGCGGCCTGTGCCTGACGCCTGCTGAGACGGACCAATACGGCGGCGTCTGCCCGGTGTGCGGTCGAAAGATCACCATTGGCGTCTCTCATCGGGTGGAGGAGCTGGCTGACCGGCCGGAGGATTATGTCAAAACTGACGGCGCTGCCTTTGAGAGCTTGGTGCCTCTGTCGGAGGTCATCGGTGCGTCTCTGGGCTACTCTGCGGCCAGTCGGAAGGTCTTAAGACAGTACGAGGAAATGCTGGGAAAGCTGGGGCCGGAGTTTGAGATCCTGCGGACAATTCCCTGGGAGGATATCCGGAAGGCGGCGGGGAACCGGATCGCCCAGGGTATTCTGAGGCTCAGGCAGGGCAAGGTAGAGCGAATCCCAGGGTTTGACGGGGAGTATGGGACCATCTGGCTTTTTACGGCCGAGGAGGGCCTGGATATACCCATGAGAGAACTGGATAAATAAGGAGAAACAACCGGAAGATAAATGGAAAAGGAGAAGGACAGATGACAAAAAAACAGAGGGCTCTGGAAGTAATCGAGAGGCTGAAAAAAGAGTATCCAGACGCAGGCTGTACCCTGGACTATGACCAGGCGTGGAAGCTCCTTGTGAGCGTGCGCCTGGCGGCCCAGTGCACGGACGAGAGAGTCAACAAGATCGTGGAAGTCCTGTACGACAAGTACCCCACAGTGGACGCCCTGGCGGATGCGGATGTGGCGGACATGGAGGAGATCGTGCGCCCCTGCGGCCTGGGCAAGAGCAAGGCGAGGGATATCAGCGCCTGCATGAAGATCCTGAAGGAGGAGTACGGCGGGAAGGTACCGGACGACTTTGACGCTCTCCTGAAGCTGCCCGGCGTGGGCAGGAAGAGCGCCAATCTGATCATGGGCGATGTGTTTGGCAAGCCTGCCATTGTGACAGACACCCACTGCATCCGTCTTACCAACCGGATTGGACTGGTGGACGGCATCAAGGAGCCAAAGAAGGTGGAGATGGCTCTTTGGAAGATCATCCCTCCGGAGGAGGGGAGCGACTTGTGCCACCGACTGGTGTACCATGGCCGGGATGTGTGCACGGCAAGAACAAAGCCCCACTGTGACAAGTGCTGTCTGGAGGATATCTGCAAGAAGCAGGGAGTTTAGATAAAACGCAGATAATGTATAATGTACACTTGAAAAGCACATTATATAGTGGTATCCTGATATAGTTGATTATAAAAAAAGGAGAAACGTGAAATGACTGTAGAAGAATGGCTGGGCGAGGACAATCAGCTCGGCACAGACATATGGGCCAAAAAATACTGCAACGAAGAAGAGAGCTTTGAAGAGTGGGTTGGGCGCATCAGCGGCGGAAATGAAGAGATCGCTCAGTATATCCGGGAGAAAAAGTTCCTGTTCGGAGGCCGGATCTTGTCCAACAGGGGATTGGACAAGGAGGGCAGGAAGGTAACCTACTCCAACTGCTATGTGGTGGATCCACCGGAGGATAATATTGAGAGCATTTTTGACTGTGCCAAAAAGCTGGCGCGGACTTACAGCTACGGCGGAGGCTGCGGGGTGGATATCTCAAAATTAAGTCCCAGAGGGGCCCGCATCAACAATGCGGCAAAGGAGACAAGCGGCTCTGTGTCCTTCATGGAGCTGTACTCCCTTGTGACGGCTCTCATCGGACAGAACGGAAGGCGCGGCGCGCTGATGATCTCCATCGACTGCTCCCACCCGGATGTAGAGGAGTTCATTGACCTGAAGACAGATCTGGAGAAGGTCACAAAGGCCAATATCTCCGTCCGCATCCACGAGGATTTCATGGAGGCAGTAAAGAAAAACGAGGACTACCTCCTTCATTATACACGGCAGGCCACAGGCCAGGTCATTGAAAAGCAGGTCAACGCCAGGGAGCTGTTCCGCAAGATCGCGGAGACAAACTGGGACTATGCGGAGCCGGGCGCTCTGTTCTGGGACCGCATCGAGGGCTGGAACCTTCTGAGCAACACAAAGGATTTCTCCTACGCGGGAGTCAATCCCTGTGCCGAGGAGCCTCTGCCGGCAGGCGGAAGCTGTCTTCTTGGAAGCATCAACCTGTCTGCCTTTGTAAATGATCCATTTACAGAGAACGCTCAGTTTGATTTCGAGGGACTGAAGCACTGCGTGGAGGTCTCTGTGGGAGCCCTGAACGAAGTGCTGGAGGAGGGACTTCCTCTTCATCCCCTGGAGGAGCAGCAGGAGAGCGTGGCCCGGTGGCGTCAGATCGGACTTGGCATCATGGGACTTGCTGACTGTCTCATCAAACTGGGCCTTACCTACGGCGAGGAGGACGCTGTGGCCATGTGCAACAAGATCGGATTTGCCATGGCGGATTCAGCCATTGCCGCTTCCGCAAAGCTGGCCAAGGAAAAGGGCGCCTACCCGGCCTGTGAGATCGAAGAGGTTATGAGCACTCCCTATTTTCTGGCAAACACGACAGAGAAGACAAGGGAGCTGGTGAAAAAGTACGGTCTTCGCAACTCCCAGCTTCTGACTATTGCCCCCACAGGAACCCTGTCCACCATGCTGGGCATTTCCGGCGGCATTGAGCCTGTCTACGCAAACTACTATGAGAGAAAGACCGAGTCTCTCCATGGGGCAGACGTCTACTATAAGGTGTACACAAAGATTGTGGAGGCCTATATGAAGCAGTTCGGCATCAAGAGCGACGCAGAGCTGCCGGACTACTTTGTGACTGCCATGACTCTGGATTACCGTCAGAGGATCGATATGCAGTCCGTGTGGCAGCAGCACATTGACGCCTCCATCAGCTCTACGGTAAATGTGCCCAACGGCTTTACTGTGGAGGAGACGGAAGGTCTCTATATGTACGCCTACGAGAAGGGACTGAAGGGAATCACCATTTTCCGCGACGGCTGCAAGAGAATCGGTATCCTCAACACGGACCTGAAGAAAGAGAAGAAGGAGGTCACCGCAGGCGAGGGCCTGAAGAGAGGCGAGATCCTTCTTGTGACAGACGACGTGGTGGGCAAGAAGCGCAAGCTGGTGACAGGCTGCGGAAGCCTGCACTGTATTGCTCTGTTTGACCCCCACACAGGCGCCCTTCTGGAGACATACCTGAGCAAGGGCTCCACAGGCGGCTGCAACAACTTCATGGTGGGACTGTCCCGTATGATCTCCATCAGCGCAAGGGGTGGCATCAGCATTGAGACCATTGTGGATCAGCTCAACTCCAGCGGCTCCTGCCCATCCTACACAGCCAGAAGAGTGACCAGGAAAGACACCAGCAGAGGGGCCTGTTGTCCCATGGCAGTGGGAAATGCTCTCATGGATATGTACAATGAGATGCAGGCAGAGCTGGCTGCAAAAGAGAACTGCGAGGCGGAAAAGCCAGTGAAGAAGGTAAAGAAGGTTCCGAAGCCGAAGGCCGTCTCCGCAGAGCTGGACAAAGACAAGATGTACTGTCCGGAGTGCGGTGAGCCGTTGGTATTTGAAGAGGGATGCAACATCTGCAAGAGCTGCGGATGGAGCAAATGCCACTAAATAATCAAACAAATTTTTCGTGAAAATCCGGATATTCGGAAGCTCTATGACGGGTACATGGGGAAGATATTGTCCCACAAAACCCACATGCTGCTCCGCACAGAGCGCGGGATACAGGTTAAATCTTTGTAAAATGGCAGGATTTCCACACCATTCTCCGGTGGACAGTGCTAAAATGAGATATTGAAAAAAGTTAAAAAAACGGAGCGCTGTTCCGCAGGGAGGAGAGAGGACTATGTGGGAGACAGAGCTGAGGCTCTGCTATGCCATGCTGAGCAGAAATCAAAAGAAAGCGGCGGACATTCTTCTGGAGGCTCCGGACACCGCCCGGACCATGACCGTGAGAGATCTGGCCGGGCAGGCCGGGGTGGGACAGGCCACCATCATCCGGATGCTGCAGGCTGCGGGCTATGAGGGCTGGTCCGCCTTTCAGCGGGAAGTCTGGCGGGAGAAGGGGCAGCAGGAGAGGGGACTGCCTGAGGCTGCTGCCAGGGAACCGGCTCCCGGATGTAAGAAATCCCCGGCAAAGCGGGAGCACAGAAAATACGAGACTGTCTTCCAGATCATCAGGGACGATCTCACCATGATATCGGATATGGCGAAACATCTGGATCTGGAGCAGCTGGAGGAGGTTGTGAAGGTCATAAAGAAGGCCAAGATCATCGATGTGTACGGGACAGACAATTCCGCCAACGCAGCGGCGGAGCTGTCCGGCAGGATGCTCCACCTGGGGCTCATCAGCAGGAACTACTCCGATCTGTTCTTCCAGAAGGTCAGCGCCGGCCATCTGGGGAAAAAGGACGTGGCTATCGGGTTTTCCATATCCGGGGAGACCCAGGCTGTCATAGACTCCCTGGCCGCGGCCAGGCAGGCGGGAGCCGTGACGGTGGCGGTGACGGGGGACCAGGTGTCCGGCCTGGCCCAGATCGCAGACTACATCTTCATCACCCCTACCATCCATTTCTCGCAGATCAGCCGGTGGATCTCCTCCCGCATCTCTCAGATGGCCTTTGTGGACGCCCTGTGCGGCGCCATCATGATCAGCGATCCGGACCGCTTTGACCAGATGCTGATACAGTCCACAAAGGAGTTTGAACAGGATATGCACAGGAAAGATGTGTAGAGTTTTATAAAACGCAGAAGAAGGACTTTTCGGAGCATTGCTCCGGAAGGTTCTTTTTTCGTGGGATTTTACAGAAAAACGCTTTACACAGACTTTACATTTTTTTGAAGATTTCTTAAAGATCATTGTTTATAATCCGGGTTGTGTCCGAGAGGACAAAAAAGAAAGGAACCAAGACACTCGTGTTCAGACGAATTTTAAAACAGGCTCTCCCCACCATGATCGCTTTTGCCATGTCAGGCATGTACAGCGTGGTGGACGGACTATTTGTGGGAAAGGCGGCGGGGGACACAGGACTTGCGGCCATCAATATCGCCTGGCCCGTACCGGCTGTGATCACAGCTCTGGGAATCGGGATCGGCACAGGGGGTAGCGTCCTCTATTCCAATATGATGGGAAAGGGCGACCGGGACGGCTGCAGAAGAATGTTCAATACAACGGTGACATTTCTTGCGCTGGCAGGCATCCTCCTGACGGTCATCCTCTTTGCGGCGAGGGGCCGCCTCCTTCGCATCTTCGGAGCAGAGGGGGATGTGATGGAGCAGGCACAGCAGTACACCGGCATCATCATTGCGGGGGGCGTGCTGCAGGTGTGCGGTACAGGGATCACGCCTCTCCTTCGGAACATGAATCTGTCCTTTGCGGCCATGATCAGCATGGTGACCGGGTTTGTGGTGAACATCGCAGTCAACTACTATCTGATGTTTCCCCTGGGAATGGGAATACGGGGGGCGGCCTTCGGGACAGTGACCGCCCAGCTCGTGGTGCTGACCATCAGCATCCTTGTCCTTTCCAGGGCCTGCAAAGAGAAGACACGGCCCACTCTTGAAAGGAGGCTGGCGGCCAGGATCTGCCGCGGCGGCATCACCGCCTTCGGTGTCTCCCTGGCGCCCACTGTGGCTCTGATCTTCACCAACTGGCAGTGCCTCCGGTACGGGGGAAAGGCGGCGGTGGCCTGCTATGCCGTCATCTCCTACATCGTCTTTCCGGTACAGTACCTGCTGACCGGCATAGGAGACGGAGTGCAGCCCCTCCTGAGCTACTACAACGGAGCGGGGCGGCCTGTGGAACTTGGACAGGTGAAACGGATCGCCCGCATAGGAGCGGGCGTGCTGGGGACAGGGACTATGGCGGCAGCATGGATCTGCACGCCCTATCTTGCCCGGTGGTTCGGCCTCTCCGAGGAGGCGGCCGCATTTTTCGGAACAGGCATGAGGATCAGCGCTCTTGCTTTCCTGGTGACAGGATTTGCGAAGTTTAACCTCTCTTATCTGAATGCGGTGCTGAGGGTCAGGCTGGCTGTGATCCTCACTTTTGCGGAGAGCCTGATTGTATCACCTGTATGCCTGTTCCTGCTCCCGGCATTTACCGGGATGACCGGCGTATGGATCTCGCTGCCGGCGACAGCGGTTACCATGCTCGTGATCTATGGAATGATAAGCAGAAAGGAAATGCGTTATGAGAAAAAAGGTTAACGTTCAAAAAGTGGGAACTGTGTGGCTGTTTGTCCTGCCCGCCCTGATCCCGCTGGTCGTATTCTGGATTTACCCTATACTCCGGTCTGTGTATATCAGCTTTACAGACTGGGACTATATGTCACCAACATATAATTTTGTATTTCTCGATAACTTTACAGCACTCTTCAAGGATGCGCGTTTCTACGATGCCCTGTGGAACACCATTGTGTTCACTGTGGGGACTCTGCTCCCCACCATCGTCCTGGGACTGCTCCTGGCGCTGCTGATGCAGAAAGCGTTTAAGGGAAGCGGGATCATCAAATTTATTCTTTTTTCCCCGTGGATCACGCCTACCGTGGCAATTTCCATCGTGTGGACATGGATCTATGACCCGGATACGGGAATTGCGAACACCGTGCTGGAATTTCTGCATCTTCCGGCACTCCAGTGGATCAAAAGCTCTGACACGGCTATGCTTGCGGTCATCATCGTGACGGTCTGGAAGAGCCTTGGATATGCCATGATCTTTTACCTGTCCGCCCTGGAGAAGGTTCCAAAGGAGCTCTACGAGGCGAGCGGGCTGGACGGGGCAAAGGGCTGGCAAAGATTTCGGGACGTGACGCTCCCGTGTATCTCACCTACCACCTTCTTCCTTGTTATTATCACCATGGTCACATCCCTGCAGGCCTACGATCAGATACAGATCCTGACCCAGGGAGGACCGTCGGGAAGCACAAGGACACTTTTATACATGTATTACCAGCTTGGATTTGAGGAATTCAACATGGGACAGGCTACTGCGGTGGCCGTCGTCATGATCATCCTGACCGTATTCCTGTCAGCAGTGCAGTTCACGGCGTCCAAGAAATGGGTCCACTATTAGAAGAAAGGGAAAAGAATGAAGATAAGAACAGGAATGCAAAAAACAGGAAAAATCGTGATACTTCTTGTGTTCTGCGTATTTACAGTCTTCCCCTTTATCTGGATGATCTTAAGTGCGCTGAAGACAAAGGCGGAGATCATGGATGTGTCGGCCTTCTTCCCGGCAGAGTTCCAGTGGCAGAATTTTTACGAGGTTATATTCGACTCGCCCCTTCTGAGATATGTGGGAAACAGTCTGTATGTGTCAGCCTTTACCTTGCTTATACAGATCGTGACAGGGGCCATGATCGCCTACGCCATCGTGTTTATGAAATTTAAGGGAAAGAAGATCCTCTTTGCAGTGATCATGGGAACCTACATGCTGCCTGTGGCAGCCACCTACATTCCCGGCTACATCATTCTGGCTGACTGGGGGCTTCTGGACACATATACGGGACTGATCATCTCCGGATGTGTCAGCATATTCGGCATCTTCCTTCTGCGACAGGCTTTCATGCAGGTGCCTGGGGGTATAATCGAAGCGGCCAGGATAGACGGGGCCAGCCACTGGCAGATCCTCTGGAGAGTGGTGTGTCCCATGACAAAGTCCTCCTTCATCACGATGGGACTTATGAATTTTATCACCTGCTACAATAACTACATGTGGCCTGCCCTGATCACGGACTCAGACTCCAAGATGCTGGTGTCCCAGGGACTTCGGAAGTTCTTCATCGAAGGCGGAGCCTACGGAACCGAGTGGCCCCTTGTCATGGCCGGCAGCGCCATCATCGTACTGCCCCTTCTGATACTGTTTGCCTTCACCCAGAAATGGTTCATCAACGGCATCGGCGGAGACACGGGTATGAAGGGATAAAACCCTCTTACATATATTATGAAAAACAAAGGAAAGAAAAAGAAGCAAAAAAGGAGAAATATTATGAAGAAAAGAATGGTATCAGCACTTTTATCATGCGCTATGGCAACATCACTTCTGGCAGGCTGCGGCGGCGGTTCCTCCTCCTCTGAGCTGACAACGACAGCAGACGGAAAGCTCCAGATTGACCTGTGGTACTCAGGCGGTAAGACAGCTGTGAACGTGTTCCAGGAGATTGTTGACGACTTCAACGCATCCCAGGATGAGTACGAGGTTGTCACCACCACACAGGCAGACTACACAGAGACCTATGAGAAGCTCCAGGCAGGGATTGCCGGAAATCATGCGCCGGATATGGCCCTTCTTGACACAGACAAGTCCAGGAACCTCTCGGAAAAGAACCTGGTGGCAGACATCAATGCGTTCGTGGACGCTGATGACGAGTTCGACAAAGAGGACTACCTTTCGGTCTTCTATGACCAGGGCGTGGACGAGGACGGAAAGCTCTTTGCCCTTCCGGCCTACGGAACTACACAGGTGCTCTACTACAATAAGCAGCTCTTTGCTGACGCGGGGATTGACCCCACCACCATCGAGACATGGCAGGACCTGGCGGCAGCAGCCGAGAAGATCACAACAGACAGCGTGGTTGGATGGGAGCCCATGTGGGGCTACGCAAACCTTGTGGACGCAGCTCTCAGCAACGGCGCTTCCCTTATCAGCGAGGACGGCGAGACGTGCCTGATCAACTCCGAAGAGTGGGTGGACGTATGGGAGAGCTTCCGCAAATGGATCCACGACGACAAGATCATGAAGGTAAACTCCGGCGGACAGGGCTGGGAGTACTGGTACACAACTATTGACGATGTGCTACAGAACAAGGCCGGCGGATACACAGGATCCTCAGGAGATCAGGCAGACCTTGACTTCGATATCGTAGGCGCTATCGAGCAGCCCGGATTTAACGACAACCCGTCAGCACCTACAGTGGACGCGCTTCAGCTTGTCATGCTGGAAGGCTCCTCCGACGAGGAGAAGCAGGGTGTGTATGAGTTCATGAAGTACTTCACAACACCGGAGAACCAGGCAAAATGGTCCATGGAGACAGGATACGTGGCTGTGCGCGAGTCCACACAGGAGGTTCCGGACTTCAAGGCCTACACGGATGAGAACCCACACGCTCTTGTACCTCTTCAGCAGGCAATGCACGGCACATCTGCCCTTATCGACCCGACGGGTGGAAAAATCTTGGACGCTCTGCAGATCGCGGCAGACCAGGTGGAACTGGAGAATGTACCGGCACAGGAGGCACTGGACGAGGCACAGGCAACTGCACAGGAGGCGCTGGACGCGTTATAAAATGAGACAGGAACTGAAATTTCCCGTCAGCCGGGAGGCTGAAAATCTTCACAGGGAGCCGATAGAGGTTCCCTGTGATACAGAAAGACTGCATATCAAAGTGGATCTGCCGGATGAATTCCGCTATATGAGCTTTATCATCCTGGAGGATCCGAACGGACATATCCGTCTTCAGAAGCAGCTGGCCTGGGCAGACCAGAACCTGTGCGTGGGAAAGGGCCCGAAGGACACCACCATCGGAGGCGTGCCGGGCAGGATACAGCCGGGAACCTGGCAGGTGTGCCTGGGCATCTTTACAGAGTACCTGCACCAGAGAATGGGGGACAAAAGAGGCTGTATCACCATGACCGTATCCGATGGAGAGGGTCCTGTATCAGACCCCATGGGCGGCCTTGCCTGGGTGGAGAACACCCTGGAGATTTCCCCGGAAACGTATCGCTGGGACAGGGTGTACGGGACAAAAAAACAGTGGTATAAGGGGGATTTCCACACCCACACAAGGCTGTCCGATGGAAAGGAGTCCCTGGAAAATGCCATGAAGAAGGCAGAGGATATGGGTATGGACTTCTATGTGCCCACGGAGCACAACCTGATGCACACAGGCTGGTGCGACACATCCCTGTGCATCCTTCCCGGCATAGAGGTGACGACGGACAAGGGACATATGAACCTGTTCGGCATCACAAAGCTGCCGAAGCGGATCCTGGACATTGTGGCTCGAGGCGGCGAAGAAATCGTGGACAGTTACATGGGGGAGACTATCCGGGAGGCGAGGGAGAACCACTGGATCACAAGCATCAACCATCCCTTCCTCACCATATGGAAATGGCGCTATGATCAGACAGACCTGGATGACATCGATTGTCTGGAGATCATCAACGACCCAACCTACACAGACGCCAAAGACTCCAACGAGAAGGCGGTGCGCTTTCTGGATGCCCTCTGGCAGGACGGACACCGGATTTACGGCGTGGGCGGCAGCGACTCCCACAATCTCATAGAGGAGCGCTACGAGGGAGCGGACCTCCCCTCCATTCCGGGAGACCCGGCCACCTGGGTCTGCTGCGGGGAGCTTACGCCGGACAACCTTATGGCGGCCGTGAAGGCCGGGCACATGTGCGTCACCCGCTTTTGCAGGATGACTCCCGTGATCTGCGGAGCCGGCAGGACCTTTCTTCCAGGAGATAAGCTCCCGGAAGCTGTGGACAGAGTAACGATACAGGCGCTGATCGAGGGGCTCTCTGAGAAGCCGCGGGTCTCCCTGGTGAGAAACGGCGTTTTCCAGGATCTGAAGGTCAGAGAGCTGGAAGGCGGAAAATGGGAGGTGCTGGCTGACGCGGAGCTTGAGGAAGGACAGTGGCAGTGGCTTCGCCTGGATGTTCGCAGCCGGGAGAAGGAATTCCTCGGCTACATGAATCCTGTGTTCAGAGGATCGGCAAACTCCCGGTACCGCACCTTCGGCGAAATAAAAAAGACAATGGAAGAATCGGAATTATGATCAGAGGGATTTTATTTGACAAAGACGGGACACTGGTGGACTTTTTCTCTCTGTGGCTCCAGGCGGCTCTGGCTGTGACGCCTGCATTTCTCGAGGAAAACCACATCCGGCCGGACAAGGATAGGATGAACTACGTGCTGCGTACCATGGGCGTGGAGGACGGGAAGGTAGATCCGAGAGGGGCTCTGGCCTACAAGTCCTACCAGGAAATAGCGGCGGATATTTGCCGGGCGCTGGAAAAGAAAGGGATCACCCTGGACCCGGCCAGAGTCCGGGAGCAGCTGGAGCGCCTTTTCGACGAGAATGTGACCGGGGAAAACGTGAGCTGCACGCAGGTTACAGATATCAAAAAGATGCTGCGGGCCCTGAAGGAGAAGGGCGTCTGCGTGGGACTTGCCACGGCGGACACCATGCGCTCCGCCAAGAGCTGCCTGAAAAAGCTGGGCACCTACCAGGAGTTTGACTACGTGGGAGCCGATGACGGTGTGAAAAGACCCAAGCCGGAGGCAGACATGTTCCTGGAGTTCCAGCACAAGTTTGATCTGCGGCCGGAGGAGATCGCCGTGGTGGGAGACACCTACAATGACGTGGTCTTCGCCAGGAACAACGGCGGCATCGCCATAGGCGTCTTAAGCGGCGTCAGCAGCAAGGAGGATTTCCGGGGAGAGGCAGACTATATACTGAATTCTGTCCAGGAGCTGCCCGGACTCCTTGAGCGGATGGACAAGGAGGTATAACGATGGCTGAAATCCAGTTAAACCATGTATATAAAAAATTTGAAGACGGAGTTACTGCGGTAAAGAATTTTACCCTGGATATTCACGACAGGGATTTCGTAGTGTTCGTGGGACCTTCCGGATGCGGAAAATCCACAACGCTGCGTATGATCGCCGGACTGGAGAAGATTTCCGACGGCACTCTCGTGATGGATGGAAAGACCATGAATGACGTGCAGTCCTGCGACCGTGATATAGCCATGGTATTCCAGAATTACGCGCTCTATCCTCACATGACCGTGGCGGAAAACATGGCCTACAGTCTGAGACTGAAGCATGTGCTGAAAAAGGAGCGCAGGCAGAAGGTGGAGGAAGTGGCAAAGATACTGGGGCTGGAGCAGGTGCTGGACAGGCGTCCGGCAGAGCTCTCCGGAGGACAGAAGCAGAGAGTGGCTATGGGCCGTGCCATTGTGCGCCAGCCCAAAGCCTTCCTGATGGACGAGCCTTTGTCCAATCTGGATGCCAAGCTCAGGGCCCAGATGAGGAGGGAGATACAAAGGCTGTACAGAGAGCTTGACAGCACCTTTATCTATGTGACCCACGACCAGACAGAGGCCATGACTCTGGGTACGAAGATCGTGGTCATGAAGGCCGGAGAGATCCAGCAGATCGCCTCTCCGGAGGTGCTCTACAATGAGCCGGCCAATGTGTTCGTGGCAGGATTTATCGGCATGCCGTCCATGAATTTCTTCAGAGGCAGATGTCAGATGCGCCATGAGAAGATCTACGCCAGCACAGCGGGCATGCAGATGGAGCTGCCTGCGGAGCTGGCGGACAGAGTGAAGAAAAAGAGCGAGCTGGGCAAAGACCTTATCATCGGTGTGCGTCCGGAGGACATGCGGATCGCTGATACAGGCATTGAGAGCCGCGTCCGTGTGTACGAGATGCTGGGGGCAGAGACCTGCCTGTACTTTGACTACGACGGCGGGAACGTGGCGGTCAAAGTGGAGGCCGACACGCCCATCCGCAAGGGTGACCGGGTGCACTTTAACTTCCGCCCGGAGAAGATTCATCTGTTTGACGCCCGGACAGAGGAGAGAATATAGAAAAAATAGGAAGTCTTGATTTCTCAAGGCTTCCTATTACTATGCGGAGAAAGGGACTTGAACCCTCACAGGATTGCTCCCACTAGAACCTGAATCTAGCGCGTCTGCCATTCCGCCATCTCCGCTCGACGAAGATTATAATATCACATGCCAGAGTAAATTGCAAACATTTTTCTGAAAAAATTGCAAAATTTTCCTGGAGCGCCGAATGTCGGAGTATGGTACAATAGTGCCAGACATGCAGACGTGCTTTGTTGAGAGGAAAAAAGAAAGGAAAGGTATAGCAGTATGGCAAGTATTTTTGATATTTTGGGTCCTGTTATGGTGGGGCCATCCAGTTCCCATACGGCAGGTGCGGACCGGATCGGTCTGATCGGCAGGCAGCTTCTGGGGAGGCAGCCGCAGAAAGCTGCCATCTATCTCCACGGATCCTTTGCGGCCACCGGGGAAGGACACGGTACGGACCGGGCCATCGTGGCCGGACTTCTGGGGATGAAGCCGGATGATATGCGGATTCCGGACAGCTTCCGTATCGCAAAGGAGGAGGGGCTTGACTTTACGATCCAGAAGAAGGATATCCGGGGCGCTCATCCCAATACGGTGCAGATGATCCTTGAGGCGGACGGAGCGGGCAGTCTGGACATCCAGGCCTGTTCCATCGGCGGCGGACGCATCGTGGTGAGCAAGCTGGACGGAATTGAAGCAAATTTTAACGCGGAGAGCAACACGCTGATTGTGCACAACCAGGATCAGCCGGGGCATGTGGCCCAGGTGGCCAACATTTTAAGCCAGAAGAACATCAACATCGCCACCATGCAGCTCTTCAGGGACAAGAGGGGCGGATACGCTGTCATGGTCATTGAGACGGATCAGATCATTCCGGACAGCGCAATTTCCTGGCTGGAAGAGCTGGACGGTATTATCAAAGTGACGTTCCTCAATGTGAGCGGAGCAGAGGACGAATAGGAGGGGTGGGAAGATATGTCATATGGTTCAATAGAAGCGATCAAAGAGAGATGTAAAAAAGAGGGAATTGCGTTCTGGAAGGCAGTCCAGATCGAGGACTGCAGCGAGAGGGGTGTGTCCGGGGAAAACTCCTGGAAGGAGATGACCCGCATGTGGCGGATCATGTGCGAGAACGTGGACACCTATGAGCCGGACCGGATCTCCAGGAGCGGTCTTGTGGGGAAAGAAGGCGGCCTCATGGAGGCGTATCAGAAAAAGGGAGACACCCTGTGCGGAGATTTCATGGCCAAGGTCATGACAGTGGCTCTGAAGATGGGCTGCAACAATGCCTGCATGAAACGTATCATCGCAGCTCCCACAGCAGGGGCCTGCGGCGTTCTCCCGGCTGTGCTCATCCCCTGTTTTAAGGAGCAGGAGGTACCGGAGGAGACTATGGTGGAGGCCATGTACGTGGCTGCCGGCGTGGGACAGGTGATCGCCAACCGTGCTTTCCTGGCCGGGGCGGCGGGCGGCTGTCAGGCTGAGATCGGATCCGGATCCGCTATGGCGGCGGCTGCCATCTGTCACGTGAAGGGGGCGGACGAGGAGACTATGGGACATGCGGCCGCCATGGCGCTTAAGAACCTGATGGGACTTGTGTGCGACCCGGTGGCTGGCCTTGTGGAGGTGCCCTGTGTCAAGAGAAATGTAGGCGGCGCTGTCAATGCCCTGGCGGCGGCGGACATGGCCCTGGCGGGCATCAGAAGCCGCATCCCGGTGGATCAGGTCATTGACGCTATGCGGGAGGTAGGCGACAAGATGGACGTGACCCTGCGGGAGACCGGAGCGGGCGGCGTGGCTGCCAGCATTACGGGCGTGGAGATCGCCGAGCGGATCATACAGACGGAATAGAAAAATGCGAAAAAAGAGGAAGCATCTTCCGGCGCGGGACATTCCAGCGCAGGAGATGCTTCTTTTTTTGCGGCGTGTGATTTTCTCTACTCCACCTTTACGCCGCTGTTGAACTTATCCAGGGCCAGCGCAAGGACGACGCCCACCACAATGCCGTGGAAGGCGATCGAGTAGTAATTGTCAAAGAGGGCGTTGATGACTTTGACCGGCAGGATGACTGTCACCAGAGCTCCGAAGCCGCCGGGGAGAACGACTCCCGGGCCGATCAGGGTACCCTGGACAATGCGGAATACAAACGAAACAGGCAACATCTTACGGTTTTCTTTCCTGTTCATTTGACTGCAGATCCCTTCTTATATGCTGCGCCTTCCTGCGGCGGAGCAGAGTTTTTTATGATTTCCTTATTTGTCAGACTATATATTTATACTATTTTTTTCTGCTTTTTTTCAAGTATAATAGCTTCCGCTATCAAAGACGCAGGCAGATGGACAGGAGCCGGCATGTCGAAAACAGAAGACGATTGTTTGTCCAAAGCTCTTGACAGAAGACGAGTACTGCTATATACTTTGAAAGTCAAAATATTTCAGATTAAAAGTATTTGACGCATTGAAATAATAGAGAAACGAGGAAGCGAAGACATGACCGGAGTGATATGCGGTACAGGCTCCAGTGTGCCTGTACATACGATGGATAATAATGATATTGCGCAGCTTGTGGAGACCAGCGATGAGTGGATACAGGAGAGGACAGGCGTGGTGAGACGCCACATCATCACCGATGAGACCACGGTATCCATGGCGGCGGACGCGGCCAGAAAGGCTCTCGAGGACAGCGGTACAGCTCCCGGGGAGGTGGATCTGATCCTTGTGTCCACCGTTTCCTCCAACGTGATTCTCCCCTGCGCCGCCTGCGAGGTGCAAAGAGAGATCGGAGCGGTGAACGCCACCTGCTATGATATGAGCGCCGCCTGCACGGGGTTTGTGTTCGGCTACAGCGCGGCTTTGGCTTATCTGGCATCCGGCATGTACAAGACCATCCTTGTCATAGGGAGCGAGAGCCTGTCCAACCTGACAAACTGGAAGGACAGGGGAACCTGCATCCTTTTTGGCGACGGGGCCGGCGCTGTGGTGGTGAAGGCGGGGGAAGGGACATTCTACTATCCGGTGACCCACTCTGCGGGGAGCAAGGGCGGGGCTCTCACCTGTACAAGCCATTATAACAAAAACCGGGAGAGTATCCCCGAGGAGGAGATGCTCATGCAGATGGACGGCCGGGGCGTGTTCAAATTCGCTGTGAAGAAAGTGCCGGAGGTCATAGATGAGGTGCTTGAGAAAAACGGGCTCATAAAGCAGGACATCGATCTGTATGTGCTCCACCAGGCCAACAGGAGGATCGTGGAGTCCGTGGCAAAGAGGATGGAGGAGCCCATAGAAAAATTCCCCATGAACCTGCAGGAGTACGGCAACACCTCCTCAGCCAGCATCCCCATCCTGCTGGATGAGCTGAACCGGGAGGGAAGGCTGAAGGCGGGACAGAGGATCGTGATTGCCGGATTTGGAGCCGGCCTCTCCTGGGGCGCGGCAGTCATGGACTGGAACAGATAAGCGTGCAGCGCTGCCCGGAGGCGGCGATGGCATAGATAAGATCAAAATAAAAAGGTAAAAGAAAAGGAGAACAAGACAATGCTGGAAAAAATCAAAGAAATGGTAGCGGATTCATTAGGAGTAGATGCAGAGACGATCACAGAGGAGACTTCCTTTAAAGAGGATCTTGGAGCAGACTCTCTGGACCTGTTTGAGATGGTCATGGCTCTGGAGGAAGAGTACGACGTGGAGATCCCCACAGAGGACCTGGAGCAGATCGCCACAGTCGGCGACGTGATTTCCTACATTAAGTCACACAAATAGAGAAAAATAAGTGAAAGAAAAAGAAAAAAGGGGTTGTCAATATGAAAACAGAAGTAACGGAATTACTGGGAATTGAATATCCGATCATCCAGGGCGGTATGGCCTGGGTCGCTGAATATCACTTGGCAGCCGGCGTATCAAATGCCGGTGGGCTTGGACTGATAGGAGCAGCAAGCGCTCCGGCAGACTGGGTGCGCGAACAGATCAGAGAAGCAAAGAAACTGACAGACAAGCCTTTCGGCGTCAACATCATGCTCATGAGCCCCTATGCGGACGATGTCGCAAAGGTTATCGTGGAGGAAGGCGTGAAGGTGGTCACCACCGGAGCCGGAAGCCCGGAAAAATACATGAAGATGTGGAAGGAAGCCGGTGTGAAGGTTATCCCGGTAGTCGCCTCCGTGGCTCTCGCAAAGCGCATGGAGCGCTGCGGCGCTGACGCGGTCGTGGCCGAGGGAACAGAGGCCGGCGGACACATCGGAGAAAATACAACTATGGTCCTGGTTCCCCAGGTGGTGGACGCAGTCCATATTCCGGTCATCGCCGCAGGCGGTATCGCTGACGGAAGAGGGATCGCCGCGGCGTTCATGCTGGGAGCAAGGGGCGTGCAGATGGGAACATACTTTGTCGTGACCGACGAGTCCCAGGTACATGAAAATTACAAGGAGCGCGTCATCAAGGCAAAGGACATCGACTCCCGCGTTACAGGCCGCACTACAGGACATCCGGTGCGTGCTCTCCGGAACGACATGACGAAGAAATATCTGGAGCTGGAGAACAAGGGCGCAAGCTTTGAGGAGTTGGAGCTTCTGACGCTGGGCGGACTTCGCAGGGCCGTCGTGGAGGGCGATGTGAAAAACGGAAGCGTCATGGCAGGGCAGATCGCCGGCATGGTGAATGAGAGAATGTCATGTAAACAGCTTATCGACAAGCTGGTGAGCGAGACAGATGCACTGATCAAAGGAGCGGCCTTCTATGAGTAGGATAGCATTTATTTATCCGGGACAGGGTGCGCAGAAATGCGGCATGGGCCAGGATTTCTACGAGAACAGCGCTTCGGCAAAGGCTGTGTACGACATGGCGTCAGAGGTGCTGAGGGATAACATGGACATTGACATGAAGGATTTGTGCTTTCATGAAAACGATAAATTGGATCTGACAGAGTACACGCAGGCAGCCCTTGTGACTACCTGCCTGGCCATGACCAAGGTCGTGGAGGAGGCCGGCATCCGCCCGGATGTAACAGCGGGCTTAAGTCTTGGAGAGTACTGCGCCATCGCGGCGGCCGGCGGCATGAAGGATGAGGACGCCATCCGCCTTGTGAGAAAGAGAGGACTTCTCATGCAGAACACAGTTCCTGCAGGGGAGGGAGCTATGTGTGCCATCATGGGCATGACAGGCGGAGAGATCGAGAAGGTGACAGATACCATGGAGGGCGTATCCATTGCCAATTACAACTGCCCGGGGCAGATCGTCATCACCGGGGAGACAAAGGCAGTGGAGACTGCGGCGGAGAAGCTGAAGGAAGCCGGAGCAAAGAGGGCCGTCATGCTGAACGTCAGCGGTCCCTTCCACTCCCCCATGCTTGAGAAGGCAGGGAAAGAGCTGGCAGAGGTGCTGCAGGGCGTAGAACTGTCTCCTTTGAAGGTGCCCTACGTGACAAACGTGACGGCCCGGGAGGTGACGGATATCAGCCGGACAAAAGAGCTGCTGGCCCGCCAGGTCAGCTCCTCCGTGCGCTGGCAGCAGAGCATGGAAAACCTGATTGCGGCAGGGGTGGACACCTTTGTGGAGATCGGTCCGGGCAGAACGCTGGCCGGATTTATGAGAAAGATCAGCCGGGATGTGACCGTCTGCAATGTGGGCGCATGGGCTGACGTGGAGAAAGTGGCAGAGAGCCTGCAGGAAAGTTGAAAAGCAAGAAGGAGGCAGGGGCGTGATCGCCCTGTACGAGAAAATGTTAGATGGAAAGATTGCAGTAGTAACAGGGGCATCCCGGGGCATCGGAAGAGCCATCGCTCTGGAGCTGGCATCCCGGGGAGCCTTCGTGGTAATCAACTACAACGGTTCAAAGGACCGTGCGGAGGAAGGAAAGAAGGAGATCGAGGCAGCCGGCGGAAAGGCGGAGGTATACCAGTGCAACGTGTCTGATTTTGAGAAGTGCCAGGCGTTTATCCAGGATGTCATCAAGACCTACGGAAGACTGGATATTCTGGTCAACAATGCGGGCATCACAAGAGACGGTCTTCTGATGAAGATGTCCGAGGAGGATTTTGACAGGGTCATTGAGACAAACCTGAAGGGGACCTTCAACACCATCCGCTTCGCGTCCAGACAGATGCTGAAGCAAAGAAGCGGGCGCATCATCAACATGTCCTCTGTTGTGGGCATTGCCGGCAATGCGGGACAGGCCAATTACGCCTCCTCTAAGGCCGGCGTCATCGGCCTGACAAAGGCGGTGGCAAGAGAGCTGGCATCCCGGGGCATCACGGTGAACGCCATCGCTCCCGGATTTATCGAGACAGAGATGACGGCAGTCCTGTCTGACGCAGTGAAGGAGGCGTCTGTGGCTCAGATTCCGCTCGGAAGATTTGGAAAGCCGGAGGACATTGCCAAGACGGCGGCCTTCCTGGCTTCTGATGACGCGGGCTATATTACGGGACAGGTGATCCAGGTAGACGGAGGAATGGCGATATGATGAAGAGAAGAGTAGTTGTGACAGGACTTGGAGCGGTGACGCCCCTGGGAAATACAGCTCCCGAGTTCTGGGCAGGAGTAAAGGCGGGAAAGGTGGGCATTGCGCCCATCACCAAGTTTGATACGACAGACTATAAGGTTCGGCTGGCGGCAGAGGTGAAGGACTTTGTGGCAAAGGACAGGATGGACTTCAAGGCGGCCAGAAGAATGGAGGCATTCTCCCAGTACGCCGTGGCAGCCGCCAAAGAGGCCTGCGACGACGCGGGGCTTGACATTGAGAAGGAGGACTCTTTCCGGGCCGGCGTCATCATCGGCTCCGGGATCGGAAGTCTGCAGCAGGTGGAGTCCAGCTATGAGAAGATCAGGACAAAAGGGCCGGGCAAGGTTAATCCCCTGATGGTGCCCCTCATGATCTCCAACATGGCGGCCGGCAACGTGTCCATCCAGCTGGGCTTCCGGGGCAAGTGCACCAATGTGGTGACAGCCTGCGCAACGGGAACCCACTGTATCGGAGACGCCTTCCGGGCTATCCAGTATGGTGATGCGGACATTATGCTGGCAGGGGGGACCGAGAGCGCTATCTGCGCCACAGGCGTGGCCGGATTTACCGCCCTTACCGCTCTCTCCACCAACCCGGATCCGGCTACAGCGTCCCGCCCCTTTGACAAGGACAGAGACGGCTTTGTCATGGGCGAGGGAGCCGGCGTGGTTGTTCTGGAGGAGCTGGAGCATGCGAAGGCAAGAGGAGCAAAGATCTATGCGGAGGTTGTGGGATACGGCGCGACAGGCGACGCCTATCACATCACATCCCCGTCAGAGGACGGGGCGGGGGCAGCCAAGGCCATGGAGCTTGCCATGGAGGAGGCGAAGGTTGCACCCTCCCAGGTAGAATACATCAACGCCCACGGCACCAGCACCCACCACAATGACCTCTTTGAGACAAGGGCCATCAAAAAGGCCTTTGGCGACGCAGCCGAAGATGTGGTCATCAACTCCACAAAATCCATGATCGGCCACCTTCTGGGAGCAGCCGGCGGCGTGGAGTTCATCACCCTGGTGAAATCCGTGGAGGAAGGCTTTATCCACCAGACTATGGGGACCGTGGAGACGGACGAGGACTGCGATCTGAACTATGCGGTGGGAGCGCCGGTGGAGAAGGACATCCACTACGCCATGACCAACTCCCTTGGATTTGGCGGGCATAATGCGACACTGCTGATCAAGAAATACGAAGAATAAAAGAGGTGCGAGATCATGGAATTTGAGAACCTGTTAAAACTGATTCAGGCAGTCTCTGACTCAGAGCTGACCGGGTTGAAATATGAGGAGAAGGGCGTCAAGCTCCATCTCACAAAGGAAAAAGGGACCCTCGCTGCGGCTGCGCAGGCAGCGGCTCCTGCCGCAGCCTTAGCAGCAGCTTCCGGGTCTGCGCCGGCACAGGCGGCACCGGAGGAGACCGCCCCAGAGCCCTCCGGCAAGATCGTGAAGAGCCCTCTGGTGGGAACCTTCTACGCGGCTCCCGCTGAGGATGCGGCTCCCTACGTGTCTGTGGGAGACACGGTGAAGAAGGGTCAGGTCATGGCCATCGTGGAGGCCATGAAGCTGATGAACGAGATCGAGAGCGACTTTGACGGGACGGTGGAGGAGATCTACGCAGAAAATGGCCAGGCGGTAGAGTACGGACAGCCTCTGTTCCGCCTTTCATAGGAAATACAGGAAGGAGACAAAGAGCATGAACCATTTGGATATCAATCAGATCAAAGAGATCATCCCACACCGCCATCCCTTCCTCCTTGTGGACTACATCGAGGACTATGAGCCGGGACAGTTTGCGGTTGGTTATAAATGCGTCACATACAGAGAGGATTTCTTCAAGGGGCATTTTCCCCAAGAGCCGGTGATGCCCGGCGTGCTCACGGTGGAGGCGCTTGCTCAGGTAGGGGCTGTGGCCATCCTGAGCAAGGAGGAAAACAAAGGAAAGACTGCCTACTTCGGGGGCATCAACAAATGTAAATTTAAAGGCAAGATCGTGCCGGGAGACAAGGTAAAGCTGGAGACAAAGATCATCAAGGCCAAGGGACCTATGGGGATCGGCGAGGCAGTTGCCAGCGTGGACGGCAAGGTGGTAGTCAGTGCGGAGCTGACCTTTATGGCAGGCTAGACCGGACGGGAGGAATAGATAGAAATGAGCCAGATGATTAAAAAAGTACTGATCGCCAACCGGGGGGAGATTGCGGTCCGCATTATCCGGGCCTGCCGGGAGATGGGCATTGAGACAGTGGCTGTCTACTCGGAGGCGGACAGGGAGGCCCTCCACACACAGCTTGCGGACGAGGCTGTCTGCATCGGGCCTGCGCCCTCCGCGGAGAGTTATCTGAGCATGGACCGGATCATCAGCGCCACCATCATTTCCGGTGCTGACGCCATCCATCCGGGATTTGGCTTCCTCTCCGAGAACAGCCGGTTCGCGGAGCTGTGTGAGCAGTGCAGCATCACCTTTATCGGGCCCGGGTCAGACGTCATCGCCCGCCTGGGAAACAAGCAGGAGGCGAGAAACACCATGATGGCTGCCGGCGTCCCCGTGATACCGGGCAGCAAGGAGCCGGTGTACGATGCAAAGGAGGGGGCCAGGATCGCAGATGAGATCGGCTACCCGGTCATCGTGAAGGCGGCCCTGGGCGGCGGCGGAAAGGGCATGCGCGTGGCTAACACGCCGGAGGAGTTCGAGAGCAGCTTCCAGACAGCCCAGAAGGAGACCTGGCTGGCCTTTGGTGACGACACCATGTACATTGAGCACTTTGTGCAGCATCCCCGCCACATCGAGTTTCAGATCCTGGCGGACAATTACGGCCACGTCATTCACCTGGGAGAGAGGGATTGCTCCATCCAGAGAAATCACCAGAAGATGATCGAGGAGTCCCCCTGCGAGGCTATCTCCGACGAGCTGAGACAGAAGATGGGGGAGGCAGCCGTCAGGGCAGCCAAGGCGGCGGGCTATGTCAATGCCGGCACCATCGAGTTCCTTCTTGAGAAGAACGGCAATTTCTATTTCATGGAGATGAACACAAGGATCCAGGTGGAGCACCCGGTGACCGAGTGGGTGACAGGCATCGATCTCATCGAGGAGCAAATCCGCATCGCCTCCGGTCAAGAGCTCTCCTGCAGGCAGGAGGATGTGAAGCTGTCGGGACACGCCATCGAGTGCAGGATCAATGCGGAGAACCCGGAAAAGGGCTTCCGTCCCTCCCCGGGGACCATCACGGACATGTACCTGCCGGGAGGCAAGGGCATCCGCATTGATTCTGCCATCTACAGCGGCTACACCATCCCGCCCTACTATGACTCCATGATCGCCAAGCTGATCGTGTGGGCCAAGAACAGGGACGAGGCCATCCGCAAGATGAGGAGCGCCCTCGGAGAGATCATTATCGAGGGCATTGACACCAACGTAGACTACCAGTACGAGATACTGAACAACCCGGACTATATCGCCGGAAACATAGACATCGAATTCATCGAAGAGCTTGAGAAAGCCCGGAAAGAAGCGTAAAAATGAAGTTAGAAAATATGTTTAAAAAGACCAGATCCGGCTCTCCAAGAAAGGGCTACATCTCCCTGCGGGAGAAGCGGCCTGAGGTGCCGGAGGGACTGCTGCGCAAGTGCAACATGTGCGGCAGCGCCATCATCGCCGAGGACGTGAAATGCGGCTGCTATATCTGTCCCAAGTGCGGCGGGTATTTCCGCGTACACGCCTACAGGCGCATTGAGATGATCGCCGACGACGGCACCTTTGAGGAGTGGGACAAGGACCTTGTGGGCGCCAACCCTATGGACTACAAGGGCTATCCGGAAAAGCTGGCGGCTGTGCAGGAGAAGACAAAGCTGAAAGAGGCGGTTGTGACAGGGAAGGCGGAGATCAACGGCCTGGAGACTGTGATCGGCGTCTGTGACGGGCGTTTCCTCATGTCAAGCATGGGAGAGGCCGTGGGCGAGAAGATTGCAAGGGCTGTGGAGCGGGCTACGAAGGAGCGCCTCCCGGTCCTCCTCTTTGCCTGTTCCGGGGGAGCCAGGATGCAGGAGGGCATTACCTCCCTCATGCAGATGGCCAAGACCGCTGCCGCCATCAAGCGTCACAGCGACGCAGGGCTTCTCTACATCTCCGTCCTGACAGACCCCACTACCGGGGGCGTGACGGCCAGCTTTGCCATGCTAGGTGATGTGATCCTGGCGGAGCCCAAGGCGCTCATCGGCTTTGCGGGCCCCAGGGTCATTGAGCAGACCATCGGCCAGAAGCTGCCAAAGGGTTTCCAGAGGTCCGAGTTTCTGCTGGAGCACGGCTTCATCGACCGCATCGTAGAGAGGGAGGAGTTGAAAACCGTCCTGTCCGAAATCCTCCAGATGCACCAGAAGACAGACCGGCCCGGCGCTGACAGGAAGGAGCGCCAGGCTTCACGGCCGGCAGATTCGCCGTCCCATCCGGAGAGCCAGACGGAAGCGCCTCTTCCTGACGGGGAGGAAGAGCTTTCCGCCTGGGACAGGGTACAGATTTCCCGCATGAAGGACCGTCCGGTGGGGTCTGACTACATCCAGGCTCTGTTTACGGATTTCCTGGAGTTCCACGGGGATCGGTATTTTGCGGACGACAAGGCCATCATCGGCGGTATCGCCAGATTTCACGGCCAGCCTGTAACGGTCATCGCCCAGGCCAAGGGAACGACCACCAAGGAAAATATAGAGCGCAACTTCGGCATGCCCTCGCCGGACGGATACCGCAAGGCCCTCCGGCTCATGAAGCAGGCAGAGAAGTTCGGCCGTCCGGTTATCTGCTTTGTGGATACGCCGGGAGCCTTCTGCGGTCTGGAGGCCGAGGAGAGGGGGCAGGGTGAAGCCATCGCCAGAAACATCTACGAGATGTCCGGCCTGCAGGTGCCGGTGCTCTCCATCATCATCGGGGAGGGCGGCAGCGGCGGCGCCCTTGCCATGGCCACGGCGGACGATGTGTGGATGCTGGAGAATTCCATTTACTCCATCCTCTCCCCTGAGGGCTTTGCCAGCATCCTCTGGAAGGACAGCACAAAGGCAAAGGAGGCGGCGGGCGTCATGAAGCTGACGGCCCGGGAACTCTACAAGGCGGGCATTGTGGGAAAGGTATTTCCGGAGCCCTCCCACTACACAGTACTGAACCTGGAGGAAGTGACAGGCAGGATTTCGGAGAGCATAGATGAGTTCCTGGAGAAATATGAAAATATGCCGGTGGAAGAGCTGACCCAGAGGCGGTATGAGCGCTTCCGTCGGATGTAGGAGATTTATATGGAAATAAAACCTTTGAAGCTGGGAGCCAGACAGGCGAGACTTCCTCTGATCCAGGGCGGCATGGGCGTGGGCATCAGCCTGGGCCGCCTGGCAGGAGCCGTGGCCGGAGAGGGCGGCGTGGGCATCATCTCCACCGCCCAGATAGGCTTCCGGGAGTCGGACTTTGACAGAGACTCCCTGGGGGCCAACCTGCGGGCTGTGAAAAAAGAGTTTGACAGGGCCCGGGCCATCGCGCCGGAAGGAGTCGTCGGCTTTAACATCATGGTGGCCAGCCGGTGCTATGAAGCGTACGTGAGGGCCGCCGTGGCGGCGGGAGCGGACATCATCATCTCCGGCGCCGGGCTTCCCATGGACCTGCCAAAGGCAGCGGCTGAGGTGGTCAGGGAGACAGGAAGAGAGACAGAGCCCGCCCTGGCGCCCATCGTCTCCACGGAGAAGGCGGCCCGTGTGGTCCTCCGGTACTGGGATAAAAAGTACAAGAGGGTGCCGGACCTTCTCGTGGTGGAGGGCCCCCTTGCAGGGGGACACCTGGGCTTTACCAGGAAGCAGCTGGATAAGTTCGCACAGCTTGGCCAGGGGGCATCTAAGGAGACTTCCGGGCAGAAGGATCGGGAGGACGGGGCGGATATTTCCCCCGCCTACCAGGAGGAGATCAGAGCCATCCTTGAGACGGTTCGCTCCTTTGAGGAGAGATACGGGCGGAAGATTCCTGTGGCTCTGGCCGGCGGCATCGACGACCGGGAGAGAGCCCGGAGAGCCTTTGATCTGGGGGCGGACGCCATCCAGGTAGCCAGCCGGTTTGTCACGACAGAAGAGTGCGACGCGGACATCCGGTATAAGGAGGCCTACATCCGGGCGGGAAAAGAGGATATCGTGATCGTGAAGAGCCCGGTGGGCATGCCGGGGCGGGCGATACGGAACCGCTTCATGGAGCGGGTCATGAGCGGGGAGAAAATCCCCCACAGCCCCTGTCACAGGTGCCTCCACACCTGCAATCCCGCCGAAATTCCCTACTGCATTACAGACGCCCTTGTCAGCGCGGCAAAGGGAGATGTGGAGAACGCCCTTCTTTTTTGCGGCGCGGGCGCCTGGAAGGCGGACCGGATTGAGACAGTGAGAGAAGTGATCCAGTCACTTCTGCAGGAGCACAGAAAGGAAAATGTTCATGGAAGATGCATACAGGGCCATCAACGATATCCTCGTCAATCTGTTCCACGAGATATGGAAGCTGGAGGAGCAGGCCATCATCACAGAGGAATTCAAGAATCTGACAAACAATGATATGCACGTCATCGAGGCCATCGGTCTGGGCGAGGGGAATAACATGTCCTCCATTGCCAGGAAGCTGAATATCACCGTGGGCTCCCTGACAACAGCCATGAACAGCCTTGTGAACAAAGCCTACGTGGAGCGCCGCCGCAGCGAGAAGGACCGGCGGGTGGTCTACGTCAGGCTCACAGAGAAGGGGATCAAAGCCTACCGCCACCACGAGGATTACCATCGTCAGATGACCCAGGCCATCATAAACAAGCTCTCCGAGGACGAAATTCCCGTCCTTGTGAAGACCCTGGAGGGGCTGGCGGAGTTCTTCAGAGGGTACAGCGGAAAAGACGAACAGTAAAATACTGAGGAGAAAACATAAGGGGAGAGTGCCGGGAGAGGCGCCCTTCCTTTTTGGTTTGGAAGAAATGCATTTTTACGCAGGCTCCTGTAGAGAAGACAAAAGAAAAGTGGTACACTAAAGAAAGTAAAGGAGGCAGTATCATGGAATACAGAAGATTTGAAAATACCATCATTGCGAGAATTGACAAGGGTGAGGAGATTCTGGACAAGGTAAAAGAGATCGCCCTGAAGGAGGAGATCAAGCTGGCCTCTGTCCAGGCTTTGGGGGCCATCCAACAGTTTACAGCCGGCGTGTTCAAAACAGATGAGAAGAAATACCTGGCCAACGAGTTTGAGGGCAGCTTTGAGATCGTGTCCCTGACAGGGACCATCAACACCATGGACGGGGAGTTTTATACCCACCTGCACATGAGTGCGGCCAACGAGAAGGGCCAGGTCTTCGGGGGACATTTGAACCGGGCGGTAGTCAGCGCTACCTGCGAGATGGTCATAACAGTCATTCCGGGGCATGTGGACAGAAAATACGGCGAGGAGATTGGATTAAACTTATTTCAGTTTTAAGCGGAGGCGGTGATCGTATGTACGAGGAGGAAGTAAGGAAACTGCAGGAGATCATAGATGACAGCGGGGAAATGGTCTTTTTCGGAGGGGCGGGCGTCTCCACGGAGAGCGGGATACCGGACTTCCGGAGCGCGGACGGCATCTACCACCAGCATGACAAGTACGCGCCGGAGCAGGTGGTGAGCCACAGCTTCTTTCAGGCGCACCCGGATGTGTTCTATGATTTCTACAAGGAGAAGATGATGTGTCTGGACGCAAAGCCCAATCCGGCTCACAAAAAGCTGGCCCAGCTGGAGGAGGCGGGGCGCCTCACAGCGGTCATCACCCAGAATATCGACGGACTCCACCAGAAGGCGGGAAGTAAGAAGGTGTATGAGCTCCACGGCAGCATCCACAGAAATTACTGTCAGAAATGCGGCCGGTTCTACAACGCGGCCTACGTAAAGGCGGCCTTGGGTATTCCCAGGTGCGAGTGCGGAGGCGTCATCAAGCCGGACGTGGTCCTCTACGAGGAGAGCCTGGATGCGGTGACGATCCAGAAGAGTATCCAGGCTATCAGCGAGGCGGATACCCTCATCATCGGCGGCACGTCCCTGGTAGTCTACCCGGCGGCCAGCTTTATCGACTATTTTCGCGGCAGGCATCTGGTGGTCATCAACAAGAGCGCCACGGCCAGGGAAGTGGGAGCGCAGCTCACCATATCCGCTCCCATAGGAGAAATCCTGGGGCGTCTCTCCTAAAAATCCCCTCCGCAAAGCTCCGAAAAAACAGGGTTTCTTTTTACAGAAAAAATGAAGGGAAGACCAGCTATGGAAAGACATCTGGATTACTTTGAGATCGAGGGGGCCTACGGCGGGAATCAGGACTGGTTCACCAACATCGTCATGCACATCGGCGGCTGCGGGGCGGCCACGGCCTGCGACACCTGCATCTATCTGGCCCTGCGAAGAGGGATGACAGGGCTTTGCCCGAAGGATCCGCTCCGTCTCACAAAGCAGGACTACAAGGACTTCAGCATGAAGATGAAGCCCTACCTGAAGCCAAGAGCAGGAGGCATCGACCGGCTGGAGACCTATATAGAGGGATTTCAGACTTATCTGGGAGACCTGGGAAATGAAGACGGAAAGGCCCTTGGCATGGCGCCCCTCTACGGGGAGACGGACGTGGAGGAGGCAAAGAAGGCGGTGAGAGGGCAGATCGATCAGGGGCTGCCGGTTCCCTGCCTTCTCCTCTATCACAGGGACAGAAAGCAGTTTGGCGACTTTACCTGGCACTGGTTCCTCCTTACCGGCTATGAGGAGAGGGAGGGCCGGTTTTACGTGACAGCGGCCACCTACGGAGAGGCCACCAGGCTGGACTTCGAGCAGATGTGGGATACAGGCTACGAGAAGAAGGGGGGACTGGTGCTGTATTCCCTGGATGAAAAGGGGAAAGACAGACAGTAAAAAAGGCCCATGACAAAAGATGGATTCTTCAAGAAATATGAGTATGTCTACGATGAGTACTATGACTGCTGTATCTGTCCGGCAGATCAGATCCTTACTTATCGGACAATGAATCGAGGTGGCTATAAGGAATACAAGAGTGATAAAAGTATCTGCAAAAACTGTCCTTATCTATCTAAATGTACGAGCGAGGAAAGAGCTATGAGTATTACTATGAATCTCTATTATACCGGAAAGAATG
>CAZZBJ010000015.1:0-31686 GCA_964652805.1 uncultured Mordavella sp. | reverse complement strand
CGGACGGACGCCAGGTCTCCGTCCTGGGACACCCGTAATACGACAGAGTCACCCTGGACGGGGAGTATAAGAGAGACCTGTCCAAGGGCCTGCCCATCGAGATGCCGGAGAATTACTATCCGGATGACGATCCCCGGAACAAGCCCCTCCTGACCTGGCGGGCCCACGGGAACAATCTGTACACCAACTGGCTGAACTATTATGTGTACCAGGTGACGCCCTACAATATGATCGGGACGCCGTTTTAAGAGGAAAGAAAAATGCAGAAGAGGAAATGGCAGGTTTTAATCGTTGAGGATGAATTTCGGATAGGTATGCTGATCAAGCATCTGATCCGCTGGGATGAATTCAATATGGAGTGCGTGGATGTGGTGGATAACGGGGAGAGCGCTTTTGAGCTTATAAAGAGAGTGCCTCCTGATATCGTCATCACGGATATCCGTATGCCTAAAATGAATGGACTTGACCTGATCAGCAAGGCAAGAGAACTGCATGATGAGATGAAGTTTATTGTGATCAGCGGGTACAAGGAATTTGAGTATGCGCATCGCGCGCTTCAGTATGGCGTTGAGGATTATCTGCTGAAGCCGGTCAATGAAAATGAGCTCAATAAGGCGATGAAAAAGCTGCACACGGAGCTTACAGAAAAATACCAGCAGTCCATAGAACAGATGGAGATGAGGGAAGCAGTTTCTGAGAGCCGTCAGATCATTAAGCGTGATTTCCTGAAAAATATCATCGAGCAGGAAGATGAGATCCGTCCGGAAGATATGCGGGTGCCTCTGGAAGGAGAGATTTACAGAGGAATTGATATTAAGCTGGACTATGTGGATTACAATAAGCATGACAGGAAGCAGGATAAACTGACTGTTGAAAGGATCGTCTCTTCGGTGGAAGGTATCCTCCAGACAGAGGCGGAGGAAGTGCTCATCTGCGAGAAGGAAAATCTGCATATCTACTGTCTGTTTAACTATGACTGCAGCAAGTCAAAGGAGATCAGGAACAGGATCAGCGATATCCTCTCATCGATCAAGGAATATTTGATGGGATTCGAACAGTATGAGGTGACGATAGGAGTGGGGACGGAGCGAACGGAATTCGGCGAGATCCGGTTTTCTATCTGCGAGGCGAACCAGGCTGTCGGGAACAGGATCAAGCTGGGGGCCGGCAGGATCATTTACGCTGAGTCCATTACCCGTGAAAAGAAGGTGGATGCGTCCGATCTTACCGAAAGATACAGAAATGATATACTGACAAGTATCGAGAGCTATTCCCGGGAGAAGCTGGAACAGTGCATTAATCAGATGTACAGCGAATTCATATTGAGAGACGATCTGGATTTTTCTGTATGCTATGAGCTGGCAGAAGCTTTGACCGCATTTTTCTTTGAACATATCGATATGCAGCAGGAGGAAACCAGGAGCGTCAGAAAGGGGCTGGAGTCTAATTGTCAGCACTGCTATACGATTCCGGCGCTGAAAAGCCTGCTGAAGACGAGACTGGGAGGATATCTGGACGTAAGCCGGGAGGCTATGGAAGCAGAGTCCACAAAACCAATAAGACAGGCGTGGCAGTATATTGATGAACATTATGGCGATAAGATCGTCCTGGAGGATCTGGCCGAGATTGTCGGCCTCAATCCGGTATATTTCAGCGTGCTTTTTAAAAAAGAGACCGGGATCAATTTCAGTGCGTATCTTGTCAATATCCGCATGGAGAAGGCCAGGGAAATGATCTGCAATACAAATGAGACGATCGCTGCGATTGCAGAGAGTGTGGGATATAAGGATGCCAGATATTTCAGCCAGATTTTCACCAGGACAGTGGGGGTAAAGCCGGCTCTTTACCGTAAGCTGCACTCGTAGGAGGAGAGTATGAAACAGATCCTTGTTCTGAAAGCTATATTAGTGACAGAGACGCTTCTGGTCTTTTTGCTGCTGAGCGCGCTGGGAGTAAGAGGAGCTCCTTCTGTCCCTCTGGCGCTTTTAGGCGTACTCCAGGCGTTTTTTTTAATTGTTGTCTGTAAGGCTGTGATCCGGCCGCTGAGTGATCTGGACGAGATTCTGGAGGTGTTTTCAGAAAACAACTGGACGGAGGAAGAAGTGAAAAAAAGGATGGGAAAGATACCGTGCATCGGACGGATCAAAGAGATGATGGACAGGTATGCCGCCCAGAAGACCAGAGAGAACTCGGCGCAGATCTTTGACAAGCAGACAGAACTAACAGCTCTTCAAAGTCAGATCAATCCACATTTTCTCTACAACACACTGGAATGTATCCGAGGGCAGGCCCTGATGGACGACAACCGGGATATAGCGAGGATGGTGGAAGCGCTGGCAGCCTTTTTCCGATACAGTATCAGCAAGAAGGGAAATCTTGTCACCCTCAGAGATGAGCTGGCCAATATTGATAATTATATGCTGATACAGAGATACCGATTTAATAACCGGTTTTCTATGGAGATCATCATAGACGAGGAGGACGAGGAGGCGTACAATTTCCTGATTCCCAGGCTGATCATACAGCCTGTCGTGGAGAACGCTGTTTTCCACGGGCTTGAGGAGAGGCTTGAGGGCGGGAAAGTCATGATCGAGGTGATCGTGACAGAGAAAAATCTGATCATCACCATATCGGACAACGGCGGGGGGATTGAAAAGGATACTCTCAGGAAACTGAATGAAAAGATCCGCTCAAGGGATGTAAAGCTGGAAGACGGCGCGGGGAAGGACCAGAGAAGTACAGGGATCGCCCTTCCAAATGTCCATAAGAGGATCCAACTCCTGTACGGGGAGGAATATGGCGTCAATGTATACAGCACGCCGGGACAGGGAACAGATGTGGAGATTACGATCCCGGTAAACACTGGGACAGACAGAGGCAGGAAAAATGAAGAAAGAAATACTGCGTATTAATGATCTGAATTATACGTTTACTCCGACAAACAGGCTCGAGAATATTTCGCTTTGCATTCTGGAAGGGGAATGTGTGGGATTTCTCGGGCTTACTTATTCGGGAAAAGATCTTCTCGTACAGCTTTTGGACGGAAATCTTGAAGGGGGGATAGACGGAGCCGCAGTTTATATTGCCGGAGAAAAGGTGTCCGGGAGCAGGAACCTGCGTGAAAAGGTGTACCGTATGGCTGCTGACAACTATCTGATCGACGACTGGACCGTGGCGGAATATATTGGTCTTGTCGATACGGGGTGGTTAAAAATGCTGCTACACGGGAGAGGGCTGGAACTGGAAATGGGGCGGTATTTTGAAGAACTTGGACTGGAATTTGATGTTTCGAGAAGGATGCGGGATCTGACAGAAGCAGAAAAAAGGATCGTGGATTTGATCAAGGCTCTGAAAAGAGGTGCGAAACTGGTCATTATTGAAGATGAATTTGAAGGGATGGACTCGAAAGACATTGTGCTTTTTGCGGACGTAATGAAAAGACTGGTCTCAGACCGGATGTCTGTCATTGTGAGCAGCCACTCTAATATGATCATGCATCTTCTGTCAGACAAATACATTGTGTTCAGCGAGGGTCGCATCGTAAAAAAATGTGCGAAAAGCTTTATCAGGAACAGTGTGCATCTGGAGCAGTTTCTCCTGAATGGAGGGGCGATAGCCGGGAAGACAGCGGAGGGGGGATATGCTCAGGAGCGGCCGGAAAATGAAAATATCGTATATGGAATAGGAAACTTTGTGTTTCGAAAAAGACAGAGAGAGGATTTCATGTTCGCAAAGGGAAAGGTGATGTCTTTTCTCATCCTGGACGGCAAAGAAAAGGAGCGGTTCTTTATGGCGCTTTCAGGCAGGATGACAGAGACAGGAGTTTCTTATATCATAGACGGACACCGGTATGCGGGGGTGAGTCCGGATTTTCTCGTCAGACATAAGATCGTGTCCGTTAAATCCATGGGCGGACAGGACGAGATCTTCGCAAAGATGTCCGTAGAGGAAAATCTGCTCCTCCCGTCTCTGCGAAAAATTTCCTCTCTGGAATATATTTCTTCCGCCGGCGGCATGGCAAGGATGGCGGGAAACAGCATAGAAAAAGAGGAGACCGGCCAGACAATGATGGCCGGAGGACTGGGGATCAATGATCTGATCAGCATGACTCTGGAAAGATGGTATATTTACAACCCAAAGGCCCTCATTCTCTTTGAGCCTTTTATCCAGTGCGATGCGTACGGGGTGGCGATTGTGAAATCATATATAAAGAAATTTGCGGCCAGGGGAACATCTGTTGTGATCATAAAGTCCAGGGAAGAGTATGTGGAGGATATCTCAGATGAGATCGTCAACCTGCGATAGCGTCTAAAAATAATCCCACCTATTCTAAATTTTGTCTCGTTGGAAACAAATAACATGTGATATATAATAAAACCATCGAAAAGAGATAAAATTCAGAAAAGGAGGAGTAAAATGAAAAAGAAAATTTTGGCAGTATTGTTGACAGCGGCAATGATGGTAACGCTGGCGGCTGGTTGTTCCGGAGGAAGCTCTGACAGCGGAGACTCGAGTGATGGAGAGACTTCCGGGGCAGCGGAAGACATGACCTTTGTTCTTATTCCGAAAACAGTACACGCATGGTTTGACGAGGTCAACAAGGGAGCCCAGAAGGAGGCGGATCTGCTTTCAGAGCAGCTCGGCGTGGAGGTTACGATTGATTACCGCGCTCCGGAATCAGCGGAAGTTTCTGAACAGAACTCCGTGCTGGAGCAGGCGGCGGCCACTGAACCGACAGCCATCCTGATCGATCCTGTTGACTATGACGGAAGCGCGGCTATTATTGAGGAGATCCAGGAGAGAGGTATTCCGGTGATCCTTTTTGACTCGCCTTCACCTGATGGAAGCGGACTTACGTCAGTTGGCAACGATTTTGCGGAGCAGGCGGAGATTGCTGTTGAGATGCTGATCGAGGAGATGGGTACATCCGGAAAAGTTGCGGTTATGCAGGGTGCGCCTACAGCTCCCAATCATGCAGAGAGATACCAGGCTCATCTGGATGCGCTTGCGGAGTATCCGGATATCGAAGTGATCGATGGCGGTATCGACAATGACAATGTTGAGACAGCTCAGTCTCAGGCAGCGGCAGTGCTTGCAGCCAATCCGGATCTTACCGGATATCTGAACTGTGACGCCTGCGGTTCCGGTATTGCAGCGGCTATCGAGGAGAGAGGCATGGAGGATCAGGTGACGTTTGTAGCTATGGATAACCTGATTGAAATCCTTGAGTATGTCAAGACGGGAACGATCACAGCGACCTCTTCCACACTTCCGCAGGAGCAGGGTATCTATGCGGTTCTCATGGCATATCAGGCAGCCCAGGGAATGGATCTTCCGGCTATGGTTGATACAGGTATCGGCCGTATTACACAGGACAATGTAGATGAATGGATCGAGATTGTCAGCGCAGAATAATCTGAATATTGTTGAAAGTTTTTATTGACTAGTAGGCGGGGGCTCGTGACTCGATTAATTCAAGTTGCTCGCCCCCGCTTTGGTGTGAGGAGCATTTCTATGAAAATATTAGAGGCGAAGAATATTACAAAAATGTTTCCAGGGGTTGTTGCTCTTGATTCTGTAGACGTGGCCTTTGAACCGGGAGAAATACATGCGATCATCGGAGAAAACGGCGCAGGAAAAAGTACTTTGATCAAATGCCTGACCGGCGTGTATGAACCGGAAGAAGGAGAGGTGCTGATCGAGGGAAAGAATGCGATGAAGGACAAAGCTCTTTTTAACAGGATCGCATATGTTCCCCAGGAAATAGATTTGTTTGGACATATGTCTGTTGCGGAGAATTTGTTCATGCCATATGAAAAATCAGGCATCAGAGGCACAGTCAATCAAAGGGAACTTGAGAAAAGAGCGTTTCCTGTTCTGGAGAGATTTTCTATTCCCATAAGACCAGAGGATATGGTAAAGGATATTTCGGTGTCATCCCAGCAGCTTCTGCAGATTGCGCGGGCGACAGTCCATGAAGATTATGATGTGCTGATGCTGGACGAGCCGACTACAAGTCTGACCAGTCAGGACACGGAGATCTTATTCGAGATCATCAAAAAGATAAAAGCGGAGAATAAAGCGATCATTTTTATCTCCCATAAGCTGGAAGAGATCTTTCTCCTTGCGGACGTGATCACTGTATTCCGAAATGGAAAAAAAGAGGCATTCTCAGAGACGGATAAAGTTGACACTGCGTGGGTGATCCGGCAGATGACAGGACGTGAGGTGGATCAGAATGAGCGCTTCTACTCCACGAAGGTGTCTGACGAAGTGCTGCTGGAGGTGGACCACCTTACCGGAGAGAGGTTTACCGATGTCAGCTTCAGCTTGAAGAAAGGGGAAATACTGGGGTTCTCAGGACTGGTAGGAGCCGGGAGAAGCGAGCTTATGCAAGCCATTTTTGGTTATCTTCCCGTGTACGAGGGGACTGTGAAGATCGACGGAGAACAGTGGAAGCTGGGAGATACAAATTATTCTGTAAAGCATGGTCTGGTATATCTGCCGGAAGAGCGCAAGAAGCAGGGGATACTCCCTGTGCTTTCTATCCGGGAAAACATTTCTGTTTCTGTTCTGGACGAGCTGAGGAGCGGGCTCAATATCTCCAGGAAAAAAGAGGAAAGTCTGGCGCAGGACGTTATTGAGACATATGACGTAAAGACTCCTGGTTCAGATAAAGAGATACAGTTCCTTTCGGGCGGCAATCAGCAGAAGGTCATTATCGGGCGGGCGATGGCATGCAGGCCGAAGCTTTTGATCTTTGACGAGCCGACAAAGGGCATTGACGTTGGGACCAAGACGGAAATATACCGTCTTATGAAAAAACTTGCGGAAGAAGAGGGGATTGGTATTATCATGATTTCCTCTGAGATGGATGAGGTTAAGAAGTGTTCAAACAGGATCATTGCCATGTATGAGGGCAAAGTGGCCGGAGAGTTTGACGAATATGCCGGTCAGCAGGATATACTCGGGGCGATCATCGGAGTGAATTCTTAAAATAAAGAGGAGTTTATTATGAGTAAAGAAAATGCAAAACAGAAATCAGGAAACGCATTTATCAATGCGTTGAAGAAAAGTAATATGACTGCAATGGCGGCGATACTGATCGGAATGATCATTATAGCGAGCATCGTCTCTCCCTATTTCCTCAATATTTACAATCTTCAGTCAGTGTTGAGGGATCTGGCGTTTATCGGAATGATCGGCATCGCGCAGTCCCTGCTTCTCCTGGTCGGAGAGCTGGATCTGTCGGTTGGAAAGATCGCCTGTCTGTGCGGTATCCTTTCGGGCATGCTGATGGTGAATGTGGGGATGAATCCGTGGCTGGCCCTTGCCGTTGGTTTAGCGCTGGGCTTGGTTTTTGGATTCATTAACGGCATCATCATTACGCGGCTTCGGCTGAACTCTATGGTGGCGACCATAGGTATGCAGGGCGTATACGGCGGCGTTAATCTTGTTATCACAAAGGGAAAGGCTGTTACGGGTATTCCCTCAGACGTACAGTTCCTGGGCAAAAATTCCGTGGGCCCCATCCCTATTCCCTTTGTGATCTGTCTGGTTGTTCTGATTGTCATTCTGTTTTTGGTAAAGAAGACAAAAACCGGGCGTTATATTTACGCAATAGGCAACAGCAAGGAAGCCGCAAAGATCCTCGGTATCAAGGTGGATCGTATCCGCGTGCTGATCTACTCCCTCGTCGGTCTGATCTCCTCCCTGGCAGGGCTTTTATATGTATGCCGCCTCGGATCAGCTCAGACGGCTATCGGTGAGGACTGGCCAATGAACTCTATCGCTGCGTCTGTTATCGGAGGCATTTCCCTGACAGGAGGCGTTGGCAATCCGGCAGGAGCGCTGATCGGAGCGGCGGTTATTACCATTATCCAGAATATCATCGTACTGTTCGGCGTTAACTCTTACTGGCAGTCAGCGGTCAGCGGCATCGTCGTTGTACTTGCGATCTCCTTCAGCTCTATCTCTGACATTGTCCGCGAGAAACGGCAGAGGAGGATCAAACTCAACTAAAGAGACAAAACAGGATCACATTTAAAGGAGGTTTAATCTATGAAGCTTGGTTTGAATTTGTCATTTGCTGTAAAACGCTGGCTGGATCCGGTCCAGCTGGCAAAGATGGTCAAACAGGATTTTGGTACGGATCATGTCCAGTTCACCTGGGATCTGATCGATCCCTGGTGGCCGGAGGAATACAGAGATGTCATGGCGGATCAGTACAAAAAGGCATTTGAGGACGAAGGTGTGGAGATCGATGGAACCTTCGGTGGTCTTGCTTCCTATTCCTATGCGCATCTGCTGGCGCCTGCCAGGGAACAGAGGGAGGCGGCGCTTGTTTTCTTTAAGAGAGCCATCGATCTGACAGTGAAAATGGGATGCCCTGTCATGGGAACGCCTGTGGGCGGCATGACCTATGATGATGCGAGAGATCCAAAGAAGAGGGAAGAGTTATACCAGGATATGCTGGAGTCCCTCAGAAAGCTGGCGGCCTACGGCAAAGAAAAAGGTTTGCAGGAGATACATATTGAAGCGACTCCACTGATCACGGAATTCCCTCACAGTCCGGAGGTGTCCGTCAAGATGATGCAGGATCTTGAGGGAAGCGAGATCCCGATCAGGCTGCTGGTAGACTGGGGCCATGCTCTGTTCAAACCTCTCCTTAAAGAAGAGGCGGACATTGAGCTGTGGTTTAATAAATGTGCTCCCTACATCGGTTCCATCCATCTCCAGCAGACAGATGGACTGTGGGACAGACACTGGGATTTCACTCATGAAGGAGGAATTGTTACACCGGAGCTGATCAGGCGGGCGACAGAAGACGCGCATCTGGATGATATCCCTCAGTATCTGGAAGTGGTCACTATATTTGAGGATGATGACGACCATGTATACGAGGGGATGAAAAAGACGATGGACTACCTGCACAGGGAGCTTGACTAAAAGGAGGTACATGGCGTGGATTACAGAGAAATATATGAGAAAATACTGGACGAGCACAGGCAGGTATATGAGAAGACCGACCAGGCGGGGATGAGAGACTTTATAGAGGAAGTGAAAAAACATGACCGCATCTTCCTGATAGGCGTTGGAAGGGAAGGCATGGCGACAAGAGCTTTTGCCATGAGACTGATGCACATGGGGAAAGAGATACACTGGATCTGGGATGATACCACTCCTGCCATCGGAGAAGGAGATATGTTGATCGCCACCCTGGGAGATGGGCGTATCGGGCATATTAATTATGTATGTGAACGGGCGAAAGAGGCCGGGGCCATGATCTATGTGGTGACCGGTTCGCCGAGTGGAGATACGGCTAAAAATCTGGCGGATAAGGTATTCTTTGTTCCGGCAGCAGTGTACAGAGGGACCGACGAAGTGGTTCCCTCCTTTCAGCCTATGGGAAATCTGTTCGAGCAGTGCCTTTTCATCCTGTTTGACATGATCGTTATGACGATAGTGGATGAGACGGAGGGCCTGTCTTTTGAAAAAATGGCAAAACGCCACAGAAACATAGAGTAAGGAGGCGCCTTGGATGAGTACAAAAAAAATCCTGAACAAAGATGCATCAAACGTAGTGGAGGAGAGTCTTACAGGCTATTTGGCGGCCTATAAGAAATATTATAAAAAAATCGGCGAGTACAATGCATTTCAATACAGAGGACACAGAAAAGACAAAGTCGCCTTGGTCATCGGCGGCGGAAGCGGACACGAGCCCCTGTTTACAGGGTACTGCGGCGCCGGACTTGCAGATGCCGTGGCATGTGGAAATATCTGTGCTTCCCCCAACCCGGAGTTGATTACGATGGCGGCGAAAGCAGTAGATCAGGGAAAAGGTGTACTCTTTGTATATGGAAACTACGCGGGAGACAATCTGAACTTTGACATGGCGGAGGAGATGTGCAGGGCGGAAGGGATGAAGACAGCACACGTCCGCGAGTGGGATGATTTTGCGTCGGCTCCCAAAGAGAGGATAACGGACCGCCGTGGCATTGCGGGAGATGTTTATACGATCAAAATTGCAGGAGCGGCCTGTGATGCGGGCCTGGATCTGGATGAGGTTGTGCGGATCACAGAGAAGGCCAGAGACAACACCAATACGATCGGGCTTGCCACTTCCCCCGGAACTCTGCCGGGCAATGATAAACCTACTTTTGAGATCGCGGATGACGAGATGGAGTTCGGTATGGGACTTCACGGAGAACCCGGGATCGAGAGGACAAAGATGATGCCCTGCTGTGATATGGTGGAGAGAATGTACAATGAGCTTATAGCTGAAATGGGACTGAAAGAGGGAGATGAGATAGCGGTCCTTGTCAATGGACTTGGCTCCACTCCCCTGCTGGAACTGAATCTTGTCTATTATGAGCTGTATAAGCGCATGCACAGGGACGGGCTGAAAGTATACGACGCAGAGGTCAAGACATACTGCACCTGCATGGAGATGGGAGGATTTTCCATCACTTTCCTGAAGCTGGACGATGAACTGAAAAAGTATTACGATGCGCCCTGCTATTCTCCCTATTATGCAAAAGGATCGGTTTCAGGTGTGGCGGAAGATATTTCTCCGGATGCAGATGAGGAGGAGCTGGAATTCGATGAGACCGATGTAGAGCCGGCTGTGATCACCAGAAGCAAAGATGGTGTTCTGGAAGAGCTCAGTGCTGAGGATACAAGGAATATGCTTCTCTATGTAGCGGATAAGATCATAGCCAGCAAGCCTTACCTGACAGAGGTGGACAGTGCGATCGGCGACGGAGACCACGGGATAGGAATGGCCGGCGGCATGCAGAAGGCTAAGAAGAAACTTTTGAAAATGCAGGGAGAAGAAAATGCCTACTATCTCTTTGAGACCGCAGGACAGGCAATGCTCATGTCCATGGGCGGTGCGTCGGGAGTTATTTTTGGAAGTCTCTATTTGGCCGGTGCAAAAGGAATGGCTCCCAAAGAAACCATCACAGCGGAAGATCTTGCAAAGATGGAGAAGAAGAGTCTGGATGCCATTCAGGAGAGAGGCGGCGCTCAGGTGGGGGACAAGACAATGGTAGATGCGTTGTCACCCGCTGTTGATGCCCTTGAGGCCAACGCTGGTAAAGGACTTTTTGAAATGCTCAAAGCAGCGGAAGAGGCGGCCAGATGCGGTATGGAAGACACAAAGAAATATGTAGCGAAATTCGGACGCGCGAAATCTCTCCTTGAGAGGGCTATCGGACACCAGGATGCGGGTGCCACGTCTGTGTATCTGATCTTCCAGGGGATGAGGGAGTTCGTAGAAGGAGCAATAGATTAGGAGATAAGGTGTTATGAGCAGAAAAGTAAAATGGGGGATCTTAGGGTGCGCTTCCATCGCAAAAGTGCGCACCATCCCGGGACTCCTCCAGGCTGACAATGCGCAGCTTTACGCTGTGGCCAGCAGAGGAAGCAAAAAGGCAGAGGAATTCAAAGAGCTGTTTCATGCACAGAAGGCGTACGATACATATGAGGCCCTCCTGGCAGACGAGGATGTGGAAGCAGTTTATATTCCTCTCCCGAATTCTCTGCATTGTGACTGGGTCAAAAAGGCCGCGAGAGCAAAGAAGCATATCCTGTGTGAAAAGCCGCTGGCTTTGAACGAGAGACAGGCAAAAGAGATGTTTGATGTCTGCGAGGAGGAGGGCGTTCTCCTTATGGAGGCATTTGCCTACCGGCATGCGCCTCTGATTCAGAAGGTGAAGGAACTGATCGACCAGGGAGCTGTCGGGAAAGTGAAATATCTGGAGTCCCATCTCACAGATGTCCTGACGGATATGTCCAATATCCGGATGAACCGGAACCTTGGAGGCGGGTCTTTCTACGATATGGCCTGCTACAATATCAGCGCTATCAGCTATCTGCTGGGCTTTAAGGAGCCGGTCCGGGTCAGGGCTCTGGCGGAGATATCTCAGGAATACGGAGTGGATGTCAGCAATACAGCACTTCTGATGTATGGAGACGGTGTCCAGGCGGCCAGCTACTCTTCCCTGAAGTCATATCCGAGAGGATACTATGCAGTAGTAGGAGAGAAGGGACGGATAGAAGTTCCCTGCAATTTTAACTGCCGGTATATCCAGAAGTTCACAGTCACTTCCGGAGGCAATGTGGATAATGTGGAGATCCTGGATGAGGAGAAGACAGAGCATACGGTCATGTGTCCGGACAATTACATGCTCGAGATCGAGCAGTTCGGAAAGTGTATCCTGGAGGGCGAAAAGCCTCTTGTGTCCAAAGAAGAGACTCTTTTGAACGCAAGGATACTTGACAGGATTTTTGAGGATGCAAACAGATAGGAAAATATTGAAAAGTTATGCGGGACCGGACGGCGGTAAAAGCTGTCCGATCCCGTATATTCTTCCGGTTCTTCCAGATTTTCAGATTACGGCATTGCCATTATGATTGCAGTAATGCTATAATCTATTATAGTATGTCTAATAAAGGCGATGCAAGAAGAGGTGGAAGGCTTTGAAGAACAAAATTAAGAAATTTTCAAAAGGCGACTTTCAGACAGCAGGTCCGGAGATTGTGCTCAGCGAGACTTGTCTGATCCTTACCATCGGTGAGGGGGAAGTGTACCGTGGAAGTTTTACGATCAGAAGCCAGACAGACGGGTCGATCCGGGGGATCGTGTATCCGTCTTCTTTTCGTATGCGCTGCGTGGAGCAGGGATTTGAGGGAAATCCCGTCACAGTGAAGTTTGAGTATGACGGGAGAGACTTGTGCCCCGGTCATGTGGAGCAGGGAAAATTCTCGGTTGTCTGCAACGGGGGAGAGTACGAGGTGGCCTTCATCGCCATCATCGAGAAGCCCTACGTCATGACAGCCTACGGAAAGGTCCAGAGCACAAACGACTTCAAACGGCTTGCCATCAAGGACTTCTCGGAGGCCCAGCGGCTGTTCCGCTCCCGGGAATTCTGCGAGGTGCTCAAGTACGAAAATCCCAGAACCTTCCATCTCTATGACAATATGCGCAAATGGGCTCTGGACGAGCAGGCTATGGAGGAGTTCCTCGTCGGGATCAAGCAGAAGGAGTGTATTTTCCTCACTCTCCAGGGGGAGGGGATGCTCTTTGAGGATTTGAAGGAGACCGCCAAGGGAAGCTTCACTGTCGTCAAGAACACATGGGGCTTTATGCCTGTGCATATAGAGACCGAGGGGAGCTTTATCTCTGTGCCCCGGATGGAGATCACCACCGACGACTTTGTGGGAAATGTGTATGAGCTGGAGTTTGTGGTGAACACAGACCACCTCCACGCCGGGCGGAATTTTGGAAAGATCTGCCTTGTCACCCCCTATGAGACACTTACATACGATGTGGAGGTCCTGCAGAACGGGGAGTACGATGAGAACCGCCGGGAGATTGAGTTTTTTGCGGCTCAGATCCTGAAAGAGCATATCGCCTGCGAGGCGGGCAGGATCGACCTGAACACCTGGACGAACAGCGCTGTGGAGAAGTCAAAGAGGATGCGCCAGTACGCGCCTTTAGACGACGGGCTGCAGCTCTTCCAGGCCCACATCTATATAAAGGGGGAGCGGATCGAGGAGGCCAAGTGGATCCTGGAGAACTATAATTACAACCGGTTTGCCATCGGCAAGGACCCGGTCACGAACGCCTACTATCTGTATCTGACCGCCCTCATCCGAAAGGACGAAAGCTATGTGGAGAGGGTGCTGGATGAGATCGGCAAGACCTACCTGCGGCACCAGGACTCCTGTGAGCTGCTTCTCATGCTGCTGACCCTGGATTCCCAGTACCGCCCTCCCTACCGCAGGCTTCGGGTGCTGGAGCAGCAGTTCTACGGGTACGGTGCCAACCAGGTGCTTTTCTATCAGATCGCCTGCCAGTGCTTTATGGAGAGGACTGACCTTTTGAAGAAGCTGGGGAAATTTGAGCTGCATGTGCTGAATTTTGCCGTGAAATACAGGCTGCTGACAAAGGAGCTGGCCCTCTATGCGGCCAACCTGGCCAGCCAGCAGAAAAGCTATGACGACCTTCTGTTCCACATACTGGAGCAGATTTACGACATGTACAGGGAGCCCATGATCCTGAATATCATCTGCACCCTCCTGATCAAGGGAAATAAGATGCAGCAGCGGTATTTCATCTGGTATCAGAGGGCAGTGGACGCTGAGCTGAAGATCGCTCAGCTCTACGAGTACTATATGGAGACCATCGAGGAGGACAAGGTGCGGGAGGCCCTGCCCAGATCCATCTTCCTGTACTTCATGCACGGGAACAATCTGGACTACAAGAAGGCGGCTCTCCTCTACGCGAACCTGATCACCTACGAGCAATATGCCAGCGACCTGTACATCAGTTACCGGGAGCAGATGGTGGAGTTTGCCTGGGATCAGCTTGTGAAGAGGCACATCAACGAGTCCCTGAAGATCATCTACAAGCGGTTCTGCACCGAGGAGGAGATGAACGGGGAGAGGCTGGAGGCCATGCGGGATATCTGCTACGCCTACGAGGTGACCACAAAGGTGAAAGGCCTCAAGTGCGTTCTTGTCATTGAGAAGGACGGCTCCATCAAGCAGAGGGTACCCTACCAGGAGGAGGGAGCCATCGTCTACCTCTACGACAAAGAGGCCAGGATCATCTGGGAGGGCATGGACGGGCGCCACTATACGGACTCCATTGCCTTTGAGACAAGGCGGATGTTCTATGAGCCAAGATATCTGGAGATGTGCAAGAAATATATGTCCCACATGAACAGCTGGGGCGGAGACGGAGCCAGGGAGGAGGTTACCTTTGAGAACCTTCATATAAAGGACATAGACGAGTTTGACGAGAAAGAAGTGTTCCAGTTGTGCAGCATGAGGATCCGGGAGGACAACTATGAGGAGGATGACTTCCTCCTGTACCTGTGCTTTGAAATGTTCAGGCGGCAGCAGTACGACAAGGTGACGCTGACCTATCTGTCCAATTTCTACTGCGGTGCCACAAAGGATATGAAAAGGCTCTGGAAGACAGCCAGAGACTACGATGTTCAGACCGGGAAGCTGGGAGAGCGAATCATCACCCAGATGCTGTTCTCAGAGGACATGTTCGATGAGGAGGAGATCTTTATCGAGTACTACCTGGGAGGAAACGCCTATTTCCGGCTGAAGCAGGCCTACCTGGCCTATGTGTCCAGGGAGTACATGGTGCGGGGCCGCAGGATCGGCAACACCATCTTTGAAATCATTGTCAACGAGCGGCGTCAGGAGGAGGATCTGGCGGACATATGCAAGATCGCCCTGCTGCGCTACTACTCTGACAGGGAGTACGGATACGAGGTGGAAGGAGTGCTCCACAGTGTGCTGGGAGAGCTCTGCGAGAAGCAGATCATTTTTCCTTTTTACCTGAAGTACCCGGAGAGCTGGCTGCGGGAGGCCCAGCTCTACGACAGGACTATGGCGGAGTACCAGGCCTCCAAAGGAGGAAAGGTGCGCATTGTCTATAAAATGCGTCAGGACGGCGTGGACGACCTGGGCTATCAGAGCGAGAGCCTGCCACCTATGTATGAAAATATTTACGTGAAGGATTTCATCCTCTACAAGGGAGATATGGTGCGCTATTATTTCCAGGAGTCTCAGGGGAAGAATACCTCCAGCCAGGAGGAGCACACCCTGGAGCAGACAAGGGATGTGCCGCCCATCGGCCGCTATGGAAAGCTGAACGCCATGTCATCCATGGAGCCGGAGGAGAGGAAGGCGGCCATGGAGGAGTATCAGCAGGAGATCTATCTGGCTGAGCAGATCTTTAAGGAGTATTAAGGAGGAATTTTGCTGTGAGAGGCGGAAGCATATTAGGGATTGAACTGAATGACCAGTACTGCCAGATCAGCTATTACGACGAGGAGAAGAATGAGCCGGAGACGCTGGAGACGGCAGTGGACAATTACCAAATCCCGCTGATCTTGGGCTACTACCGGGAGCAGTGGGTGTACGGAAGAGAGGCGAAGCGCCTGGCCACGGTGAACAAGGGCTGTACGGTGATAGATCTGTTTGAGCGGGCCAAGCGCCAGGAGAAGGTGCGGGTGGGGGCCAGGAACCACGACGCGGTGTGGCTGCTGGCTAAATTTTTCCAGCTGGCCCTGGCCCGGTTCCGGCATATCGAGTACCTGACCTTTTCGGTCCCCTACACGGATATTGACGTCAGCAAGATGCTCAAGGGAGTGGGACAGTTCGTGGGCGTGCCTAAGGAGTCCGTCTACGTGCAGGACTACAAGGAGAGCTTCTGCCACTACATGTTCTACCAGTCAAAGGAGCTGTGGCAGTACGAGGCGGCCCTCTTCTACTGCGACAGAAATGAGATCAGAGCCTACATGCTGCGGCGGCTGCGGAAGCTGAGGGGCCGCGGGGACGAGGTCTTTGTGGCTGTGGACGAGGTGGCGAGTGCCCGCATGAAGGAGTTGGCGGCGGTCTATCCGGTGCTGAACGTGGACAAGGCGAAGGACGCGGATGAGAGGTTCAAGTCCTTCATCCAGAGTGTGTTTGACAAGAAGGTTGTCTCCTCCGTCTACCTGACGGGGGAGGGCTTTGAGAACAACTGGTACCCGGCCTCCCTGAAGGTGCTCTGCAACGGCAGGCGGGCTTTCCTTGGCAACAATCTGTACAGCCGGGGAGCCTGCTACACGGCTTACAGAAAGTGCAGGGACTACGAGGACAGCCCCATTTATCTGGACAACACAAAGATGACAGACCAGATCTGCCTGCGCATGCGGGTGAACGGAAAAGAGGGCTGGTATCCCATCGTCCAGTGGGGCTCCCACTGGTACGAGGCGGACGGGCAGTGGGACGTGCTCCTGGAGGACACCTCTGACATTGAGATACATATCGAGTCCCTGGGGAGCGGGGAACTGCAGGCGGAGACCATCTCCCTGGCGGGGCTTCCGGAGCGGAAGGACTATACCCTGCGGCTCACCATAGAGGTTATGTTCCTGGACGAGTACACCTGCAGGATCAGCTTCAGGGATGCGGGCTTCGGAGAGTTTTTCCCGGCCACGGATTTCTATGTAGAAAAGACGATTCACTTAGGAGGAAGCAATGGGCAGTTTAATTCTCTGTCATAAGAAGAAGGCAAAACATCCATACGAGATATCCAGGATCCACATGCGAATCTACACCATAGAAGAACTGTGCTATTATTTCTGCAACAACCTGTACCTTGTGGACTATACCATCAGCAACAGGCAGCTCTGCGACTGGCTGGAAGAGGAGCTGGAGCTCTGCGACCTGGCGGACGAGCTGAGGGGCATCCTGGACCGGAACGGCTCGGTGGAGCAGTTCCTGCTGGCGGTGCTGAGTCACGCCTCCATCTACTCCTCCTCGGAGATCACACGGATCCACAACGTGCTGGAGCTTCTGAAAAACCAGAACGAGGTGGAGAGGGAGAAGTACAAGGCGGACAACCTTCTGAAGGCGGGTGAGGTGGCCTCGGCCATCCTTGTGTATCAGTCTATTGTCAACAAAGAGAGGGATGACTCTGTGGACAAGGAGTTCTACGGCCAGGTCTACGGCTGCCTTGGGTCGGCCTACGGCAGGCTCCTCCTCTACGAGGAGGCGGCCGCCATGTACGAGAAGGGTTTCAATGTGTGTCAGGACACGAAGATGTTGAAGGCCTATCTCTACTGCTGCTACAGGTATCTGCCTCAGGAGCAGTACGTGAAGATGCTCTCTAATGAGCCGGTCTACTTAAGCATCGACTCGGTGCTGAAGGAGGAGATCCGGAAGGCGGCCGAGAACGTGCAGGCGGACGCCACGGACGAACAGCTTAAGAAGTGGAAAAAGGAATACCAGAGAGGAAATATCTGACGGAGGTTCCTTGGCTGAAGAGACACTTATCCATGGTTGACAGGCTGTGGATAAGTGTGTTATTATAACAAAACGATTTAGTGTGGTAGCGCAATCAATTGATAAATTGCTACTATAATAAAGCTGAACACGGGAGGAAACAAAAGATGAAAAAGAGATTGACACTTGTGCTGGCACTGACAATGACGACAGCGACCCTGCTGGCAGGCTGCGGCGGCAGCTCAGACGAAGACTCCGGCAGCCAGAGCACATCGGAGGCAGACTTTGCGGAGAAGGAAGAGGGCGACACGTTCACAGTTGGATTTGACCAGGACTTCCCGCCCATGGGATTTGTGGGCGAGGACGGAGAGTACACAGGCTTTGACCTGGAACTTGCCCAGGCTGTCTGCGACAAGCTGGGATGGGAATTCGTCCCTGAGCCCATCGCCTGGGATGCCAAGGACGCCATGCTTGAGTCCGGTGCCATCGACTGTATCTGGAACGGCTTTACCATCAACGGCAGAGAGGACGACTACACATGGTCCGAACCCTACCTGGATAACAGCCAGGTGTTTGTCGTGAGAGCTGACTCCGGCATCCAGTCCGTTGCGGATCTGGCCGGAAAGACGGTGGATGTGCAGACGGACTCCTCTGCCCAGGCAGCTCTGGAGGACGATCAGGAGCTCAGCGGTACCTTTGGGAACCTTCAGGTGATCGCCGACTACAACACTGGTTTCATGGAGCTTGAGTCCGGAGCGGTGGACGCTGTCGCCATGGATATCGTGGTGGCAAGCTATCAGATCGAGTCCAGGGATGCGGATTTTGTGATCTTGGATGACGTGATATCCACAGAGGAGTATGGCGTGGGCTTTGCCAAGGGAAATGAGGCCCTCAGAGACCAGGTGCAGGCAGCCCTTGAAGAGCTGGCTGCGGACGGGACCGTGGCTGAGATCTCCACGAAATGGTTTGGCGAGGACATCACCACCATCGGAAAGGAATAAGGAAAAATACAAAAAGGGCTGTCCTTTTGGGCAGCCCATTTTGCCGGACTGGCGGAGAGGAGTTTTGTGATGGAATTTTCGGTTATGATGGATCTCCTGATCAGGGGAACCGGGATGACGACGGTGATCTTTTTCGTGACGCTGGTGCTGTCGCTCCCTTTGGGCCTGCTTGTATGCTTTGGGAGGATGTCGAAAAATATTATTGTCCGCTTGTTCTTTAAATTTTATATATCAGTCATGCGGGGAACCCCCCTGATGCTGCAGCTCATGGTATTCTACTTCGGGCCCTATTACCTGTTCCACATACAGATTACCGACACATGGAAGCAGCTGGCCTGGATACTGGGATTTTCTCTGAACTACGCGGCCTACTTTGCGGAGATTTACAGGGGAGGCATCGAGTCCATGCCTCAGGGACAGTACGAGGCGGCCAAGATACTGGGATACAGCAGGTCCCAGACTTTTATGCGCATCATCCTTCCCCAGGTGATCAAGCGGGTGATGCCCTCCATCACGAACGAGGCCATCACGCTTGTGAAGGACACGTCCCTTGCCTTCACCTTGTCCATCATGGAGCTGTTCAACCAGGCCAAGGCCCTGGCGGCCAGGGAGACCAACATGATCCCCTACGCCATCGCGGCCCTGATATACTATGTGTTCTGCCTGCTCGTGGCCTTTGTCATGGAGCGGGTAGAGAAAAAGATGAGCTATTACCGGTAGTGAGAAGGAGGCAGTCATGAGTCTGTTGGAAATTCGAGGTTTAAGAAAGAGCTTTGACGGCCTGGAGGTGCTGAGGGATATCTCGCTCCAGGTCAGACAGGGGGAAGTGCTGGGCATCATCGGCCCCTCCGGGTCCGGAAAATCCACTCTTCTCCGTTGCGCCACCGGCCTTGAGACGCCGGACGGAGGCGAGATACACTACGAGGGGACCTTTGGGCTGGTCTTCCAGAACTTTAATCTTTTCCCCCACTACTCTGTCGTGAAAAATATCACGGACGCACCTATCAAGGTGCAGAAGCGCAACAGGGAGGAGGTCTTTGCGGAGGCCCGGGCCCTGCTGGCCAAGATGGGGCTCTCCGACAAGGAGGACGCCTATCCCTACCAGCTTTCCGGCGGGCAGCAGCAGAGGATATCCATTGCCCGGGCTCTGGCCATGAACCCGGACATCCTTTTTTTTGATGAGCCTACGTCGGCTCTGGACCCGGAGTTGACCGGGGAGATTCTGAAGGTCATCCGGGATCTGGCGGCGGAGCATATGACCATGGTCATTGTCACCCACGAGATGAATTTTGCCAGGAACGTGGCGGACCAGATCATTTTCATGGACAAGGGCGTCATCGCCCAGCAGGGCACGCCGGAGGAGGTTTTTGGCTCTTCTAACGAAAGAATAAAGGAATTCCTGGGGAAATTAGGGAAAAACTGATATGTTGCTTTTCTCCCCGCCTTGTATTATACTTTTATGGGAAATCCAGCCGGATTTCCCGGAAACCAGACAATGTAAAACAACAGGCAGCGCCTCATGCAGGGGCGCTGTGTGGAATGAGGAGCGAAGGAAGCATACATGGAGAACTTTGAAAAAGTGACAACAGGTCTTGGAGAGGAATGTGGTGTTTTTGGAGCTTATGATATGGATGGGGGCGACGTGACCCCCACTGTCTATTACGGGCTTTTTGCACTGCAGCACAGAGGGCAGGAGAGCTGCGGGATTGCAGTGACGGACACGTACGGAGAGAGAAAGGTGCGCTCAAAGAAGGGGTTGGGTCTTGTCAACGAGGTGTTTGACGAGGAGTCCCTCCACGCACTCCACGGCAATCTGGGAGTGGGTCATGTCCGCTACTCCACAGCCGGGGGCTCCAGGGCAGAGAACGCGATGCCCCTGGTTATCAACTACGTGAAAGGAGTGCTGGCCATCGCTCATAACGGGAACCTGACCAACGCGGTGGAGCTGCGGCATGAGCTGGAGCACACAGGTGCCATCTTCCAGACCACCATCGACTCGGAGGTGATCGCCTACCACATCGCCAGGGAAAGGCTGAAGGCGCCCAACGTGGAGGGAGCTGTGAAGAACGCCATGAAGAAGATAAAGGGAGCCTACGCCCTTGTGGTCATTTCCCCGAGAAAGATGATCGGAGCGAGAGATCCCTTTGGCCTGAAGCCCCTCTGCATCGGAAAGAGGGACAACACTTATGTGCTGGCCTCCGAGAGCTGCGCTCTGGCGGCCATCGATGCGGAGTTTGTGCGGGACGTGGAGCCGGGAGAGATCGTCTCCATCACAAAGAACGGCATTGACTCAGACATGAGCATGGCCATTGACCCGGCAAAGCATGCCAGATGCATTTTTGAATATATTTATTTCGCGAGAATGGACAGCACCCTGGACGGGGTGAATGTGTACCATGCCAGGATCACGGCAGGGCGGGCTCTGGCAGAGTCCTATCCGGTGGATGCGGATCTGGTGGTTGGTGTCCCCGACTCAGGCCTTGTGGCGGCCAGAGGCTACTCCGAGCAGTCCGGCATCCCGGGCGGCATGGCCTTCCACAAGAACAGCTATGTAGGAAGGACCTTCATCAAGCCGAGGCAGAGTGAGCGGGAGTCCAGCGTGCGCATCAAGCTGAACGTGATTCCGGAGGTGGTCCGGGGCAAAAGGATCGTCATGGTGGACGACTCTATTGTCCGAGGCACCACCTGCGCCAACATCATCCGCATGCTGAAGAAGGCGGGAGCCACGGAGGTACATGTGCGGATCAGCTCGCCTCCCTTCCTGTATCCCTGCTATTTCGGAACGGACGTGCCTTCCAACGAGCAGCTCATCGCCCACTCCCACACCACGGAGCAGATCCGTGAGATGATCGGGGCGGACTCTCTTGGCTACATGGAGATTGATAAGCTGAAGGCCATGGTGGGAGACCTGTCCTACTGTGACGCCTGCTTCACAGGGGATTACCCCATGGAGGTGCCCGGGAAGGATGTCTCCCTGGCTTTTGAGTAGAAGCTGTGCTAGAATGAGAGGAAAAGAAGAGAAACCATTTTTGAGCAGAGAAAGGAAAGAAAATCTATGAGTCACGACAGATATGTAAGCCCGTTCTCCGAGCGGTATGCCAGCAGGGAAATGCAGTACATTTTCTCACCTGATATGAAGTTCCGCACATGGAGGCGTCTGTGGATTGCTTTGGCAGAGACGGAGAAGGAGCTGGGACTTCCCATCACTGACGAACAGATCGAGGAGATGAAAAGCCATGCGGACGACATCAACTACGATGTGGCGAAGGAGAGGGAGAAGCTGGTGCGCCACGACGTCATGTCCCACGTTTACGCCTACGGTCAGCAGTGTCCAAAAGCAAAGGGGATCATCCACCTGGGCGCCACATCCTGCTACGTGGGGGACAACACGGACATTATCATCATGTCCGAGGCGCTGAAGCTGGTCCGCAGGAAGATGGTGAACGTGATCGCTGAGCTGGCGGATTTTGTCGAGAAGTACAAGGATCTTCCCACTTTGGCTTTCACCCACTTCCAGCCGGCACAGCCCACCACAGTGGGAAAACGTGCCACCCTCTGGCTCCAGGAGTTCATGATGGACCTGGAGGACCTGGAGTATGTGCTGGGAAGCCTCAAGCTTCTTGGCTCCAAGGGGACTACGGGCACCCAGGCCAGCTTCCTGGAGCTCTTTGACGGGAACCAGGAGACCATCGACAAGATTGATTCCATGATAGCCGAGAAGATGGGATTTGAGGCCTGCTATCCGGTGTCCGGCCAAACCTACTCGAGGAAGGTGGATACAAGGGTGCTGAACGTGCTGGCGGGCATTGCTGCCAGCGCCCACAAGATGTCGGGCGACATCCGTCTCCTGCAGCATTTGAAGGAGGTGGAGGAGCCCTTTGAGAAGAACCAGATCGGCTCCTCGGCCATGGCTTACAAGAGGAACCCCATGCGCAGCGAGAGGATCGCTTCCCTCTCCAGATTCGTCATGGTGGACGCCCTGAACCCGGCCATCACATCCGCCACCCAGTGGTTCGAGAGGACCCTGGATGACTCTGCCAACAAGCGCCTCAGCGTGCCCGAGGGCTTCCTGGCCATCGACGGTATCCTGGACCTGTGCCTGAACGTGGTGGACGGCCTTGTGGTCTACCCGAAGGTGATCGAGAAGCATCTCATGGCAGAGCTTCCCTTCATGGCCACCGAGAACATCATGATGGATGCCGTGAAAGCAGGGGGAGACCGGCAGGAGCTCCACGAGCGCATCCGAGAGCTGTCCATGGAGGCAGGAAAGAATGTGAAGGAGAAGGGCCAGGAGAACAACCTCCTGGAGCTCATTGCGGCTGACCAGGCCTTTGGCCTTGGTCTGGACGAGTTGAAGAAGACCATGGACCCGGCGAAGTACACGGGCTGCGCTTCCGTCCAGGCGGACAGGTACCTGACGGACATCGTCCGTCCCATGCTGGAGGAGAATAAAGAGCTCCTGGGTGTGAAAGCTAAGATCAATGTGTAAGAAGAATAAGCTGCGGAGTCAGCCCGGCTCCGCACAGAGAGGGCAGGAAGCAGATTGTTTCCTGCCCTCTCTCTATCTATAAAAAAGTATGATAAAAAATTGACAAAATTTCATGTCTAAATTTATGCAGAATAGATAAAAATTATATTCTTTATATTGAGGGTATTGCAAAAAAGTTATACTTAGAGTAATATAAATCTACCATTAAACAAACCTATAAATAACAAGGATTTATAGATAGATTAAATGATACACACAATTGGATACGGATGATCTCTTTCACGAGAGGACTGACGAAGAGCAGTCGCCGAAGAGGCAAGCCGGAGGACGAAAAAGCTGGTTCACCGGTGAAACTTTCAGGCAAAAGGATTGGAAGAGGGACGAATTCTGAATATGATGCAAAACTGGGCATGGAGCTGATGTCCATACCCAGGCAGAAGTAGACAGAGCGAGGCGGCAGACACGCAGAAGTGTTTGTGACGCCTCTTTTTTATTCCACAAAAAAAGACCTCCGGACAGGTAAAAGGAGAGAAGAGGATGGACGGCTACATGATTTTGACTAACAATCCACTTGCAGCCCGGAAGCTGGAAGGGCGCGGGAGGATATGTTATATATCTGTTCCCTATGAGGAACTGCTAAGAGAGGCGGAGAAAAAGATCTGCCAGGGCTACAGGCTTTTGACGCACCCTCTGTCGGGGAGTGTGAAGCCGAAGGAGACGCCATACAAATCGGTCATGCTGAGCGGGAAGAAGGAGGAGGTGGACCCGCAGTCCGTCAGGCTGATCGAGGCGGCCATACAGACCTGTGAGAAATTCACAGACCGACAGAAGAGCTGCGGGCAGGAAGTATACGAAGACTTTCAGCTTATTGACTGGACTTTGCTGGAGAGTGCAATGGAGTCGGCGGACGTATGGCAGACCCGTCATTGAGAGGCAGCAAAAAGCTGCAGGAAATTATGGCAAGCAATCATAGCCTAGAAGAGCAAGGAGGTAAAGAAACGTGAGATTAGAAATGGGCCACATTTACATCAGGGATATCCAGTTTGCGGACGAGAGCAGAATCCGGGACGGTGTCCTTTATGTATCAAAAGAGGAGCTGGAAAAGACAGCTCTGGAGGATGAGAAGATCAAGGCAGTGTCCTTTGATATTGCCCGCCCCGGCGAGTCCGTCCGCATCACACCGGTGAAGGACGTGATCGAGCCGAGAGTGAAGGTGGAAGGGACAGGAGGCGTTTTCCCCGGAGTGATCTCCAAGGTGGACACAGTGGGGAGCGGAAAGACATACGCTCTCAAGGGGATGGCTGTGGTGACAGCGGGGCGCATCGTCGGCTTCCAGGAGGGAATCATCGACATGACGGGACCGGGAGCGCAGTACACCCCCTTCTCCCAGACGATGAATCTGGTGATGGTCTGCGAGCCGGTGGACGAGATCAAGCAGCACGACTATGAGAAGGCGGTGCGGTTCGCCGGCTTTCGGGTTGCGGCATATATCGGGGAGCTTGCCCGCAGCATGACACCGGATGAGACAAAGGTGTACGAGACATGCACTATAAAGGAGGGAATGGAGAAATACCCGGACCTTCCCAGGGTGGCTTACGTGCAGATGCTGCAGAGCCAGGGGCTTCTCCACGACACCTACGTGTATGGGGTAGATGCAAAGAAGATCCTTCCTACGATCCTAAGCCCTACGGAGATCATGGACGGAGCCATCGTTTCAGGAAACTGCGTGTCCGCCTGTGATAAGAACCCTACCTATGTACATCAGAACAACCCGGTCGTGCACGACCTCTTTGAAGAGCATGGTAAGACGCTGGACTTTGTGTGCCAGATCATCACCAACGAGAACGTGTACCTGGCGGACAAGCAGCGCTCCTCCGACTGGACGGCAAAGCTGTGTAAAATGCTGGACCTGGACGGCGTCATCGTATCCCAGGAGGGATTTGGAAACCCGGATACAGACCTGATCATGAACTGCAGAAAGATCGAGGCCGAGGGCGTGAAGACTGTCATCATCACAGATGAGTACGCCGGACGGGACGGCCGATCCCAGTCCCTGGCGGATGCGGACGCGGCTGCGGATGCTGTTGTCACAGGAGGAAACGCCAACCAGGTCGTGATCCTGCCCAAGCTTGACAAGGTCATTGGCACCCTGGACTATGTGACAAAGATCGCGGGAGCCAGCGAGGATACCCTGCGGGAGGACGGCTCCCTGGAGGTGGAGCTGCAGGTCATCACAGGGGCCACAAACGAAACAGGATTTAACAAACTGAGCGCAAGGTAGAAGGGAGGACATACAGGAAATGAGTAAGATCAAAGTTGTACATTATATCAATCAGTTCTTCGCCAATATCGGCGGGGAAGAGAAGGCAGACTACCCGGCGGAGCTACGCATGGGCGAGGCTGTGGGCCCCGGACTTGCGTTCAAGATGAATTTTAAGGACGAGGCGGAGATCATCGCCACCGTGGTGTGCGGCGACTCCTATTTCAACGAGAATCTGGAGAAAGCCAAGGCGGATATCCTTGCCATGGTCCAAGAGCAGGCACCGGATGTGTTTATCGCCGGACCGGCTTTTAACGCGGGGCGTTACGGCGTGGCCTGCGGCACCATTGCGGCGGCTGTCCAGGAGGAGCTGGGTATCCCGGCAGTGACAGGCATGTACGTGGAAAATCCGGGAGCGGATATGTTTAAGGACAAGGTCTACACGATCTCCACAAAGAACAGCGCGGCTGGCATGAGAGCGGCGGTGGCCAAGATGGCCCCCCTGGCTCTGAAGCTGGCAAGAGGAGAACAGATCGGAGCCTCCTGCGAGGAGGGGTATATGCCGGGCGGTGTCAGGGTAAACTTCTTTGAGAAGGAGAGAGGATCCAAAAGAGCGGTCCAGATGCTCCTTAAGAAGCTGGCCGGCAAGCCCTTTGAGACAGAGTATCCGATGCCCAGCTTTGACAAGGTGGCGCCCAATCCATCTATCAAGGATCTGGCGCATGCCAAGATCGCCCTGGTCACATCCGGCGGTATCGTTCCCAAGGGAAATCCGGACCACATCGAGAGCTCAAGCGCGTCTCACTACGGCGAGTACGATATCACCGGGGTGACGGACCTCACATCCGCCACCTACGAGACAGCCCACGGCGGGTACGATCCGGTCTACGCCAACGAGGATGCGGACCGGGTGCTCCCGGTGGACGTACTCCGGGATATGGAGAAGGAAGGGAAGATAGGCGAGCTGCACCACATCTTCTACACGACAACAGGAAACGGCACGGCTGTTGCCTCTGCCAAGGCCTTTGCGGATGAATTTTCCAGAAAGCTGAAGACGGATGGCGTGGACGGCGTGATCCTGACCTCTACATGAGGCACCTGTACTCGTTGCGGTGCAACGATGGTGAAAGAAATTGAGAGAGCAGGCATTCCTGTGGTGCACATCTGTACGGTGACACCAATCTCAATGACCGTGGGTGCGAACCGGATTGTTCCGGCTATCGCGATCCCCCATCCCCTCGGAAATCCGGCTCTGGACCAGGAGGAGGAGAAGAAGCTCCGCCACCATATTGTGGAGAAGGCGTTGGCAGCCCTTACCACGGAAGTGGATGGTCAGACAATTTTCGATTAGAATAGATGAAAAAAAGAAAAAGGAGATGTTACCCATGAGCAAAGTTTATGACGTGATCGTCCTGGGTGCCGGCCCGGGCGGGCTTGCGAGCGGTCTGTACGCCGGCAGGAGCAGGCTCTCCACCCTGATCATCGAGAAAGGCCAGGACGGAGGACAGATCGCCATCACGGACGATATTGAGAACTATCCGGGGCAGATGGTGGAGGGAGAGACAGGCCCCTCGCTCATCGCCCGCATGACACAGCAGGTGGAAAAATTCGGCGCCGAGAGAGTCTCCGACACCATCAATGCGGTGGAGCTGGACGGCGAGATTAAGATTTTGAAAAGCGCCAGGGCAGAGTACCAGGCAAAGAATGTGATCATTGCCACGGGAGCCTATGCCCGGCCCATCGGCTGCAAGGGCGAGGCGGAATTCAGAGGAAAGGGAGTTTCCTACTGCGCTACCTGCGATGCCAACTTCTTCGAGGACCTGGAGGTATTTGTCGTGGGAGGCGGCGACTCGGCTGTGGAGGAGGCCATGTACCTGACCAAATTTGCCAGGAAGGTCACCATCATCCACAGAAGGAACGAGCTGCGGGCAGCCAAGTCCATCCAGGAGAAGGCCTTTGCCAACCCGAAGATCGAGTTCTTCTGGGACAGCGTGGTGGAGGAGCTGGGAGGAGACGATATCCTCCAGTGGATGAAAGTAAAGAATGTCAAGACCGGCGAAGTGCGCACTGTGGAGGCGGACGAAGAGGACGGCATGTTCGGCGTGTTTGGTTTTATCGGCACTGTACCCAACTCAAAGCTCTTTGAGGGAATTCTGGATATGGATGAGAGAGGCTATATTCGGACAGATGAGGACATGCACACCAACATCCCCAACGTCTATGCGGTGGGAGATGTCCGTGTCAAGAGCCTGCGCCAGGTCGTGACAGCGGCTGCGGACGGAGCCATCGCCGCGGTGCAGGTGGAGAGGAGCCTGTCGGATTATTTCTAAAATTTAAAAGGAGTGTAGAAAACAATGATCGATGTTGACAAGACCACATTTGAAGAAGAAGTGCTGAAAGCAGACGGATATGTATTCGTAGATTTTTACGGAGACGGCTGCGTGCCCTGTCAGGCCCTCATGCCCAAGGTACATGAGTTCGCCGACACATACGGGGATAAGATGAAGTTCACATCCCTGAACACCACAAAGGCCCGCCGCCTTGCCATTTCACAGAAAGTGTTGGGACTTCCGGTGATGGCCATCTACAAGGATGGAGAAAAGGTGGAAGAGCTTGTGAAGGACGACTGTACGCCCGAGAGCATTGAAGCGATGATTAAGAAATATCTTTAATCATAAAAAACAAAAGCAGCAAAAAACAACAGAAGAAAGGAGAACGCATAATTATGGCTATTTTGGAAGGCAAAAAAGTAATAATTATCGGAGACCGTGACGGAATTCCGGGGCCTGCCATCGCTGAGTGTGTAAAGACAGCGGGCGGGGAAGTGGTATTCGCGTCCACGGAGTGCTTTGTTTGAACGAGCGCAGGCGCAATGGATCTGGAAAATCAGAAGAGAGTAAAGGAGTTCGCTGACGAGTACGGCCCGGAGAACATGGTTGTAGTTCTCGGAGCTGCAGAGGGCGAGGCTGCAGGACTTGCAGCTGAGACCGTGACAGCGGGAGACCCCACCTTCGCAGGTCCATTGACAGGAGTCCAGCTTGGACTTCAGGTTTATCACGTATGCGAGCCGGAGATGAAGGAAGAATTTGACGAGGCTGTCTATGATGAGCAGATCAGCATGATGGAGATGGTTCTCGATGTGGACGACATCATTTCCGAGATGACAGCTATCAGAGAGCAATATTGTAAATTCTAGGAGGGCGGGGCGGTGTCACCCCGCCGCCCTGCTTATTATGGTAAAAAGAAGAAAGGGGAAAAACCCATGAACAGTGTGATCAAAGGGGCGAGCTACATTTTAGTACATACGCCTGATATGGTTTTGTATAACGGAACAACACAGACGACAGAGCGCATCGTCAATCCCGAGTCGGAGTATCTGAAGGAGGTGCCTGACAGGCTCCGCACGTACGAGGAGGCGGTATCCTACTGGCCCAACCAGACCTACATCGGCAACGTCCATCCGGAGGAGCTGGCGGAGGTGGAATTCCCCTGGTACGACAAGAAGATGGAGAGGGCACAGCGCTACGGCAAATTCGGCGAGATTATGCCTGAGGAGGAGTTCCTCCTTCTTGTACAGGCCAGCGACATGTTCGAGGTGGTACTGCTGGAGAAAGGGTTTGTGGCAGCCCACAGGGAGGCCTTCGCCAAGGATCCGGTGATCACGGAGGAAATCCTTGCAAGAGTTCACGAGGGCGTGGAGCTCTCCGAGATCGAGCAGTTTGTAAACGAGGAGCACGCGGAGGGACTCCATTTTGGCGGCAAGCTGGTGGGCTGCGTGAAGGCGGCCCACGATATCGACCAGAACCTGTCCGCCCATGTGATGCACGAGAACCTGATGAGCAAGGCGTCCAGTGTCCTGGCCCTTCTCTACGCTGTCCGCAACGCGGGCATCAGGAAAGAGGACGTGGAGTATGTCATCGACTGTGCGGAGGAGGCCTGCGGGGACATGAACCAGAGAGGCGGGGGCAACTTCGCCAAGGCGGCAGCAGAGGTGGCGGGACTTGTGAACGCCACTGGTTCTGATGTGAGAGGCTTCTGCGCGGCACCTGTGCATGCGGTCATCGAGGCGGCGTCCATGGTGAAATCCGGCGCCTACAGGACCGTGGTTGTCACAAGCGGCGGCTGTACGGCCAAGCTGGGGATGAACGGTAAAGACCATGTGAAGAAGGGTCTTCCTATCCTGGAGGACTGCCTGGGAGGTTTTGCTGTTGTCATTTCAGAAAACGACGGGGTAAGCCCGGAGATTGACCTTGGCATGCTGGGACGCCACACCGTAGGGACAGGCTCCGCACCCCAGGCCGTGATCAGCAGTCTCGTGGCTGATCCGCTGGACAGAGCCGGCATGAAGATACCGGACATCGACAAGTATTCGCCGGAGATGCAGAACCCGGATATCACCAAGCCGGCAGGCGCGGGGGATGTACCGCTTGCCAACTACAAGATGATCGGCGCGCTGGCCGTGAAGAGAGGCGAGCTGGACCGCAAGGAGCTGGCGGACTTCACAAAGAACCACGGACTCACAGGCTGGGCTCCTACCCAGGGACATATCCCCTCCGGCGTGCCTTACATCGGCGTGGCCAGGGAGGATATCCTGGAAGGAAAGATCAAGAACGCCATGATCATCGGCAAGGGAAGTCTCTTCCTTGGCCGCATGACCAACCTCTTTGACGGCGTGTCTTTCGTGATCCACGGGAATACGGCGGCAGAGGAGAAGAAGGAGAGCGGCGTCTCCGAAGAGGAAGTAAAAGGCCTGATCGCAAAAGCTATGAAGGATTTTGCGGCAGCGCTTCTGGCAGAGTAAAGGAGGGTGGAACATGGCAGATAGTATCGAAAAAATGATCGCCTCCACCTTTATGGAAATGGCAGAGGGACTGGAGAGCGGCCGGTTCGGGAAAAAGCCAAGGATCGCTCTCACCGGCATGGGCAGCGAGCACGGCGAGGAGAACGCTATGGAGGCTGCAGTGGCCGCCGCAAAGGAGGGAATCGACGTCTTCTACATCGGCACTCTCGAGGCGGAGGGCGTGACCACGGTCAGAGTGGCCGACGAGGAGGAAGGCCACCGGAAGATGGAGGAGCTCTTAAAAGAGAAAAAGGTGGACGGGGCTGTCACCATGCATTTCCCCTTCCCCATCGGCGTCTCCACCGTGGGAAGGGCCGTCACCCCGGCCAGGAGCAGGGAGATGTTCGTGGCCACCACCACCGGCACCTCCAGTGCGGACCGCATTGAAGGCATGATCAAAAACGCCATCTACGGCATCATTGCGGCGAAGGCCTGCGGGAAACAGCATCCCACGGTGGGCATCCTGAATGTGGACGGAGCGCGGCAGACCGAGATCGCTCTGAAGCAGCTGAAAGAAAACGGGTATGACATCACCTTTGCCGAGTCTGCCAGAGCGGACGGGGGCTGTGTCATGAGAGGCAACGACGTGCTCCGGGGGACGCCGGATATCATGGTGTGCGACTCCCTGTCTGGAAATATCCTGATCAAGATGCTCTCCTCCTTCACCACAGGAGGCAGCTACGAGGCGACAGGCTTTGGCTACGGCCCCGGCATCGGGGAGGACTATGAGCAGCTTGTGCTGATCATCTCCAGAGCCTCCGGGGCGCCCCTTATCAAGGGGGCTCTGAGCTATGCGGCCGAGCTTCTGAGAGGAAAGGTGTTTGCCATCGCAAGGGCAGAGTTTGCAGCGGCCAAAAAGGCCGGTCTGGAAGAGATTCTGGCGGCCAGGAAAGGGGCTGCAAAGCCTGCTGCGCAGGAGGACGTAAAGTCCCCCAAGAAGGAGCCTGTCACATCCCAGATAGCGGGGATCGAGATCATGGATCTGGAGGACGGCGTGAGAGCTCTCTGGAAGCTGGGGATTTATGCGGAGAGCGGCATGGGCTGTACGGGTCCCATCATCCTCGTGTCGGACGCCAACCTGGGCAGGGCCGAGGAGGAATTGAAAAAAGCAGGATATATCAACTGATAATGACAGGTCCCGGGAGCGGGGCAGGAGGCGGCGCCTGATGTGCCAGGGCAACGCCTCCTTTTTGTCTGATGCCCCGAAGGGGCATGCTCCGGGAAAAAACGGGCAAAAATCTGTAGGTTTGTCAAACATATGTTATACCCCACTTAATAAATTCGTTGAGGATGGTGTAAG
>CAZZBJ010000014.1:0-32686 GCA_964652805.1 uncultured Mordavella sp. | reverse complement strand
TTATAAATTACGATTATAAATTGCCGCCGTAAACAGCAGTTTTCATCCGTATGCCTTTATTCCACATAGCCGTAGACCTGTCCGATCATATAGGGAGTACCGGTGCCGTCCACAATGTAGGCGTCTATATAGTATATACCCTCCTTGAAGCCATAGTTGGCCACATTGATGTTGGTGCCGAAGCTTCCGTCCTCCCGGGCCTCCAGCTGTATCCACTGGAGATCGCTCTGATCCTCGTTGGTCCAGACTGCGATCTGCACGCTCTGTACCTCGTCCGGCAGATTGGCAAGGTCTGTCACAGTGACAGGAATTGCTCCGATGTCCCACAGATAGGAATCCGCATAGACGGTGCCTGTGGGAACACGTCCTTCCCGCACTTTCAGAGACTCGGAGTCATAGTCGATATCTGCCAGCTCCTCGATGAGCTGAGAACTCTTCTTCAGCTCCGTTTCCTCTGTTTCCCGCCCAAATCTCTCGGTCAGCGTGGGCTCGGAGGAGAAAAGGTTGGTACCCAGTCCCAGACGGTTGCCCTCGATCTGCACGCCCAGGGCGGCCAGCGTAGTGGGAAACTGATCAAAGGTTGTGAAATCCCGCCTTGTCTCCGTCTCCTTCTGGGCCGCGGCATTGATGTAAGCGGTGTAGGTCTTCCGGGTGTAGTCGCTGTCAATGTCCTCGCAGTAGTCGCTGTCCATGGTGGGATGGTCGCCGGAGAGGATGATGGTGGTGTTCTCATAAAAATCCTGTTGCTGGAGCCACTGGACGAAAGCGGACACCTGCAGGCTGGAGCAGCGTATGACGTTGGAATACTGGTCATCGCCGTAGAGCTGCTGGCAGCTTTCGCACACATACCCGTCCTCAAAGTGTGTGTCCACAGTCAGCATGGTGAGGTTAAAAGGCTCCGACTGGGCGGCCAGCTCGGTCACCTTCTGCTTGGCGAATTCAAAGAGATACACATCTTCATATCCCCACCACACATAGTAGTCCTCCGGGATAAGGCCGTTCTGCACCGCATATTTATAATCCATCATCTCGTAATTTCCGTGCCCGGTGAAGTAGAGTTCCCGTCCGCCGAAGACTGCGTCGGAGCCGATAAGGAGAGTCTGGGAATAGCCCTGACTTTCCAGGATGTCGCCGAGAGTCACGGCCCCGGCGAAAAAGCTGCTCTGGGTGTCCATGCTGTTATCATCGATGGAGATGCTCAGAGGCAGGCCCGAGGTCTGGGCAAACATGGCGCCGATGGTCCAGGTAGTGCCGGGCATGGAGTATCCGCCGTTCAGGTCTGTGGTCTCTCCGGAAAAGTCTTCATTTTCCTGGGCGATCTGCGTCAGCTCAGGGATCACATTGAGATCAAAGGCTCCGCCGCTCTGGGTGTCGGAGTATGTGATCTCCATAGACTCAAGGAAGATGTAGATCAGGTTTCTCTTCTCCTGAGGGAAGGTCAGCTCCACATCCGCCGGGCTCACATAATTGTCATCGACAAAGGTGGAGTAGGTTCCCTTGTCTGCCACATACGTTCCTACATCCAGCTCCTGCCAGGCGCCTCTCACCGACAGAGCGCCCACTGATAGGGACAGGACGATAACCCCTGCCATGATAATATAATAGCACTTCTTTTTTCGGAAAGCGATAAAAAGCACGAGGAGGACAAGCAGAATGATGCCGGCCGGTACAATACATGTATAAATGTACTCCCTGACCATGGTGTCGTTGGTTCCCTCCAGAGGGGACGTCAGATGGAAGATGAGCTCATCCATGGTCAGGTTGCTCCAGGTGTCGAACATCCACCGCAGGCTGCAGGTGATGATAGTGGCAAGGACAGCCAGCAGCACAGTCAGGATTGTGAACAGGATACGGAAGAAAGCTTTTACAAAAACAAACAATTTTCTCATTTTTTACACACATTTCCCTTAAAATTTACATTTGACAACATGCTTATTATAAAAGATTTGGGGAAGGCCTTCAAGAAAAAATCTCTAAAATGTGTAAAAATATAGATATACCAGAAAAATTCCCCCTAAAACGGGAGGATGCCGGGTGACCGATCGTATCAGTCCCCGGCATGTATTATGAAAAAGTTTATTCCAATAGTATTTCTACTACGAAGCGTCTTGATTTATTTGATGGTTTTAGTATAAGACAGAGCTGTGAAGAAATGGTGTTCAAGAAATGAAACTTTTTTAAATGATAAATGAACAAATTATGAACGAAGGGAATTTTACGTAGAATTTACGGGATTCTGAGGGGACCAGGGCTAAAAAATGTCATTTCCCGACAAGCCTAAGTTATTCTAAAATCTTTTAATAAGTTTACGCAAAAAACTTAAAAACAAAATTTTTACCAGAAGCATTGACAAATATTTAAAATAGATGTAATATTTGACTAGAAATAATGAAAATAAAGTTTATATAAAAAATTAAAAGATTTACGAGGTATACAGATTATATGAAAGAAGGATTAAATAACGAAAAAATCCAGCTTACTAACAGATCGTTGGTGTTGGATATGATAATAAGAAATACCGCTATTTCCAGAAGCGAGCTTGTAGATCTCACCGGACTGGGAAAACCGGCTATTACCAATATTGTAAACGAATTGCTGAAACTCGGTATTGTAGAAGAATGTGAAAAGCCAAAACAGGAAGGGCGTCGGAGGACAAAAGGGCTGACACTGAAAGCAAACCCAATAAAAATCCTGTCCGCAAGGTGGATTCGTTCTTATTTTAAAGTGGCCGTCTATACCATGTCCGGTAAAGTGGTTGATACAGAAGAATGTACGGTGTCCACCGAAGAAGATATATGGCAGACGGCGGATCGTATAAAAAAAACGATCAGGCGACTACTTGAACGACATGATGAAGACGAAATTCTTGGAATGTGTATTGGAGTGCCGGGACCATACATCCGTGACGGGGAGACAAACAAAGCGATTGTCAGTGGCTATGAAAAACTGCAGGAAATCGATATTCAGCGCTTTTTTGAGAGTATAACTTTTTTTCCTGTCATTACAGAACATGACGCCCATCTTTCCGCTTTTGGAGAGTGGAACAGCTTGGCTCCGGACAAGAGAAACAGATGCAGATGCCTTCTGGCGCTTCAGTCTGAGGGGATCGGTATTGGCGCCGGGATCATTTTGAACGGAAAGACTGTGGAAGGTGCTTTTGGGATATCCGGAGAGATTGGGCAAATTGGAATTTATTTCAATGGACCAAAAAATACGTATGGCGAAATCGGGACATTGGAATATTACGCGTCATCCGTAAGTGTCAAACGATATGTTCGGGAACGCATGTGTGAATTTCCGGAAAGCATGCTGACAGAAGAAAGCACATACGAAGAGATTGTAAATGCGTATTATGAAAATGACCGGCTTGCGGTATGGGCCTTTGATCTTGTAGCGTGGCGTTTGGCATATGGACTGGTAAGTACAATTTTTGTGATCAACCCGGAGGAGATCGTTATCGGACCGGATTATCCGGTATCCGAGCGTTTTATCGGGAAAGTAAGGTCATCCATAGCCGGTATGATCAACAGAGAAATAGGCAATAAAATCACCATACGATATTCAGCGGCTCACAGAGACGTTACATTGTATGGAGGGTATTGTTTTGCGTTGGAACATTTTATAAATGAAAAAACACTCTTTGAGAGAGTAAAACAATTGACGATTGCGTCAGATATGAAAAAGTGCAGCATGAAAGATCATATAAAAAGGGAGGTAGAAAAATGAAGAAAAAAATCTTAAGTTCTATGCTGTGTGTCGCAATGATGATGTCTCTGCTGGTGGCTTGTGGTTCCAGTGACAGTTCTTCGGACTCGGATGACGAACAAGTCACATTGACCTTTTGGGGTTGGGAGGCAAGTGAGTTGGAGAGCCAGAGTATCCAAGAAGGAATTGACGCTTTTGAGGAGGAATACCCCAATATTTCTGTGGAATATATGACCGTTCCAAGTTCGGATTTCCACACGAAATTAAAAACGGCTCTTGCTTCTGGTGATGGACCAGACGTGTTCTATCTGGACGCCACTCAGGTCAAGGATTTCGTGTCAGCGGGATTGTTGATGGATTTGACAGATGTGGCTGATGATTTCATGGAAGACATGACGAGGGCGTCTCTTGAGAAAGTAAGCTTGACAGACGAGGACGGAGAAGAACATGTATACGGGCTTGACATCTGTAATGTTGGACCGGTTATTTTCTATAACAAGGATCTTTTCGACGCGGCCGGTGTCGAATACATGCCAACGACAATGGAAGACCGCTGGACGTGGGATGAGTTCGTAGAAAATATGCAGAAGCTTACCATTGTCGATGATTCTGGAAACACGACACAGTATGGTACAAGTAACTGGGAGGAACAATATTCACTGTATGTTCTGCAGTACATGCTCGAACTTAACGGTACTTCCTGGTACAACGATGACATGACAGCGGCGGAGAATGTGAACAGTACAGAATCTCAGGAAGTGCTTAATAATATTAAAGCGCTCCGGGCCGAGTATGGGGTGGCACCAGATCCGAATGCCGCAGGATCCGACACAGGAAATTCCCCGACAGCCATGTTCCTGACGGGTCAGGTTGCGTCTATCGCTATTGGTTCCTATGCGCTGCAGGAGATTGCGGCATCTGATATCAATTACGGCGTGGGATTGTTCCCGACATTTGGAAAAGATGATAGCGATGCGTTCATTGTATCCGCAGATATGAAAGCGATCAATATCGATACAGAATATCCGGAAGAAGCGTTGCTTCTGGCAGAATATATGAGTTCTACAGATTTTGGCATCCCGATCTATCAGACAGGACTGTGGATGCCCAATAGAGAGTCTCTGTATGAAGAAGAAAATCTGGATCTCTGGTTTGATCAGGACATTTATCCGGATGGCTGGGAAGATCTTCTGGAGATCTTCAGAACCGCAAAAGACAAACCAACAGACAAACTGTCAAATGTGAATACGATCAATGACGCGGTTGACGAAGAACTTCAGGCGTTTTACTATACGGACCAGGATGTGGAGACTACGCTGACCAACATTGAAGACCGGATCAATGCTGCTTTGAGCGAGTAAAGAAGAAGTTGTCTGTTGACGCGGATATCACCTGTCATAGAGTCAGAAATTTACAACGTGTAAAAAGGATTGGGACTGCGGCAACGATGCACGGCAATAAGTCGACATCGGTGTCGCAGTTGGATAGAGAGGCTTTTTTATGAAAACAAAGAAGATAAACAAAGATGCTGTGTGGGCAATATTGTTCATTGGACCCGCAGTAGTAGGCTTACTTGTATTTACAGCGTATCCCCTTTTTCGATCCTTGTATATCAGCTTTCATGACTGGGGGCTGTTTGATGATATGACCTTCGTGGGTCTTCAAAATTACTTTGATTTTTTCGGTGATAGTATCGGGATCAAAACTTTTATCAACACGATCGTATTTACCGCGATCGCAGTGCCTATACAGCTTGTGATGGCCTTTTTCCTGGCAATTGCGCTGAACCAGAAGATCAGAGGGATGCGTTTCTTCAGAGGCGCGTATTTTCTCCCGGCGATTGCCTCTATGGTGTCGATCTCAATTGTATGGCAGTGGCTTTTTAATACAGATTTCGGGATTGTTAACTATATTATAAACCTGTTTGGAGGGCCGTCAATTAATTGGCTGACAGATACACGTTTTTCCCTGTGGACGATCATTATTGTAAGTTGCTGGAAAGGACTTGGATATAATATGGTCATCTTTCTTGCGGGCCTCCAGGGCATTCCGTCATCGTATTATGAGGCGGCTGAAATAGACGGATGCACGGGACTGAAACGGATACGTCTCATAACGGTACCATTGATCAAACCTACTACATTGTATGCGAGTATTACATGCGTAATTAATTCCATGCAGGTATTTGATCAGGTTATGATCATCACGGGCGGAGGCCCGGCGAGATCATCCTCTGTTCTCGTTCAGTACATTTACGAAAATGCGTTTGACTATTACAACATGGGATATGCCTGCGCGCTCGGATGGATCCTGGCAATCTTAATATTTATTTTGACAGCAATACAGTTTAAATATATGGATAACAGTGATTACAGCGTGGAGTAGATTTTACATGGAGAGAAGCAAATGGGAAGGAAAAACAAAAAATTATTAATTAAAATAATATCGATTATTGTATTATCAGTTGGCGCGGCTATCGTATTGATTCCATTTGTCTGGATGCTATCGACATCGTTTAAGGAAATTGCTGATGTATTCAAGTATCCTCCGTCGTTTTTGGGAGATACATTTTACTGGCAGAACTATGTGGATGTTTTTGTCAAGATCGATTTTCTTGGAATGTTAAAAAACACTGTATTGGTGACGACCGTGGTTCTTGCAGGTTCTTTGATCACTTCCTCTCTTGCGGGGTTCGGCTTTACATATTTAAGGTTTAGAGGACGGGATAAACTTTTTAAGATATTCTTGTTTGCTGTTATGATCCCTCTTCATGTAATGCTTGTGCCTATGTTTGTTCTTATGAGGCAGCTGGGGCTTCTCAATAGCCTTTGGTCTTTGATCCTTCCATGTGTTGTGTCACCGATCGGCATCTTTTTGATGAGACAAAGTTATATGGCAATACCAAGATCTTTGGGCGAGGCGGCTGCTATCGATGGCTGTTCCCCGATGGGTATCTTTTTAAGATTGTATGTTCCGCTTTCAAAACCCGCCATGACTACACTGACAATTTTTACATTTATGCAGACATGGAATGACTTTATCCGACCCCTCATTTTCTTGAGCAGTAATGAGAAGATGACGCTGACGCTGGGACTATACAATATAGTGGGGAACTATTCAACTAACTGGGGATTGCTTATGGCAGCAGTTATCTTAAGCCTTCTGCCAGTTCTGCTCCTTTATCTGTTTTTACAGGACTTTTTCGTGGAAGGCATCGCAATCACCGGCCTGAAAGGATAAAAAGGGCTGCGGCAGGACAAGGTCAAAAGACCACAGCAGCTGAATGTATGGAATCACGATGCCAGATTAAAAGAAAGGAAACGAGATGTTTAAGTTTCTATAAACATCTTACAAGATTATATGGATTTTCAGACAAAGATTAAAGAATGTACAGAAAAGATATTTAAAATGGCAGATAAAGCGGATCAGGACAAAACAAGACCAGAATATCATTTTCACGGTCCTTCTCAGTGGATGGATGATCCGAACGGAGTAATTTACCACAAAGGATATTACCATATGATGTATAGCCTGAATCCGGATACAGACAAATATCGTGCGGGAATGGTGTACAAAACAGGGTCGTCTATCTGGAAACCCTCAGAACCGGACTGGACAGGCGGCATTACAGTATGGGGACACGCGCGAAGCAAGGATCTTGTTCACTGGGAGCATCTTCCGGTAGCACTGTATCCCAATACAGAAAACGGAGAATATTACATCTGGTTTGGATGTACGGCCATCAATGATGAAGGCGTGCCGGTAGCTATCTATACAAGTATAGGATACGAAGATAGAAATCCTACAGATTCCGCGCTGCAGTTTATTGCGTTTGGAGACGATGATCTGCTCACATGGAAGCAGCCCGAAGATATAAATCCCATCATAACAGAAGAAGTCCATGGGGGAAAGAAGATATGGGAGTGGAGGGATCCATTTGTATTTCGGCAGGGCGAAAAAACGTATCTCATCCTGGGAGGGAAGGAAGATGTAAAAGACGGTGGGAGAGCAGGAGTATTTCTGTATGAGCCGGAAAACCGATCCTTTACAAGATGGAAATATAAAGGAGTGCTTTTCGAATATCCGGATCCGGACATGAGAGGCTGTGAGTGTCCGAATATAGTGCAGCTTGGAGATAAGTGGGTAATTTTTGTATCGCTTTTCGGACTTGTAGAATATTTCGTGGGAGATCTGGATGCGGAAACATGCAGTTTCACGTGGGAAAATAATGGATTTGCAGACCGGAGCAGCCATTTTTACGCAACAAATGTTATAGAAGACGGGAAGAAGAGAAAGCTCCTGTGGGGAGCGGTAGAGGGATTTCAAAATACGTCTGGATGGAACGGGATCAATTCGCTTCCCCGTGAAATTTCACTTAACGAGAACGGGAAACTCATGCAGAAAGTTCCCGAAGAGGTTCAGACTCTTCGGACAGAACATTGGACTCTCACAGGTAAAGATGAAAACATCACTCTGAAAAAAGCATGCGCGGAGATTATTGTGACATGCGGGGCGGAAGAACAGGGACAATTCCAGATTGAAGAAACGAAGATCCGGATCAAACCGGATACAGTTGAGGTGGAAAATGAGTTGATTCCAATAGAAGCGGATGAAGAGTGTGTTCTGCATATTTATCTTGATAAAAGTATGATGGAAATTTTTATCAATGACAGCGAGTGCTTTACAGCTATGCTGCCCCCAATTACGGAAACATGTACAATACAAACCTATGGAGAAAAGATCAAGGCGGATATATGGCAACTTGATACAAAAGGGCTGTTTTCAAAATATGAATAAGGCTGGGAAAGAATATGAAAGACAAACGTTATGTAATCGGAGTTGATTTTGGGTCGGATAGCGCAAGGGCGATTATTGTTGATCTGATCTCTGCGAGAACGATTGCAGAGGCATCTAAGTCTTATCCACGATGGAAACAAAGAAAGTATTGTGACAGTGACAGGTTTAAATATCGGCAGCATCCGAAGGATTACCTTGAAGTACTGGAAGACATTTTAAAAAAAGTGCTGTCAGAACTAACGGATGACCAACGCTGTCTGGTGGCAGGGATCGCAATTGATACAACCGGGTCTACTGTTTGCCCGGTTGATATAGAAGGAACGCCACTTTCACTACTGCCGGAGTTTGCTGAAGAGCCGGATGCAATGTTTCATTTATGGAAAGATCACACAGCTGTCGAAGAGGCAAAAGAGATAAACAAACTTCTTTCTTCGGAAGAACAAAATTACACAAAATACCAGGGAACTTATTCTGCGGAATGGTTTTGGGCGAAGATTCTTCACACAAGCAGGACGAATCAGAGGGTTAAGGAACATGCCTATACGTGGGTAGAGCACTGCGACTGGATCGCTGGGATACTGGCGGGAAAAACCGCCCCCAATGAAATAGTCCACTGCGCTTGCGCGGCAGGGCATAAGGCACTTTGGAACAGCGAATTTCACGGCCTGCCGGACCGATCATGCCTGGAAAAGATCGATCCGTATCTGGGCATTATCCACGATAGGTATTCCCAAAAGCCGAAGGTCGCGGGAGAGAAGATTGGTTCGCTGTGTCCTGAATGGGCACAGAAGCTTCAGCTTCCGGAAACGGTATCTATTGCGGTGGGGACTTTTGATGCGCATGCTGGCGCGGTCGGTGTTGGGATCTCTGAACATACTCTTGTGAAAGTGGTCGGCACATCTACAGTAGATATGTTGATTGTTTCAAGAACAGACGCCGAAGGAAAAAATTTAAATAATTTTTGTGGGATGGCTGAGGATTCCATCATTCCGGGATACTGGGGCTGTGAATCCGGGCAGAGCGCTTTTGGAGATACTTATGACTGGTACAAGAGAATTATCATGTGGCCATTGGAAACAATGGATATTCCGGAAGAGATTATTCCTAAAAAGGAGAGAAAACGACTGAGGAATTATCTGGATAAGATTCTGATCCGTTCTCTGGAAAAGTATGTCACTGAAGATGAAAGCAGCGAAGTGACCGCCCTTGACTGGCTTAACGGACGGAGATATCCTTATCTGAATGAAACCGTAAAAGGAGCGATGGTCGGAATATCTCTTGGAACGACAGCGCCGGATATTTATCAGGCGCTTGCGAAAGCCACGATTTTTGGAAGTAAACAAATTTATGATTCCTTGGTAGAAGCTGGAATTCAGATCAGCAGAGTTGTATGTGTAGGAGGCGTGGCGTCAAAGTCAAAATATATCATGCAGATGATGGCAGATGTGTTGGGGATTCCGATCATGGTGTCTTCGGAGACACAGAGCTGTGCCAGAGGAGCATGTATTTTTGCGGCCGTAGGAGCAGGAGTCTATCCGTCTATCCAAGATGCTCAAAAAGATTTGTGCGCTTCATATCAGCCTGACTTTTTCCCGAGGGAAGAAATGCATAACAAATACATGAAAGAGTACCGAAAATATATCAATCTTGGAAAATATATAGAAAAAGAGGGGGAAATGTAAAATTTGCGTGAGCATGCGTGTTCACTTCCGGAGGCGCCGCGAAATTGCCAATGTACATGTTTGAAAAATAATAACGGTAGAAGATAGGAAAGGGAGAAGATATGACACCTGAAAGAACTGATTTCCTTCAAAGGAAAGCGATGGAGATACGCGTCACTGGACTAAAGATGGTACAAAATGCTCATTCCGGACATATCGGCGGGGCGTTTTCTCTTTCTGAGATTATGGCAGTCCTCTATTTTGAAGAAATGAATATTGATCCGGAGTATCCGCAATGGGAAGACAGAGACCGTCTGGTCTTGTCAAAAGGCCACGCTACTGTCGCATTGTATCCGACACTTGCACTTCGTGGATTTTTCCCTCTTGACAGACTGAGGGAATTCCGAAAAATTGATGGGGAACTGTCCGGTCATGCAGAGATGAATCATGTGCCGGGAGTAGACATGTCTACGGGATCCCTTGGACAGGGTTTTTCTGCAGCATTAGGCATGGCGTTAGGCGGGAAACTGGCAAAAAAAGATTTTTTTTGTTACGCGATACTTGGAGACGGCGAGATTGAAGAGGGTCAGATATGGGAAGCATGCATGTCAGCCTCCAATTATAAACTGGATCATCTGATCGCCATTCTGGATTCCAATAAAGTACAGCTGGATGGAACTGTAAAAGAAATTATGGATACAGGCAATCTGGTAAATAAATTTGAAAGCTTTGGTTTCTATGTACAGAGGATAGACGGCCACGATGTTCTTGCTGTAGCAAATGCTATAGAGCGTGCGAAAGAAAACAGAGGCTGTCCATCCATGATCATTGCTGATACCGTGAAAGGGAAAGGTGTTTCCTTCATGGAAGGAAAATCAGCATGGCATGGAAAAGTACCGAATGAAGAACAGTTTCAAGAAGCATTTGAGGAACTAGAGGAAGAATTAAGAAGACTGGAGACAGAAATATGAGTGAAAAAGTTGCGACAAGATATGCGTATGGAGAGGAATTAGCGACAGTCGGCAGTTCTCCCGATATTGTAGTCTTTGATGCGGATGTATCCACATGCACCATGTCTTGCGTGTTTGGAAGAAAGTATCCGGAACGGTTTTTTAATATGGGAATTGCCGAGGCTAATATGGTTGGTGCCGCGGCGGGAATGGCCACACTTGGGTATAAGCCTTTTGTGAACTCTTTTGCCATGTTTACCGCCGGCAGAGCGTTTGAGCAGATTCGCAACAGTATAGCCTATCCTGATCTGAAAGTAACAGTGGTTGGTACCCATGCGGGACTTGGCGTGGGAGAGGATGGAGCAACGCATCAGTGTCTGGAAGATCTTGCTCTTATGCGGGTAATCCCAAACATGACAGTGATATGTCCGGCCGACGCAAACGAAACAAGGCATGCGGTAAGGGCTATCATACAATACGAGCATCCGGTTTATCTAAGACTTGCGCGCCTTGCAGGCGAAACGGTTACAAATGTGGATGGATATGAGTTTTGTATTGGGAAGGCGAATTGTTTGAGAGAAGGGACAGACGTTTCGATCATCGCAACTGGAACGATGGTTGAAAGAGCTCTGAAAGCGGCGGACGCTTTAGCAGCAGAGGGGATCTGCGCACGTGTTATTGATATGCATACGATCAAGCCTCTGGATGTTGGGACGATCGTAAAAGCCGCAGAAGAGACCAGAGCGATCGTAACGGTGGAAGAGCACAATATTATAGGTGGACTGGGAGCGGCGGTAGCGGAATGTGTGAGTGAATTTTGCCCGGTGCCACTATATCGGATTGGAACAAAAGATACATTCGGCAGATCCGGAAACGGAGAAAAACTATTGGATCATTATGGACTTGGAATCTTGGATATCATGGCTTCTGTGAAGAAGGCTCTTAAAGGAGGGGAGAAGAAAAGTCTGTAATTAGGAGTCTTCCTTCCCGCATAAAGTACGAAGTCTTTGAAGATGAGCGCTATTATGTCTGCCATGACGGTGGGAACATAGATAAATACCATCGTTTTCTGCACGATAAAATACATAAATTCGAGGGGAAAGACATCTCCCGCAGAAGAGTCCATGCCAAAAAGCATGGAATTCTGCGGGAGATATTTTTTTGAAAAAATCTCCTGAAAAGCTGATGGAGACAGAGGCAGTCTCGGACCGGAGCTGCCCGGTCCGCACCCTTTCCTACACCTTGCGGTAGGCGAAAAGGGGGATGCCGTTTTTTGTGGGAAGCTCCACGTGTCCCTGGGTCAGGGGGCGGACATAGTCGATAAAGACATCGCTGATGTCGGAGCCGTCGTTTGTGATCCACTCCGGCGGTACGCATTTCTCCTTGTTGCAGATGATGTTCACGTCTGCGGTGCCGTAGGAGAGCTCATAGGGCACACTTTTGTTTCTTACGAAAGTGATCATTTTCCCGCTCTCCCCTGCAAGGGCGGCCTGTACGGCATAGACACCCGCATTGACAGACTCGTCCAGGTCCACCCGGGACAGGTGTGAGCAGGAGCATCTCTGGCAGACATTCAGCTCCACAGAGCGGACCTTGACGCCAAGACGCTCCTTTACCAGGTTCTCCAGATATTTTCCGGAGCCGGTGAGCATCTTGTGACCGAAGGTGTCTGTGCCCACCTCGCTGGCGTACTCACAGATAAAGGTGCCCTTTCCGTCGTTGATGCCCTCGGAGATGCAGACCACCAGGTTGGGTGTGCTCTCCAGGGAGGTGCGCACCTTCTCGATGAAGGCGCCCTGGTCAAAGGCTACCTCCGGCAGGTAGATGAGCACCGGATTGTCCCCTTTGAACTTCCTGGCCAGCATGCTGGCGGCGGTGAGCCATCCGGCGTGGCGGCCCATGATTTCCACAATAGTGACAGACTGCTTGTTGTCGTACACGGAAGCGTCGATGGCGATCTCCCGTACGGTGGTGGCCACGTACTTGGCGGCGCTTCCGTATCCCGGCGTGTGGTCTGTCTCCACCAGGTCATTGTCAATGGTCTTGGGAACGCCGATGAAGCGGATGGTGCTGTTCATAAATCCCGCATACCGGGACAGCTTGCTCACCGTGTCCATGGAGTCGTTTCCTCCTATATAGAAGAAGTAGCCGATATCCAGCTCTTCAAAGCGGCGGAACAGCTCTGGGTACACCGGGTCGTGCAGGTCCTCCGGCAGCTTGTAGCGGCAGGAGCCAAGATAAGCGCCCGGCGTGGTGCGCACAAGCTCCAGCTCGTTGCTCCTGTCCAGGGCTCCCAGGTCCATGTAGTGGCCCTGGAGAAATCCCTCTATTCCGTTAATCATTCCGTATACCGTGTCGATGTGGTCTGTCATTTTGACTCCCTCAGACACGACGCCGTAGAGGCTTCCATTGATGACTGCCGTGGGACCTCCGGATTGTCCCACAATGATATTTTTTTTCATGTTCTCTCCTCCAAGTCTTTTTTTGTTCAGCGGCCGGGGATACTCCCGGCAGGGTTTGGGTTCGTCAGCCTTCTACTCATAACTATACCGGAAAACCTTCCTTTTTACAATTGTGTGATGAAGATTTTGCAAAGTTTAAGTTGGAAAAATCGAAGGAATACTATATACTATAAAAGTTAGGAGGAAGAAAATTATGAAGTACATTTCGTTTGCGATCCCGTGCTATAATTCCCGGGATTATATGGCCCATGCGATCGAGAGCATCCTTCCGGGAGGGGAGGAGGTGGAGATCATTATTGTAAATGACGGATCCGGCGATGACACATCAAAGATAGGACATGAGTACGCAAAGAAATATCCGAATATCGTAAAAGTGATCGATAAAGAAAACGGAGGACACGGAGACGCGGTAAACTGCGGACTTTCCAACGCAACAGGAAAATATTTTAAGGTTGTGGACAGCGACGACTGGGTGAAGGAGGAGTCTCTTCACCACATCCTTCAGATACTCAGGAATTTCGAGGATGAGGGCGAGGAAGTGGATATGCTCATCACCAACTACGTGTACGAGAAAATCGGAGTGGAGAACAAGAAGTGCATCCACTACCGGAACGTGCTGCCCCAGGATGAGATCTTTCACTGGTCGGATATAGGACATTTTCACCTGGACCAGTACATTCTCATGCACTCGGTGATCTACCGGACAGAGTTGCTGCTTTTGTGCCAGCTGAAGTTGCCGAAGCACACCTTCTATGTGGATAACATCTATGTGTATTATCCGCTGCCCCATGTGAGAAAGCTTTACTATATGGATGAGGATTTCTACCGCTATTACATCGGGAGAGAGGATCAGTCGGTCAATGAGAAGGTTATGATCAAGCGGCTGGATCAGCAGATCTTCGTCACAAAGAAGATGATCGACATGTATCAGATGAAGGAGATCACCAACAGGAAGCTGAAAAAGTACATGATCAACTATCTTGCCATCATGATGACCGTCTCCTCTATCCTGTGCATCCGCTCCAAGGAGAAGGAGAACCTGGATAAGAAAAAAGACTTGTGGCTTTATTTGCGGAAGAAGGACGCTAAAACCTACGTGAAGATCCGCTACGGCATACTGGGACAGACTATGAATCTGCCGGGAAAATCCGGAAGGAAGATATCCTCTCTGGCCTATATGGTGGCCAGAAGACTCATCGGCTTTCAGTAGGGAGTCCTGCCTTCCTGATCTTCCGGAGGATATCCCAAGAGCCGGCCGGAAGACCCTGGTCCGGTTGAATTTCCTTTCTATATAATGTATGATAAATAGCAGATCACGTACCGAAACAGCAGAAAGGAATATCCCTATGAAAAAAGAAAACAATACAAAAAACAGTCCGAACCGGCAGAAGATGCTGGCCTATCTGCGAAATGCAAAGGAGCTCTTTGCCATCATATCCATGTATACAAAGAAGCCCTTTGTCTTCTGCGACCCAAAGACCTTTGACGACGAGGTTCTTCTCTACAAGACAGAGGAGGTGGCCGAGAAGGGCAGAAAGCTCCTTCTTGTGCAGAAGAACCCGGTCAACATTGTAAAGCTGGAGAACAGGCATCTTTTATCCTTCTACTCGAACCTGTTTACCATGGGAGTCAACGCTATGGCGGTGAACAAGGGGCTGAAGGATGAGATCCATCTGCAGCTGGGAGAGCTGGTAAAGCGGCCGGATATGGACAACCTTCCTGACGGGAGGAAATGGGTGGAAAACCCTCAGTTTCATCTTACCGCCCTCTATTTTATGCAGCAGATAAGAAAGGACCCGAAGCAGCAGATGACAGAGGAGCTCAAAGAGATGTGGGAGGAGCTGTTGGCGGATTTGCGGAGAGGAACGTATCTTATGCCGGCGGAGCCGGACAAGGGTTTCCTTGTCATGAAGCAGAAGGACGGCTCTGTGTTCTTGCCCATTTTCACCGATCCTGTTGAGCTGAGCAAGTTCAACAGGGGGAACAAATACAAAACAGCAGTCATTGAGTATGCCAGGATCCCGGATCTCCTGCCGCCTGAGGCAAAAGGGGTGATCGTGAACCCCCTGGGAGTCAATATCCCGTTCCATATCGCCCGGCCGAAGAATAGGGAGACGAAATAGGGATCGGCGTCATATGCTGTAGGAATTACCATATACGGAGGAGATAAAGGAATGATTTATAAGAATATACTTGAAGCAACCGGGAACACGCCTCTGATCCGGCTGAACCATATGACCGGGCCTGAGGACGCCCGGATCCTTGTGAAGTTCGAGGCCATGAACGCTGGCGGCTCCATCAAGACGAGGACCGCCCTTAGCATGATAGAGGCAGCGGAAAAAAAGAGGCTGATCCGGCCCGGAAAGACTACCATCGTGGAACCAACAAGCGGCAACCAGGGCATTGGCCTTGCCCTCATCGGCGCGGTCAAGGGCTATAAGACTGTTATCATCATGCCCGACTCGGTGAGCGAGGAGAGGAGAAAGCTGGTCAGGCACTACGGGGCGGAGGTGCGGCTGATCCACGATGCGGGAAATATCGGCCAATGTATTGAGCAGTGCCTGGAGACTGCCTTGCAGATGGCGGCGGAAGATCCGGACGTGTATGTGCCCCAGCAGTTTGAAAATGAGGCCAACAGCCAGGTGCAGAAGGAGAAGACAGGCCGGGAGATCCTGGAGCAGGCCGGGATCCCCATCGATGGGTTCTGCTCCGGCATCGGCACCGGGGGCACCATCACAGGCGTGGGTGAGGTCCTGAAGGAGGCCAACCCGGAGGTGGAGATCTGGGCGGCGGAACCGGAACGCGCAGCCGTTCTCTCAGGGGGAGAGGTGGGCACCCACATCCAGATGGGCATCGGCGACGGCATCATCCCGGCCATCCTGAATCAGAAGATATACAGTCACATCGAGATCGTGACCGACGAGGAGGCTCTGGAGACGGCCAGAGAGCTGGCCGCAAGAGAAGGGCTCGTGTGCGGCATCTCCAGCGGCACCAACGTGGCCGTGGCAAAGCGCATGGCGAGAAAGCTTGGAAAGGGAAAAACGGTGGTGACGATCCTGGCGGACACGGCGGAGAGATATTTCTCCACACCTCTTTTTGAGGGGAGGTAGAGATGTTCCGGACACTGTTTTCCTATTTTAAGCCTCACATAGGCATCTTCCTTTTAGACATGTTCTGCGCCGTTCTGGTGGCGGCGGTGGATCTCGCCTTTCCCCTGGTGTCCAGGTACGCCATGTACGAGATGCTGCCGGATAAGCTGTACGGCGCCTTCTTCACGGTCATGGCCATTGTGGCGGTCAGCTATGTGCTGCGGTCCGGCTGCAACTACATCATGACCTACTGGGGGCACACCTTCGGCGTCCGGGTGGAAGCAGACATCCGGAGGGATCTGTTTCGGCACCTCCAGGATCTGGATTTTGAATTTTACGACGCCAACCGGACGGGAAAGCTGATGAACCGGCTGACGGGAGACCTCTTTGAGATTACGGAGCTGGCCCACCACGGGCCGGAGGACCTGCTGATTTCGATCCTCACCATTGCGGGAGCCCTGGGAATCATGTCCTCCATCGAGTGGCGGCTGGCTCTTGTGGTGGCGGTGATCATCCCGGTTTTCCTTGTGGTGGTCATGCTCTGCAAGAGGAGTATGTCGGACGCTTCCCTGCAGGTGAAGCAGAAGATGGCCTCCATCAACGCAGACATTGAGTCCTGCATCTCCGGCATCCGCACCTCCAAGGCCTTTGCCAACGAGGAGGTGGACCAGATTCGGTTCGATCAGTCCAATGCCATGTTCAAGTCCTCCAAGAGCGGTTACTACAAGGCCATGGGAAGGTTTAGCGCGTCCCTGGAGTTTTTCATGTGCATCATGCCCGTGGCGGTGATCACCTTCGGCGGATGGCTGATCATGCAGGGGCGGATGAACTATGTGGACCTGATCACCTTCAATCTCTACATTAGCACCTTTATCACTCCAGTCCGGAAGCTCTCCAACTTTGCGGAGATCTTCACCAACGGCACGGCGGGGCTTCGGCGTTTTCGGGAGCTGATGGCCATAGAGCCGACGGTGAAGGAAAAGGATGGGGCTTTGGCTCTGACCGTGAAAGAAGGGTGGATCGATATGGATCACGTCAGCTTCTCCTACAACGGAAACGGAGAGGTGCTGACAGACGTGGATCTCCACATCGAGCCGGGACAGACTGTGGCCGTGGTGGGACACTCCGGTGGCGGGAAGACCACCCTCTGCCAGCTCATCCCCCGGTTTTACGACGTGACGGGCGGCTCCATTGAGATTGACGGGACGGACATCCGGGATGTGAATAAGAAATCCCTGCGGGACAATATCGGCATGGTGCAGCAGGATGTGTTCATGTTCGCGGACACGGTGTACGAGAACATTCGCTACGGGAAGCCTGATGCCTTCTACGAGGAGGTGGTCCGGGCGGCGAAGAAGGCGGAGATCTATGAGGACATCATGGAGATGCCTAAGGGCTTTGACACCTACATCGGAGAGCGGGGGACCATGCTCTCCGGCGGGCAGAAGCAGAGGATTGCCATTGCCCGCATTTTTCTGAAGGACCCGAAGATTCTCATCCTGGACGAGGCTACCTCGGCCCTGGATACGGTGACAGAGAGCTATATACAGAAGAGCTTTGATGAGCTGAGGGCCGGCAGGACAACCCTCATCGTCGCCCACAGGCTGGCTACCGTGCGGGATGCGGACCGGATCATCCTGATCGACGATGGAAGGATCCAGGAGAGCGGCACCCACGAGGAGCTCATAAAAAAAGACGGGCAGTACGCCCGCCTGTATCACACACAGGAGCTGAAATAAACGCTTCCGCAAGAACAGCTTCGCAGAATAAATCAGATGCTTTACAGGAGAGTTTGCATAATGAATGCATAGATCTCCTGATTTTTTTTGCTCCAGTTGTTGGAGATGGTCTTAGCCTCCGTCTCCGAAGGGACGGTCAGTGTCAGATCGATGAGAGGCTGGTTGTTCTCGATGACCTGGCAGCGAACCGTAAACTCCATACCGGAGCCGGGGAAATAGTCGGATTTCACAGACACCTCGTTTTTCAGTTCATAGTGCTTTTCCTTCAGAAATTCGTCGATGTCCTTCCGGATGGCGTCGGAGAGCTTGCTGCGGAAAAAATGGATGGTCTCCTCCCCCTCCTCCGTCAGGTGGTAAAAGGTCCTGCTGTGGGTGGCCTCCTTTCGGATAAATCCGGACTCAGTCAGCTCGGAAAGAGTCTGCTGGAGTTTGAAGTAGGTGGTGTAGCCCTTATCCAGGATAAACCCGGAGATCTGGGCGTTTGTCAGTGGAAAATCCACTTTGTCCAGCATGTACAGTATGATCAGTTTGTATAGTGTAAATGGTTCATACATGTATATAACTCCTTCCCTGCCAGATATTCCGGCGTTTCAGATAGGCGTGGAACTGGTTCAGCACGTACCGCTTGTTCCCGGTCCACAGGGGCGCGACAAGAAGCTCCTTTGGCCCGTCTCCTGTGAGCCTGTGGATGACGATGTCAGGGCGCAGCATGCCAAGGCAGCTTCCCAGCACCTGGAAATAGTCCTCCATGCGGGGGAGGAAAAAGGGGTGCGCCTCATAACAGTCAGCCAGATCCGTCCCTTTTAAAACATGCAGAAGCTGTAGTTTTATGCCCTGGATGTCCATCCGGTTCAGACACCGGATGGTCTGGTACATATCTTCATCTGTCTCCCCCGGGAGAAAAAGGATTATGTGAATAATGACATCCAGCCCTATGGCCCGCAGGCTGCGGACAGCCCGCTCAAACACGGGAATCCCATACCCTCTGCGGATGAAGGCGGCTGTCTTTTCGTGGATGGTCTGCAGGCCCAGCTCCACCCACACCGGCTTGATCTGATTTACCTCCTTAAGGAGCTCCAGTACCTCCGCTCCCAGACAGTCAGGCCTGGTGGCAATGGAGAGGGCCTGGATGTCCGGGTGGAAGGCCGCCTCCAGGAAGAGGCGGCGCAGCCGGGGGACAGGCCCGTAGGTGTTGGTGTAGGCCTGAAAGTAGGCGATGTAGCCGCTGCCCTTGAATTTTTCGGCGGACTGCCGCTTCCCGGTCTGGATCTGCTCCGTGATGGACAGGCGCCGGTCCGAAGCGAAATCTCCGGAGCCGCCCCTGCTGCAGAAGATGCAGCCCCTCTCCCCCAGGGTGCCATCCCGGTTGGGGCAGGTAAGTCCCGCGTCCAGGGAGATCTTGTAGAGCTTCTTCCCGAAGGTCTGCCGGATGTGATGGTCCAGGCTGTGGTAGGGCCTGCCGCTCCAGTATACGGGCTTTTTCGCCAGGGTTTCCGTCAGATTTCCCATTAGATCAGTTCCTGTACAGCCCTGCTCACCACGTCCGCCACGCAGGGGTCAAAGGCCTCCGGAAGGATGTTGTCCTCGCTCAGCTCCTCCTCCGGTACCAGGCCTGCGATGGCGTGGGCGGCGGCCAGCTTCATTTCCTCCGTGATCTGGGTGGCGCGCCCCTCCAGGGCTCCCTTGAAGATGCCCGGGAAGGCGACTACGTTGTTGACCTGGTTGGGGAAGTCAGAGCGGCCTGTCCCCACGACCCGCGCGCCGGCTTCCCTGGCCAGATCAGGCATAATCTCCGGAACCGGGTTTGCCATGGCGAAGAGGATGGAGTCCCTGTTCATGGACGCCACCATCTCCTTTGTCACGATGCCGGGCGCGGACACACCCACAAAGATGTCGGCTCCCTTGAGAGCGTCTGCCAGCGTGCCGGTCTTCTTCTCCAGGTTGGTGACTTTTGCCATCTCTTTTTGCATCCAGTTGAGATTTTCGGAGTGCTCCCCGATGATGCCGTTAATATCGCACATGGTTACATGGGGGAAGCCGTAGGTGAGGAGCAGTTTGGTGATGGCCACGCCGGCGCTTCCGGCGCCGTTTACTACCACCTGCACGTCCTCCTTCTTCTTGCCCGTCACCTTCATGGCGTTGATGATGCCCGCCAGCACCACGATGGCTGTGCCGTGCTGGTCATCATGGAACACCGGGATGTCCAGGAGCTCCTTTAGGCGGGACTCGATTTCAAAACAGCGGGGGGCGCTGATGTCCTCCAGGTTGATGCCGCCGAAGGCGGGGGCGATATGAACTACCGTTTTGATGATCTCCTCCGTGTCCTGGGTGTCCAGGCAGATGGGCACCGCGTTGACGCTGCCGAACTCCTTGAAGAGGACCGCCTTCCCCTCCATGACGGGCATGGCCGCCAGAGCGCCGATATTTCCAAGGCCCAGGACCGCGCTTCCGTCAGACACCACGGCCACCGTGTTGGCTTTCATGGTGTAGGTGTAGGCCGCCTCCTTATCTCCTGCGATCACCTTGCAGGGTTCCGCCACGCCGGGGGTATAGGCGATGGACAGATCCTCCCGGGAGTTCACGCGGGCCTTAGCCGTCGTCTCCAGCTTTCCGTTCCATTCTCTGTGCATTTCAAGGGCTTTTTCCTGTAGTGTCATATGATCTCCACCTTCTTCTTTTCGTCTTTTTATACTGCTTATTATCATAACATTCATTCATTTCCGGCGCAATAAAAATCATTTCCTGAAATTAGGGGTTTAAAAATCAGAAAAGGTATTGTATAATAGATCCATATTTCAGTTCGGTCATGTCAGACTAATAATCCCGAAAACACAAAGATAAGCAAACAGTGAAAGAAAAGAAAGGATTAGTTTATATGCGAGAAAAATATGAGTCTCTTTCCCTTGCCACGCTGAAGGATCTTGCGAAAGCGAGAGGATTGAAAGGTATCTCCGGCCTGAAGAAGGCGGAGCTTATCGAGCGTATGCTTGAGGAGGATGAAAAGGATAAACAGAAAGAACAAAATGCGGAGAGCAGGAGTGCCTCCCGGGGGGACAGGCATGAAAGGTCTGACCAGCACCGCCAGGAGGGACACCGCAAAAACACGAAAAATATGAACACAAACCATTCTGACATGAATCAGGTGAAGCTGACGGAGGACAATGTAAAAGAGCTGTCCGCCAATACAGGAGACCGGGAGATCCACGACATAGACCGTCTGGACAGCGGCATTACAGCCCGCGGCATCCTGGAGGTCATGCCCGACGGGTACGGCTTCATCCGGTGTGAGAACTATCTGCCCGGGGACAACGACGTGTACGTGTCCCCCTCACAGATCCGCAGATTTAACCTGAAGACAGGAGACATCCTGGAGGGAAACACGAGGATCAAGACACAGCAGGAGAAGTTCAGCGCTCTTCTGTACCTGTCCAAGATCAACAACATCCACCCTGCCGTGGCGGCCAGAAGGCCCAACTTTGAGGATCTGATCCCCATCTTCCCCAACGAGAGGCTGTCCCTCGAGAGCGGCAGGAGCAACACGGCCATGCGCATCATGGATCTGCTCTCCCCCATCGGAAAAGGGCAGAGGGGTATGATCGTGTCTCCGCCGAAGGCAGGAAAGACCACCCTCCTCAAAGAGGTGGCCCTCTCCGTCAAGAGGAACAACCCGGAGATTCATCTCCTCATCCTCCTCATCGATGAGCGCCCCGAGGAGGTGACGGACATCAAGGAGACCATCGAGGGAAAAAACGTGGAGGTCATCTACTCTACCTTTGACGAGCTGCCGGACCATCACAAGAGAGTGTCTGAGATGGTGATCGAGCGGGCCAAGAGGCTTGTGGAGCACGGCAAGGACGTGATGATCCTCCTGGACAGCATCACCAGGCTGGCCAGGGCCTACAATCTCATCGTCCCGCCCTCAGGGCGTACCCTCTCCGGAGGTCTGGATCCGGCAGCCCTGCACATGCCCAAACGGTTCTTCGGCGCTGCCAGGAACATCCGGGAGGGCGGCAGCCTGACCATCCTGGCCACGGCTCTTGTAGATACGGGAAGCAAGATGGATGACGTGATCTACGAGGAGTTCAAGGGAACAGGAAACATGGAGCTTGTGCTGGACAGAAAGCTGTCTGAGAGGCGCATGTTCCCGGCCATCGACATTCCTCAGTCAGGCACGAGGCGGGAGGATCTGCTCCTCTCCAGGGAAGAGCAGGAGGCTGTCACATCCATGCGCCGGGCTCTCAACGGCATGAGGGCGGAGGAGGCTGTGGACAACATCCTCAACATGTTCACCCGCACCCGGTCCAACAGGGAGCTCGTGCAGCTCGTGAAAAAGACAAAAATAATCTAGACAAGAGTAAAGTTTTGTGATATAATCACAGAGCTGTTTAGAAAAAGAATAAGATTATTGCGCTCTGGCGTAAAAGAATAAAGAAGAGGTGAAAGGCAATGAAAGAAGGAATACATCCGGCTTACTATCAGGCAACGGTAACATGCAACTGTGGAAACACATTTGTGACTGGTTCTACAAAAGAAGATATCCACGTAGAAATCTGCTCCAAGTGCCATCCGTTCTACACAGGACAGCAGAAAGCCGCTCAGGCTCGCGGACGTGTAGATAAGTTCAACAAGAAATACGGCCTGGACAAATAAGATGACAGTGAAAGGGTTGAGATTTTACGATCTCAACCCTTTTCATAGTTTTCATACATTCATAGCAGAAATTAAGGAGGACATCTATGAAATCTTCGAATATAGGCGGCCAGGCAGTCCTGGAAGGGATCATGATGAAGCACAGGGAGGAGTACGCTGTGGCGGTGAGAAAGCCGGACGGCCAGATCGAGGTGAGCCGGGACCGCTACACGGGGATCGCCGGCAGAGTGGGCGCTTTGGCCAGGGTTCCCTTTGTACGGGGGATCTTCAATTTTATAGACTCCCTTGTGCTGGGGATGAAGACCCTCACCTACTCGGCCAGCTTTTTTGAGGACGAGGAGGAAGAGAAAAAGGAGCTGACGAAGGAGGAGGAAGAGAAGCGAAAGCGGCAGGAGAAATGGCTGATGCGCGGCGTGATGGCTTTTTCCGTTGTGCTGGCGGTGGGCATCTTCATGGTGCTGCCTTACTTCCTGTCAGGGCTTTTGGAGCCCCTTATCCCCTTCTACTACGTGCGGACCGTGATTGAGGGTTTTGTGCGCATCGGCATCTTTATCCTCTACATCCTCCTCATCTCCAGGACAGAGGATATCCGGCGCACCTTCATGTACCACGGGGCAGAGCACAAGTGCATCAACTGCATTGAGCACGGCCTTCCCCTGACGGTGGAGAATGTGCGGAGCAGCTCCAGGCAGCACAAGAGATGCGGCACCAGCTTTCTTTTCTTTGTCCTGCTGATCAGCATCATCCTGCTGCTCCTCGTCCAGGTGGAGTCCCCGGTTATGCGAGTGGTCGTGCGCATCGCCCTTCTGCCGGTCATCGCGGGGATTTCCTACGAGGTGCTCAAGGCCGCGGGAAATTCGGACAATCCGGTTATCGATCTGCTCAGTATGCCGGGACTTGGCATACAGAGACTGACTACAAAGGAGCCGGATGACAGTATGATCGAGGTGGCCATCCAGGCGGTGGAGGCTGTCTTTGACTGGAGGAAGTATGAGAGAGAAAACTTTGGCACAGACGGGGCAGCTTAGAGCCCTTGTGAGGGAGGCGGCGGAGAGGCTGGACCAGTGCGGGATCGAGGAGGCGCATCTGGACGCCAGACTTCTCCTGGAGTATGCCGCCGGCATCACGGCCCAGGATTACATGCTGGATCCCTTCCAGGTCCTGCCGGAGGAGAAAGTGCGGGCCTACCGTGAGGCGGTGGAGAAGCGGGCCGCCCGGATCCCTTTCCAGCACATCACCGGGGTGCAGGAATTCATGGGATACCCTTTTCGGGTCAACGAGCACGTGCTGATACCCAGACAGGACACAGAGACGCTGGTTGAGTGCGCACTTGAAAAGCTGGAGCAGGGGATGGAGGTGCTGGATCTGTGCACCGGCTCCGGGTGCATTGCGGCCAGCCTCTATCTAATAGGAAGAAAGCAGGGAAAGGTGTCCCCGGACAGCCGCTTTGATGCGGCCGACATTTCAGAGAAGGCCCTTAAGACGGCCCGGGAAAACTGCCGGGCTCTGGGAGCGCAGGTACGCCTGATGCACAGCGACCTTTTTGAGAGGATAGAAGGCTCCTACGACATGATCGTGTCCAACCCGCCCTACATCAGACGCGGCATCATAGAGGGACTGCAGGAGGAAGTGCGGCTTCACGATCCCTACATCGCCCTGGACGGCCACGAGGACGGCCTTTACTTCTATCGCAGGATCGCCGATGAGGCGGGCCGGTATCTGAAGCGGGGCGGATGGGTCCTTCTGGAGATCGGACATGACCAGAGAGAGGACGCGTCCCAGATACTTGCGGAGGCCGGATTTACCTGCGTCCAGGGGAAAAAGGACTTGGCCGGGCTTGACCGTGTTGTCATGGGCATGTACAATAAATAAAGTGCAATGAATAGCAGGAGGAGAGAACATGTTTGATAAATTGGACGATCTGCTCATACGTTATGAGGAAATCATGAACGAGCTGTCAGAGCCGGGCGTGGCGGACAACCAGGACCGCTTCCGGAAGCTGATGAAGGAGCAGAATGACTTGGCTCCCGTTGTGGATGCATATAAAGAGTACAAGGCAAACAACCAGGCCATCGAGGACAGTCTGGTGATGCTGGAGGAAGAGACAGACGAGGAGATGAAGGAGCTGGCCAAGGAGGAGTTAAATGAGTCCAAGGCCAGGGTGGAGGAACTGGAGCAGAAGCTGAAGATCCTCCTTCTTCCCAAGGACCCTAACGATGACAAGAATGTCATCGTGGAGATCCGCGCCGGCGCGGGCGGAGACGAGGCGGCCCTTTTTGCGGCCGAGGTTTACCGCATGTACGTCCACTATGCGGAGAGCCGCAGGTGGAAGACAGAGCTGATCTCCGTCAATGAGAACGGCATCGGCGGCTTTAAGGAGGTAGTCTTTATGATCACCGGACAGGGGGCTTACTCCCGGCTGAAGTATGAGAGCGGCGTGCACCGTGTACAGAGGGTGCCGGAGACAGAGAGCGGCGGGCGCATCCATACATCCACCATCACAGTGGCCATCATGCCCGAGGCGGAGGAAGTGGACGTGGTCATCGACGAGAAGGATATCCGCATCGACGTCATGCGCGCCTCCGGAAACGGCGGACAGTGTGTCAATACCACGGACTCGGCCGTGCGTCTGACCCACTACCCCACAGGCATCGTGATCTACAGCCAGACAGAGAAGTCCCAGCTCCAGAACAAGGAGAAAGCCTTCCGGCTCCTGAGATCCAAGCTCTATGACCTGGAGCTGGAGAAGCAGCAGGCATCCCAGGCGGAGGCCCGCAGAAGCCAGATCGGCACAGGGGACCGGTCCGAGAAGATCCGGACCTACAACTTCCCCCAGGGCCGCATGACAGACCACCGGATCAAGCTCACTCTCCACAAGCTGGACAGTGTCATGAACGGAGACCTGGACGAGATCATCGACAGCCTGATTGCGGCGGACCAGGCGGCCAAGCTGGCAAATATGAACGAAGAGTAGACAGATTTTGAGGAGAATAAGGACGGATATTGTATGTTGGAATTTGATTTTAAAAGGCCCGGGCTGGAGGACAAGGAAGTGATCTCTCACTATTTTAAGCATCACACCAGCCGCAGCTGTGAGCGGACCTTTGTGAATGTATTTCTCTGGGCAAGGTTCTACAATGTGACCTTTGCCGTCATTGAGGATACGCTCGTCTTTAAGAGCGAGAATGAGAATCGCTTTGCCTTCGCCTACCCGGCGGGAGAGTCGGAGAATGTGAAGAAGGCGCTGGACACGCTGTACCAGTACAGCCAGGAGCGGGGCGTGCCCTTCCGGTTATACAATGTGACCCCGGACCATTTTGAGCAGATCGAAGCCTGGTATCCGGGAAGGTTCCAGATTAAGTACAATGAGGATCTGGCCGACTATGTGTACGAGTCGGAGAAGCTCTGCACCCTGGCGGGCAAGAAGCTTCACGGCAAGCGGAACCATATCAACAAGTTCAAGTCTCTCTACGAGGGGCGGTGGAGCTATGAGACCATGTCAGGCGACAATGTGGAGGAATGCTTCCAGATGGCGCTGAAGTGGAGAAACCAAAACGGCTGTAACAACGACCCGGAGAAGAACTCTGAGATGTGCGTCACACTGAACTCCCTGCGGCTCTTCAGGGAGCTGGAACTGACGGGAGGCATCCTCAGGGTGGACGGACAGATCGTGGCCTTCACCATAGGAGAGCCGGTCTGTTCCGACACCTTTGTGGTGCATATCGAGAAGGCTTTCCCGGACGTGCAGGGAGCCTACACCATGATCAACCAGCAGTTTGTGGAGCATGAGTGCATGGACTACAAGTATGTGAACCGGGAGGAGGACACAGGGGCCGAGGGCCTGCGCAAGGCAAAGCGCTCCTACAGACCTGTGTTCATGGTGAAAAAAGGCGTTGTGACAGAAAAAAATCAGGGCCTGTAGGCGCAGCCGGGAAGGACGCGCAGGCAGGGCCAAGTGCAGGATAGGAGGAAAAAGAAATGATTGCAGATAAGATGAAGAGAATGGTGGAAAACAGCTCGGCAATCCGTGCCATGTTCGAGGAGGGCACAAGGATGGTGGAGCAGTTCGGCGCAGAGGATGTATATGATTTCAGTCTGGGCAATCCCAATGTTCCGGCTCCGGCCTCTGTGAAGAAGGCCATTATCGAGCTTCTGGACGAGGAGGACCCGGTGGTGCTCCACGGCTACACCAACAGCAACAGCGGCTACGCGGACGTGAGAGAGACGGTGGCCCAGTCTCTGAACCGGCGTTTCGGGACCTCTTTTGAGGGCAAAAACATCATTATGACTGTGGGGGCGGCAGGGGGGCTCAACGTGATCCTGAAGACACTGCTGAACCCGGGGGACGAGGTCATCACCTTTGCACCCTACTTTGGAGAGTACCGCTCCTACACGAACAACTATGACGGCGTTCTTGTGGAGATATCTCCCGACACAGCCACCTTCCAGCCCAAGCTGGACGAGTTCGAGACAAAGATCACCCCGAAGACAAAGGCGGTCATTGTCAACACCCCCAATAACCCGACCGGCGTCGTGTACTCCGAGGACACCATCAAAAGGCTGGCGGCCATCATGGAGGCCAAGCAGAGGGAATTCGGTACAGACATCTACCTTATCTCCGACGAGCCCTACCGTGAGCTGGTGTACGACGGAGTGGAGGTTCCCTATCTGACGAAATACTATGACAACACCATTGTCGGCTATTCCTACAGCAAGTCCCTGTCCCTGCCGGGAGAGCGGATCGGCTACCTGGTTATCCCGGACCAGGTGACGGACAGCGAGACCGTGCTCTCCGCGGCCAATGTGGCCACCCGCATCCTGGGCTTTGTAAACGCCCCAACCCTGCAGCAGAAGGTGGCGGCAAAGTGTATCGACGAGGAGACAGACATCTCCTTCTACGACAGAAACCGGGAGACTCTCTACAGCGGTCTGAAGGAGTGCGGCTTTGAGTGCATCAAGCCGGAGGGAGCCTTCTATCTCTTTGTGAAATCTCCGGTGGAGGACGAGAAGGAATTCTGCGCGGCGGCCAAGAAGTACCACATCCTTATGGTTCCGGGAAGCTCCTTTGCCTGCCCGGGCTATGTGCGGCTGGCCTACTGTGTGTCCCACGAGACCATTGTGAATTCGCTTCCCGGATTCAGGGAGCTGGCTAAGGAGTATTTCTAGAGAGGGATGGACGACAGATGGAAGCATTTGAGAAAAATATACGGAAGGTGGAACCCTACGTGCCGGGTGAGCAGCCCCGGCAGAGGGTGGTCAAGCTGAATACAAATGAAAATCCCTATCCCCCGGCGCCGGGGGTAGAGCAGGCTCTGCGGGAGCTTGACACGGCGGATTTCCGCCTGTACCCGGATCCGGCCTGCAGCGTGCTGGTGGACGCCATCGCAGATTTCTACAAGGTGGGAAGGGATCAGGTGTTTGTGGGAGTGGGCTCCGACGATGTCCTGTCCCTTTGTTTTCTTACCTTTTTCAACTCCGATAAACCGATTTTTTTCCCGGACATCACCTACTCCTTCTATAAGGTGTGGGCCCGGCTATACCGGATTCCCTATGAGTGCAAGAGGGTGGATGAGCAGTTCCGGATCATCCGGCAGGACTACTACGGGGAGAACGGGGGCGTCATCTTCCCCAATCCCAATGCGCCCACGGCTCTCTACGAGAACCTGGAGTTTGTGGAGGATATCCTGCGCCACAACCGGGACGTGATTGTCATTGTGGACGAGGCCTACATCGACTATGCGGGGCCGTCGGCGGTAGAGCTGGTGGACCGGTATGATAATCTCATCGTGACCCAGACCTTCTCCAAGTCCCGCTCCATGGCGGGTATGCGCATCGGGTATGCCATCGCAAGCCCGAAGCAGATCCGGTATCTGAACGATGTGAAGTACTCCTTCAACTCCTACACTCTGAACCGGGCCTCCCTCGTGTGCGGCGCGGAGTCGGTGAAGGACCGGGCGTATTTGGAGGAGACGGTGGAGCGGATCAGGGCCACGCGGGAGAGAGCCACGGAGAGGCTTTCCCGCCTGGGATTTTCCTGTACAAAGTCCAGCGCCAACTTCCTCTTTGCCACCCACCCGGACTGTGATGCGAAGGAGCTCTTCGAGGCGATGAAAAAAGCGGGCATCTACGTGCGCTGGTGGGACAGTGAGAGAATTCGCCAGTACATGCGTATCACAGTGGGGACAGACGAGGAGATGGAAAAGCTCTTTGCCTTCCTGGAACAATATCTTTCAAAAGGAGAATAAAACATGTTAAGACTTATATTACAGGGAGTTGTGGTCGGAGTGGCCAATATCATACCGGGAGTCAGCGGCGGAACCATGATGGTCGCCATGGGACTTTACGACAGGCTGATCCACGCCATCACCCATCTGAAGAGTGAATTTGGAAAGAGCATGAAGCTGATCCTTCCCATCCTGATAGGGGCGGCGCTTGCTATTGTGATCCTGTCCAGGGTGTTTGAGTTCCTTCTGGAGGTGTATCCGATCCCGACGAATTTTGCCTTCTGCGGACTCATTGCCGGCAGCCTTCCCTTTATCTTCCAGAAGGTGAAGGGCCACAGGCCGACCGTCAACAGGATGATTCCGCTTCTCGTGTTCTTTGCCATTGTCATCCTGATGGCTGTCATGGGGGAGACAGGGGGAAAGGCGGCGGATGTGAGCTTTACCCTGATCAACGAGATTAAGCTGCTGCTGGTGGGGATTATCGCCGCGGCCACGATGGTCATTCCGGGGGTGAGCGGCTCCATGATGCTGATGTTGCTGGGCTATTACGACACAATCCTTCGGACTATCAATCAGTTTATGGACGCCCTGTTTGCCTTTGACGTGCCGGAGCTTCTGGTGCAGTGCGGCATACTGATTCCCTTTGGCATCGGCGTGCTGCTGGGGATTTTCCTGATCGCCAAGATCATAGAATTTATTTTTACCCGGGCAGAGATCCAGGCGTACTACGCCATCATCGGCCTGATCGTGGCGTCTCCCCTGGCGATCCTCATCAAGATCGACTGGAGCACGTTCTCGGTTCTCACACTTGCCACGGGAATTGTGGTATTTGTGGCCGGCTGGTTTGTGGCAGGGCGCCTGGGAGGAGAGTAGACTGACTACCCAGAAACCGTCGGAGGTGCTTTTATGGAATATTCCCACGAGATCATAAGACCCAACGAGGACATCCCCTTTAAGCTCTTTGTGTTTGAGGGGAAGGACGGAAACTACATAAGGCAGAAGCACTGGCATCGGTCCATAGAGATATTCGCCCTCTTTGAGGGGGAGCTGACGTTCTTCATCAATGAGGAGGAATATCCCTTAAGGCCCGGTGAGTTTATGCTGGTTAATTCCAACGAGGTACACTCTGTATTTTCACCAAGGGCAAACCAGACGATCGTGCTGCAGATACCGCTCTCTACGTTTGAAAAATACCACACTGACGAGCGGTTTATTTATTTCTCCCGCAGCTCCCGGCTCCAGGACGATGAGGTGATGAGGCTCATCGGGGACATGTACCGGGTCTACACGGCCAGGGAGTGCGGATATGAGCTGAAGGTCCAGAGCCAGTTCTATATGCTGATCTACATACTTGTAACAAAGTACAGGCAGACAGAGGTGAGCCCGGAAGTGGTGCGCCTGGGGAAAAAGCTGAGCCGTTTGTCAGCCATCACGGACTACATGAAGAAAAACTACAACAGGGAGCTCTCCCTGGAGACGCTGGCAAAGACCTTCGGGTACTCGCCCACCTATCTCTCCAGGATGTTCCGCAAATACGCCCAGACAAATTACAAGTCCTATCTGGACGGCATCCGCCTGGAGCACGGCCTGGAGCAGCTGGAGCGCACAGAGCTGTCCATAGGGGAGATCGCTGTGCAGTGCGGCTTCCCCAACAGCAGGGCTTTTGCCAGGGCGTTTAAGGAGAAATATGGGATGCTGCCGAGCAGATTCCGAAAAGGAGATTGATGGGGAACCGTCTGAACTCAGCCAACCCGCCAGCAGGCGACAGCTGCGAGATGGACGCCATCGGCTCCTGTTTCATCGGCGGCGGGTCCGCATACGGCGGAAGCAGAACCATCCCCTGCCCGAAAACAGGTATCTGTCCAATATCTTTATCTTTTCATGCAAACGGCCTGCGCCGTTGTCGAATAATGTGAATTGAAACTGGACCGTACAATTCCTTCCCAGACAGTACTTCCAGGGCTGATCCGAGACTTTTTACAAGTATGCCCGGACTGTCGTTTGGTGATGATCACGCCAAATCAGCCTCGTTTTTTGAAATACCATCAACTGGGAGTCTACGGGAGAAGTCTCCTGAAAGAACCTAATAGATATTGATGAAAAAATGCGGAATGTAGTTGCCTATGTTTCCAATTAGAATAAAAGACAAGAATCCGCCATAAAGAGCACAAAAAATTGGTAGTATTCAATAAAAAATGTTGCTATACTGACCTTAGTGAATAAAAGAAGGAGGAGATGGACATGCAGATCCAGAACGTGACGGATGCGTCCTTCAGGGCATACGGCAAGGTGCTGGAAGGCTATGATTTCAGCCGCCTGTTAAAGGAGATGGAGCACACGCCCCTGCCCGCTGACGACGTCATCTATGTGCCCTCCGTGGAGGAGCTGGAGGCCCTTCCGGTGGCGGAGGAGCTGAAAAACCGTGGGTTTGGCGGTCTGCCGATTGAGATCGGATACTGCAATGGAAACAATAAAAAGCTCAACGCATTGGAGTATCACCGCTCGTCAGAGATCAATGTGGCAGTGACGGACGCCATTTTGCTCATCGGAAAGCAGCAGGATGTGGAGCCGGATCACACCTACGACACATCCAAGGTGGAAGCATTTCTTGTTCCTGCCGGGACAGCCATAGAGGTGTATGCCACAACGCTTCACTACGCTCCCTGCACAGTGGGGGACAAGGAGGGCTTCCGCATGGTGGTCGTGCTGCCGAGGGATACCAACACGAACCTCACCTTTCCGGTGGGAAAAGACGGGGAGGACAGGCTCATCACCGCAAAGAACAAGTGGCTTATCGCCCACGGGGACGCAAAGATCGAGGGTGCGTTCAACGGATTAAAAGGCGAGAATATCACACTGTAGAATGTTTGATAAAATTTAAAGGAGGAATGAAACACTATGAACAACATACCAGAAATAAAGATCGGAGTTGTGGCTGTAAGCCGCGACTGTTTCCCGGAGAGTCTGTCTGTGACAAGAAGACAGAACCTGATGAAGGCCTACACAGAGAAGTACGGTTCAGAGGGAATCTATGAATGTCCCGTCTGTATCGTGGAGAGTGAGATCCACATGGTGCAGGCTCTTGAGGATATCAAGAAGGCAGGCTGCAATGCTCTGTGCGTATACCTTGGAAACTTCGGACCGGAGATTTCCGAGACATTGCTCGCAAAACATTTTGACGGACCGAAGATGTTCATCGCCGCTGCGGAGGAGTCAGGAAATGACCTTCTGGACGGAAGAGGAGACGCATACTGCGGTATGCTCAACGCAAGCTACAATCTGAAGCTGCGCAATATCAATGCCTACATTCCGGAATGTCCGGTAGGCGACGCCGAGGACTGCGCAGACATGCTCCACGAGTTCATCCCCATCGCAAAGGCTGTCGAGGGACTGAACAACCTGAAGATCA
>CAZZBJ010000013.1:0-32883 GCA_964652805.1 uncultured Mordavella sp. | reverse complement strand
GCCGGATGGCCCTGGACCTGCAGCTTCCCGTGGCGTCCAAGCCGGACAGCCAGGACATCTGCTTTGTGCCTGACGGGGACTATGCCTCCTTTATCGAAAGGACCGTCTGTCACAAGTTCCCGACGGGGAACTTTGTCCTCTCTGACGGAACAGTGGTAGGCAGGCATAAGGGTATCATACACTATACAGTAGGGCAGAGGAAGGGACTGGGGCTGGCCCTTGGCCGCCCGGTCTTTGTGCTGGAGATTCGCCCCGACACCAACGAAGTGGTGGTGGGCACGGACGAGGAGTCTATGTCCAGGTACGTGGTGGCGGACCACATCCACTTTATGTCTGTTCCCGACCTGCCGGAGCCCAGGCGGCTTTTCGCCAAGATCCGGTACAACCACAGAGGGGCCTGGTGCCAGGCGGAGAGGACGGGAGAGGACCAGATCCTGTGCACCTTTGACGAGCCTGTGCGGGCCATCACGCCGGGACAGGCGGTGGTCCTCTACGACGGGGAGTATATCCTTGGCGGAGGAACCATCACAGGCAGCAAGAGCGGAAAAAAGAAGGAAAGAAGGGTAAGATAATGAGGGCAGACGTACACATGCACACATCCTTTTCCCACGACTCCCAGTCAGAGCCAAGGGAGATGATCGAGGGAGCCATCGCCAAGGGGCTGGAGGTCATCTGTTTTACCGATCACTATGACAAGGACTACATGGGATGGGGGGACGAGAGCATTTTTGACGCAGACGATTATTTCCGGACCCTGCGCCTGCTCCAGGAGGAGTACAGGGACAGGATGGACATCCGCATCGGCGTGGAGCTGGGTATGCAGCCTCGGCTGGGCGGGTTTTTTGCGGAGTTTACAAGGAAATACCCCTTCGATTTTGTCATCGGTTCCCTCCATGTGGTGGACGGGGACGACCCGGCCCTGGGGACCGTGTTCGAGGATCGGACCGACGAGGAGGTGTACAGGAGCGCATTCCGGGAAATGCTGGAGGACATAAAAAACACGCCGGACTTTGACGTGATAGGCCATATCGACTACGTGGTGCGCTACGGGAAGAACGGTGCGGCGGATTACTCCTATCAGAGGTACGCTGACGAGATCGACGCCATCCTGCGGGCGGTCATCGAGAGGGGAAAGGGCATTGAGCTGAACATGGCGGGGCTCAAGTACGGCCTCCCCTTCGCCCATCCTCACCCGGATATCCTGCGCCGCTACCGGGAGCTGGGGGGCGAGATCATTACCGTGGGAGCCGACGGGCACAGGCCGGAGCACATCGCCTGGGATTTTGAAAAGGCGGATGATATTTTAAAGTCCTGCGGTTTTCGGTATTACACTGAATTTATAGGGAGAAAGCCTGTTTTCAAACTCCTTACGTAAAATTGGAAAATGCTCTTGAATTTTTGTATGAGATTTAGTACAATTGGTAATGGTTGAGAGTTCTTTAACAAAGTTGAAGGACGACAAGAGCTGTGAAACAGTAAATAGACTTTAGGAGGAATGTAATCATGGCAGTAAAAGTAGCAATCAACGGATTTGGACGCATCGGACGTCTTGCTTTCAGGCAGATGTTTGGAGCGGAGGGATATGAGGTAGTTGCGATCAACGACCTGACAAGCCCGAAAATGTTAGCGCACCTGTTAAAATATGATTCTTCTCAGGGCAAATACGCTCTGGCTGATAAGGTAGAGGCTACAGAGGATTCCATCATCGTGGATGGAAAAGAAATCAAAATCTATGCAAAGGCTAACGCAGAGGAACTTCCCTGGGGGGAGATCGGCGTAGACGTTGTTCTGGAGTGTACAGGCTTCTATACATCCAAAGAGAAAGCTTCTGCTCACATCAAAGCAGGCGCTAGAAAGGTTGTTATTTCCGCACCAGCAGGAAACGATCTGCCGACGATCGTATATAATGTTAACCATGAGACACTGAAGGCAGAGGATACCGTTATCTCCGCTGCTTCCTGTACAACAAACTGCCTTGCACCTATGGCAAAGGCTCTGAACGATTTTGCACCGATCAAATCCGGTATCATGTGCACGATCCACGCTTACACAGGCGATCAGATGACACTTGACGGACCGCAGAGAAAAGGCGATCTGAGAAGATCACGTGCCGCTGCATGCAACATCGTTCCGAACAGCACAGGCGCTGCAAAGGCTATCGGCCTTGTTATCCCTGAGCTGAACGGCAAGCTGATCGGCGCTGCACAGCGCATTCCTACTCCGACAGGATCCACAACAATCCTGACAGCAGTTGTAGAGGGCGATGTGACAGTTGATCAGATCAACGCTGCAATGAAAGCTGCCGCTACAGAGTCCTTCGGATACAACACAGACGAGATCGTATCCAGCGATATCATTGGTATGAGATATGGCTCTCTGTTTGATGCAACACAGACAATGGTCCTGCCGCTTGACAACGGAACAACAGAGGTTCAGGTTGTTTCCTGGTATGACAATGAGAACTCATACACAAGCCAGATGGTAAGAACAATCAAATACTTCGCAGAATTAGCATAATTCAGACTCACGAAAGGGTCCGGTCTTCATTGGACCGGACCCTTTTTATGGAGCTTCCTGCAGGGACGCTCCTGCTCTGCGAAGATACGCTCGATCATTTATAAGGTTTATAAGGAGGCAGTAACATGCTTAACAAAAAATCAGTAGACGATATCAATGTAAAAGGAAAAAAAGTCCTTGTGAGATGTGACTTCAACGTACCTCTCATTGACGGAAAGATCACAGACGAGAACCGCCTTGTGGCAGCTCTGCCCACCATTAAGAAGCTGATCGCGGACGGAGGAAAGGTGATCCTCTGCTCCCACCTTGGAAAGCCCAAGGGACAGCCGGTTCCGGAGCTCTCTTTAGCGCCGGTTGCAAAGAGACTTACGGAGCTTCTCGGACAGGAAGTGAAGTTCGCGGCAGACCCTGAGGTAGTGGGACTCAACGCAAAGGCAGCTGCAGAGGCTATGAAGGACGGGGATGTAATCCTCCTTGAGAACACACGCTACAGAGCTGAGGAGACAAAGAACGAGGACGCCTTCTCCAAGGATCTGGCTTCCCTTTGTGATGTATTTGTAAACGACGCCTTCGGAACAGCTCACAGAGCACACTGCTCCAACGTGGGCGTGACAAAATATGTGGACACAGCAGTTGTGGGATATCTGATGCAGAAAGAGATTGATTTCCTCGGCAACGCAGTCGACAACCCGACAAGACCCTTCGTAGCCATCCTCGGCGGCGCAAAGGTTTCCAGCAAGATCTCTGTGATCGAGAACCTGCTTGATAAAGTGGACACACTGATCATCGGCGGTGGTATGGCCTATACATTCGCGAAATCCCAGGGGGGAAAGATCGGTACATCCCTCTGCGAGGACGATTATCTTGACTATGCTTCCAACATGCTGAAGAAGGCCCGGGAGAAGGGCGTGAAGCTGCTTCTTCCCGTAGACAACAGGATCGGAGATGAGTTCTCCAACGATGCCAACATCAAGGTTGTTCCCATAGGGGAGATTCCGGACGGATGGGAAGGCATGGACATTGGAATAGAGACAGAGAAGCTCTTTGCCGATGCTGTGAAGGACGCAAAGACAGTTGTCTGGAACGGACCTATGGGATGCTTTGAGATGCCCAACTTTGCCCACGGCACAGAGGCAGTGGCAAAGGCGCTTGCTGAGACAGACGCAGTGACCATCATCGGCGGCGGCGATTCCGCGGCAGCTGTAAACCAGCTCGGCTACGGCGACAAGATGACACACATCTCCACAGGCGGCGGCGCTTCCCTCGAGTTCCTGGAGGGCAAAGATCTCCCGGGCGTAGCCGCTGCTAACGATAAGTAAGCACTTAATGAGCCCAAGTCCGAAGGACGCCGGGCGAATTCTAGTGCGAACTTAGTTCACCGCACTTAGCGAGGACAAGCCCCGTAGGGGCGCAGTTCGAGCCTAGTAAGGTGAACATCCCACCCTTAATGAGCCCAAGTCCGAAGGACGCCGGGCGAATTCTAGTGCGCACTTAGTTCACCGCACTTGGCGAGCCAAGCCCCGTAGGGGCGCGGTGTGAGCCTGGTAAGGTGAACATCCCACCCGTTATCAATTTAAAAGAAATAAAGAAAAGAGTGAAAAGAACAATGGCAAGAAGAAAAATTATTGCAGGTAACTGGAAAATGAACAAGACTCCCAGCGAGGCTGTTGCTCTGGTAGAGGAGCTGAAGCCCCTGGTAGCCACAGAGGATGCGGACGTTGTGTTCTGTGTGCCGGCCATCGACATTATTCCGGTTGTAGAGGCGTGTAAGGGAACAAACATCCAGGTTGGCGCTGAGAACATGTACTATGAGGAGAGCGGAGCCTACACAGGCGAGATTTCCCCGGCCATGCTCACAGACGCAGGCGTGAAGTACGTTGTCCTCGGACATTCCGAGAGAAGAGACTATTTCGGCGAGACAAACGAAGATGTAAACAAGAAGGTGCGGAAGGCATTTGAGCACGGCATCACACCGATCATGTGCTGCGGAGAGACTCTGGAGCAGAGAGAGCAGGGCGTGACCATGGACTTCATCCGCCAGCAGGTAAAGGTTGGCTTCCAGAACGTGACAGCTGACCAGGCTAAGACAGCAGTCATCGCTTACGAGCCCATCTGGGCGATCGGAACAGGCAAGACAGCCACAACAGAGCAGGCTGAGGAGGTGTGCGCAGGCATCCGCGCATGCATCGCTGAGATCTACGACAAGGCCACAGCAGAGGCCATCCGTATCCAGTACGGCGGATCTGTCAATGCAGGCAATGCGGCCGAGCTGTTTGCACAGGCCGACATCGACGGCGGACTTGTGGGCGGCGCTTCCCTGAAGGCTGACTTTGGCAAGATCGTGAACTACAAATAAAACATGAGGTTGACCCGCAGGGTACTTGAAATACCAGACCCTGCGGGATTTTGGTTCTATACATGCAAAAGAAACCGCCCTTGGGCGGCTTTCGGAAGAGCGAAGGAGGCTGGATATGATACTGGAAACTGTAAAACTGAAGGAGGATGGCTCCCTTCCGGACGCCCATGCGGTGTTCTACATCCTGGATACGCCGGGAGACAGGCTCTTCATACAGAAAAGACCCCTTGTGATCCTCTGCCCGGGCGGGGGATATGAGAGGACCAGTTTCCGGGAGGGAGAGCCCATTGCCATGTATTTCCTGGGAAAGGGATATCATGTGGCGATCCTGCGGTACTCCACGGCTCCGGCCGTGTTTCCCGCCGCTCTTCTGGAGCTTGGAAGGACCATGTCTTTGATCCATGAAAACGCGGAAAATTGGAAGGTGGACGAGAAGCAGATCTTTGTCCAGGGCTGCTCGGCGGGAGGACACCTGGCCGGCTGTCTGGGCGCTATGTGGCAGGAGCCTTTCCTGGCGGAGCGGCTTTATGTAAAGGCGGAACTCTTAAGACCTGCAGGCCTTCTTCTCTGTTACCCTGTCATCTCCTCCAGGACGGGGATGGCCCACCAGGGGAGTTTCCAGGCTCTTCTCGGGGCGGACTATGAGGAGAAGAAGGACAGCCTCTCCCTGGAGGAGAGAGTGACAGAGCATATGCCGCCCTGTTTCTTGTGGCACACCTTTGCGGACGCCACCGTGCCGGTGGAAAATTCCCTTCTGATGGCCGGGGCCCTTCACCGCTTCGGGGTGAGGACAGAGCTCCACATTTTCCAGGAGGGGATGCACGGGCTGGGAGCGGCGGACGAGCTCTCCAGAAGGCCTGACGGCAGCGGAGTTCAGGAGGAGTGCCGGTGCTGGACGGAGCTGGCATACCGCTGGATGGAGGGCATTCGGCGTCAGGATCAGAAACGATAAACAAAAAACAAGAGGAAAGTAGAGAGATTGAAAATGAGTAAAAGACCAACAGTGCTTATGATTTTAGACGGCTATGGCCTGAGAGATAAAGTGGAAGGAAACGCAGTGGCAGAGGGAAAGACTCCTGTCATGGACAAGCTGATGGCTGAGTGCCCCTTTGTGAAGGGAAATGCCAGCGGCATGGCTGTCGGACTTCCCGAGGGACAGATGGGAAACTCTGAGGTGGGACACCTGAACATGGGCGCCGGCCGCATCGTTTACCAGGATCTGACAAAGATCACAAAGGCCATCCAGGATGGTGACTTCTTTGAGAACAAAGCACTTCTCAGCGCCTGCGAGAATGTGAAGAAAAATGATTCCGCACTCCACCTGATGGGCCTTGTATCTGACGGAGGCGTGCACAGCTACAACACGCACATCTACGGACTTCTGGAGCTGGCAAAGCGCCAGGGCATCGAGAAGGTGTACGTACACTGCTTCCTGGACGGCCGTGACACACCGCCGGAGTCCGGAAAGGGCTACGTGGAAGAGCTGGAGGCAAAGATGAAAGAGATCGGCGTCGGAGAGGTGGCCACTGTCATGGGACGCTACTACGCCATGGACAGGGACAACCGCTGGGAACGTGTGGAGAAGGCATACAGAGCTCTTGTGTACGGTGAGGGTGAGCAGGCTGTATCCGGACCGGAGGGCATCCAGATATCCTACGACAAGGAGACCACAGACGAGTTCGTTCTGCCCACTGTCATTGTGAAGGACAAAGCTCCCACAGCCACAGTAAAGAACGGCGACTCCATCATCTTCTTCAATTTCCGCCCGGACCGCGCAAGAGAGATCACAAGGACCTTCTGTGACGACGAGTTCACAGGCTTTGAGAGAGGAGAGCGCATGAAGACCACATTCGTGTGCTTCACCGACTACGACGTGACGATTCAGAACAAGCTGGTTGCCTTTGTGAAGGAGGAGATCACCAATACTTTTGGAGAGTTCCTGGCTGCCAACGATCTGAAGCAGGCCCGCATCGCAGAGACAGAGAAGTACGCTCACGTGACCTTCTTCTTTAACGGCGGCGTGGAGGAGCCCAACGAGGGCGAGGACCGCATCCTTGTGAAATCCCCGAAGGTGGCTACCTATGACCTGAAGCCGGAGATGAGTGCCTACGAGGTGTGCGACAAGCTGGTGGAGGCTATCAAGTCCGGTAAATACGACGTCATCATCATCAACTTTGCCAACCCGGATATGGTGGGCCACACAGGCGTTGAGGCGGCTGCCATCAAGGCCATCGAGGCTGTGGACGAGTGTGTGGGTAAGGCTGTGGATGCCATCAAAGAGGCGGACGGCCAGATGTTCATCTGTGCGGACCACGGAAACGCGGAGCAGCTCATCGATGAGGAGACTGGAGAGCCCTTCACAGCTCACACCACCAATCAGGTGCCTTTTATCCTTGTCAACGCAGATTCCTCCTGCAAACTGAGAGAGGGCGGCTGCCTGGCGGACATCGCTCCTACGCTGATCGAGATGATGGGGATGGAGCAGCCAAAAGAGATGACAGGAAAATCTCTGATTGTAAAATAGGGAACGGTTTTGAAATAAAGAGGAGAATGGCTGTACGGGCTGTTCTCCTTTTTTGCGCTTGTAAAGAAATGCATATAGATACATCCTATAAACGACCTTGATCATAATTATTTCCGATTTGACGAAATCCACAGGATATTTATACAATAAAATGCGTGAGTATGTCGTCGTGTTTAGCGTGTTTAATAAAGGAGTTTAGTGAAATGAAGGATATTCAGATAAGCAATCTGTCATTTTCATACAATGGGGCCGGAGCGCTGATTTTGGAGAATATTAATATGAAAGTGCGGGCAGGGGAATTTGTCTGCATTCTTGGTCAGTCGGGGTGTGGGAAAAGCACCTTTTTAAGGCTTCTTGCCGGACTGGAAAAGCCTACCGGAGGAGAAATAAAAATCGGCGATCAGACTGTCGAACGGGCAGGGCTGGAACGGGGAGTGGTCTTTCAGGATTACGGTCTGTTTCCATGGATGACTGCCGGTGAAAATGTCCTGCTTGCGTTGAAACAGAAATATCCAGATAAGAAGAAAGCTGAATTGAAGCGGATGGCATTAAGCGCTATACGGGATGTGGGTCTGAAAGAAGATGTCTATCAGAAACTTCCCAAAGAGCTTTCAGGAGGAATGAAGCAAAGATGCGCAATTGCCAGGTCTTTTAGTTTAAATCCTCCAATCCTTCTGATGGACGAGCCGTTTGGCGCTTTGGATGCGGTTACAAGGGCAAAGCTGCAGGAACTCGTACTGGGATTGTGGAAAAAGGATTCCGTGAGAAGAACCATATTTTTTGTCACTCATGATGTGGACGAGGCGCTTTTACTGGGCACTAAGATCTGTGTGCTGGGACAGTCTCCCAGTCATATCATCTATGAATGCAGCACAGAGGCTTCCAGGAAGCCGGACCGCAGCGCCATGTATGAGGACGCGGACATCATGAAGCTGCGCAATACACTGATCAGGCACATTAATCAGGATGTAAGCCGCCGTATGGAATAATACAGAAGAGGCTGAGACAAGGGATACTTGTTTAGCATATACAAAAATGAGGAAGGAGTTGATCGAATGAGAAAACGATTGACAGCAATTTTGCTGATGGGAGGTATGGTGCTGGCGCTTCTTGCCGGATGCGGATCGTCCGCATCTTCTTCTGAACAGGGGGCAGACAGTGGCAGTGAAGAGGAAAGCTCGGCAGACGGAAGAACAGTCAGACTTGCATTTGAACCGAGCACATCACATGTGCTGAACATTGTAGCTGAAAAACAGGGATATCTTGAGGATGAGAATGTGACGGTAGAATATGTGCCTTGTTCAACTTACGAAGATGCTTTTACCGGTCTTGCGGGAGGGAAAATTGATGTGCTCTCCAACTACGGGACAAATCTTCCCCTTCAGTACATAGGTTCAGGTACTGATCTGACAATCTTTGGCGGATACATGATCACGGGATGCATGCCTATCATTGCGAGGGCCGGAACGGAGTGGAACGGTGTGGAGGATATGATCGGCAAAAAAGTGGCGGGACTTCTCAATAATTTTGCGGTAACAGGAGCGCTTCTGGATATGGGTTATGATCCGGCTACCGAGATTGAATGGGTAGAGCTGGCTGACTATTCAGAGAGAATCGCGGCCGTAAAGAGCGGAGAGGCGGATTATGCTATTCTGGCTACGGGCTTTACCTATCAGGTTCAAAACGATTCGGGAGTGGAAATCGTGGCTTTCTGCAGTGATATTATGCCCGACTATTCCTGCTGCCGCGTCGAGGCAAATACAGAGTGGGTGAATGAAAATCAGGAGCTTGTCAAAGATCTGCTCAAGGCATGGATCAGGGCGCAAAACTGGTATGAACAGAATAAAGAAGAGACAGCAGAGCTTGTTGCAGAGGATATCGGCGTGTCAGAGGAGTATACGGCAGCGTATGTGACAAACGACCATCTCAAGCTGAGTGTGGATCCATACAAATCCTCAATAGAAAGAGCTTGGAATTATTTGGGAGAACTGGGTTCTCTTCAGGACGGATGGGAGGATATAGATATTACCAGTCACATCAATACGGATCTTTATAAGCAGGCGTTGGACGAGTGCATCGAGGAATATTATGATGAATCTCCGGAGTTTTATGACAGACAGCTGGAGGTTTATGAAGAAGTAGATCAATAATACTGCCTGGAGGATTTTATGAATAAACTGAAACATTTTGTTCGGAATTACTGGCTTACGGTTCTGATCGTTATTGCTGCTGTATTAGCATATAAAGTGCTGACAGACCAGGAAGTCCTCGATCCTTTCGTATTTGTGAGCCTGGAGTCGATAGGCGCTTCATTTGCTGAATTCTGGCCGACTATGCTTCAGAATATGCTGGCCTCTTTTTCTTTGCTGTTCCCGTCGCTGTTTGTCGGCATTTTTATTGCGCTGGCGGCTGGCATTATAATGGGATTATACACAAGGATCAGAGTTACTTTTAACCCTATCGTGTATGCGGTCAGCGTGATACCGGTTATTTTGCTGTCTCCCATTGCGATTCAGCTTGCGCCCAGTTTCCGGGCAGCCTCCTTTTTTATGATCGTGTACAACACGATCTGGCCCACTTTGTTTGCCACGATTACCGGAATACAGACAATAGACAAAAGATATTTGGATAACGCGGCTACTCTGGAGCTTCGAGGATTAAAGAAAATGACGAAAGTACTTCTTCCCGCGGCAATGCCCTCTATTATATCCGGGGCGATCACATCCCTGAGAAGCTCGTTTATAGTTCTGGTGTTTGCGGAAATGTATGGAACAGATCTCGGAATGGGCTACTTTATCAGAAGGTATTCTTTGATGGGCGTGTACAGTAATGTATGGAGCGGCTTCATTTTTATGGTGGTGGTGCTTGTATTGGTTGTCCAGGTGTTTGAACTGATAGAAAGGAGACTGCTGCGATGGACGATCTGACAGGTGAAAAAAAAGCGCGCGCTATAGAGGAGGGGGTAAAAAGGGACAAATCCTACAAAGATGAATCCTCACTGCATGACCGGGTTTTTCGGGAAGCGATGGAAAAACACGGGGAAGAAAGCAGAGAAAAACAGTTTGCGTATGGATTTGAGGAATTATTAAAAAGAAAATCAATCCGGATAGATCCGCAGGATCCGCTGGCGGGTTTTCCTTTTCATTATTCGTATAATACATCAGTTCCTGTTCGGGGCGAGGAGGAATTTGACACATTGCTCCCGGGCCCATTGAAGATGGATAACGACAGAGAACTGCGAGAGGCAAAGGAAACCCTCCGCCTGGGAGAAAAATCGGAAGAATATCGGACCCTCTCCGTATTTATAACCTGTGTCCAAGACTGGGTGTATAAACACTGGCACAACGGCCATTTTATCGCCGGGTACCAGGGATTGCTGGATCAGGGCTTTGGCGGGATTCTCTGCAGGATTCAGGAAAAACTCAGGACGGTAACAGATCCGGCACAAAAAGACACACTGGAGGCTTTTCGGATCGTGACGGAAGCCGGCATAAGGTACATAGAGCGATACGGCAAAGAAGCAGAGAAAATGGCGAAAAAAACATCCGATGAAAAAGAAAAGGAACGTCTTGAGAAGATAGCCGGGGCATGCGGATGGATAGCGCGGGAAAAACCAAGAAATTTTTTTGAGGCTGTCCAGCTGTATTGGTTTGGACATGAGTTGATACTTTCAGAGAGCGTCCCGTCCTCTGTATCGCTGGGAAGATTTGATTATTATCTGACTCCCTATTATGAAAGGGACATAGATGCGGGAACGCTGACGAAGAAGGAAGCGTGGGATCTGGTAGCTTCCTTCTGGACAAAATGCAAAGCTAACAGAAAGAGCTACCAGAATCTGGTACTTGGCGGTATTCGCCAGGACGGAAGCTGCAGCGTTAGTGAATTGACTTATATCTGTCTGGACGTGACGAAAACTCTGAAGTACGATCAGCCTTCTGTTTGTTTCAGGTGGACAGATAATATGCCCCCAGACGCCTGGCGGAGGATTGCATCCGTGATCCGGACTGGAACCGGATTTCCGGCTCTGTTTAATGATAAGGTCTGCCTTGAACTCAGAAAGAGGTCAGGAATATCTGTGAAGGATGCCTGGAACTATGCGTTTGCCGGCTGTGTGGAGATTGGGATTCCCGGGAAAGAGTATACGATAACAGAGATGGCGCGGCTTAATCTTCCTAAAATCCTGGAGCTGATGCTTCATCAGGGAAACGATCCAATATCAGGAGATCAGTTTCCTCTTGCGTACCTGCGGACAGAGGAACAGATCCTTCAGATTAAAAGCTTTGAAGAGCTGTTTGAGTGGTATCTGCAGGAAATGGAATATTATATCCGTCTTGGACTGACAAGCGCGAATATGTTGGATAGTATGTATGCGGAGCGCTATCCGCTGCCGTTTCTTTCCATTTTGATGGAGGGATGTATTGACAGTGGAACGGATGTGGCAAAGGGCGGAGCGATTTATAATAATTCCGGCCTGAATATGTGCGGGATTGCTACGGTGGCGGATTCCCTGGCGGCATTGAAAAAACTGGTTTTTGAAAAAAAAATATATACGCTGCTGGATTTTATACGGGCCACGGACGCTGACTTTGCAGGATATGAAAAGCTCCGGACGGACGCTCTTTATCACTGTCCGAAATATGGGAATGATCAGCCTGAAGTAGATGAGCTGGCTGTCAGGATCGCTGAGCGTTTTTCTGCCGTTACCGAGCAATATCAGACGCCGAGAGGAGGAACCTACCGCATGGGGATGTACTCTGTTGAGGATCATTCCCATATGGGGAAGGCGACAGGCGCTACCTGCGATGGGAGAAAGAAAGGGAAGGCACTTTCAAATTCCATGGGGGCGGTACAGGGGATGGACACAAACGGACCGACGGCAATGCTAAATACATTGAACAGATTTGATTTTTCTAAAGCAACGAACGGAATGGTGCTGGATCTTAAGATGACGCCGGTTTTTTTGGAAAAGGACGATCATATTGAAAAATTAGGGAAACTAATCCAGACCTATTTTGAAAGAGGAGGAATGGAGATCCAGATCAGCGCTGTTTCCAGACAAACGCTGTCAGACGCGCAGAAGCATCCGGAAAAGTACGCAGATCTTGTCGTGCGGGTATCAGGTTTCAGTGCATATTTTACAAGTCTAAGCAAAGTTACCCAGGATGAGATCATTGAGAGAACGGAGGTATCCTGATTTGGACGAGAGGTTGAATATAAGTCGTGTCCAGCGGTTTTCGGTGGATGATGGACCCGGTATCCGTTCTACTGTCTTTATGAAGGGCTGTAACCTCAGGTGCAGGTGGTGCCATAATCCTGAAAATCTTACCGCTGAGCCGGTATTGCAATTCAGGGAATCGTCTTGCCTGCGCTGTCGTCTGTGTGCGGATATCTGTCCGTCGGGAGCTCATGTCTTTACAGGAAGACTGCATAGTCTGGACCGGGGGAAATGTATTGCCTGCGGGAAATGTTCTGCCGTGTGTCCCAACCATTCTCTGGAATGGATCGGTCGGATGGCTGCCGTGGACGAGGTGGTCAGAGAAGTCCTGAAAGACAGGGACTACTATGAGATGTCCGGGGGCGGGGTTACATTTTCCGGAGGAGAGCCCCTGCTGCAGCCGAAACCGCTTGCCGCTGCATTGCAGGAGTGCAAAAGGCGAGGGCTTTCTACTGCTGTCGATACGGCTGGGAATGTGCCCTTTTCCGCTTTTGAGGAGATCATTCCCTATACGGACCTTTTCCTGTATGATATCAAGTGTATTTCTTCTGCTCTCCACAAACGTCATACAGCTGTTTCTAATGAGCGGATTATGGAAAATGCTGAAAGACTGCGGGAGCGGAAAGTCAGGATGTGGATCAGAACCCCGTTAATACCGGGATTTAATGAAGATGAGCAGGAGCTCAAAAAAATCCGTGAGTTTGTATGTCAGAAGCTGCGTCCAGAGCTCCATGAAGAACTTCCCTATCATAATTACGGGGAGGGAAAGTATGTGATGCTGGGAATAAGATCATAAATATATGCAAAGAAAGGGAAAGGCACTCAAAGCTTTTCCCTTTCGATTTCCTGTTCCTATTCTTTCGCCAGATTCTTATTGGCAGTGGAGAGCATCAGCTTGATACGGTTCAGCTGATTGACCTCGCTGGCGCCCGGGTCGTAGTCAATGGCCACAATGTTTGCCAATGGGTATCTGCGGCGCAGCTCCTTGATAACGCCTTTTCCAACTACGTGGTTGGGCAGGCAGGCAAAGGGCTGTGTGCAGACAATGTTGGTGGCGCCGCTGTGGATCAGCTCCAGCATCTCGCCGGTCAGGAACCATCCCTCGCCGGTCTGGTTTCCGGGTGACACGATCTCCGAAGCCATCCGGGCCAGGTCGTGAATGTCAGCCGGCGAGCCGAAGTGCCTGCTCTCTTTAAAGGCTTTGCTGGCAGGAGAGCGGAACCACTCCAGGGCCTTGATGCCCAGGTTTGCCACGACCGCCTTTGACTTGGCAAAGCCCAGCTTTTCCACCTTAAAGTTCTGGTTGTAGAAGCAGTAGAGGAGGAAATCAAGGAGATCCGGCACAACGGCCTCCGCTCCCTCGCTCTCCAGCAGATCTACCAGGTGGTTGTTGGCTGCCGGCAGGAACTTGACGAGGATCTCGCCTACCACGCCGACGCGGGGCTTCTTCACATCCAGCAGCTCGATGTTGTTGTCGAAATCCTGGATGATATCCCGGCAGAGCTTCTTGAACTTCCGCCTGGAGGGATAGCCCTGGGATACAAAGTCAGAGCACACCTTCACCCATTTCCGATGCATGACTTCCACAGAGCCGGGCACAGCCTCGTAGGGCCGCAGCCGGTACACGCACTTCATGAAGATATCGCCGAATACAGCGGCGTAAATGCCACGCAGCGCCAGCATAGGCGTGATCTTAAAGCCCGGGTTACCCTCCAGACCACTCAGGTTGATGGAGATCACGGGAATGTGCTCATAGCCCGCTTTCTTCAGGGCGCGGCGGATGAAGCCGATGTAGTTGGAGGCACGGCAGCCGCCGCCGGTCTGGCTGATGATGACGGCGATCTTGTCTGTGTCGTATTTGCCGGACAGGATGGCCTCCATGATCTGGCCCACTACCATCAAAGAGGGATAGCATGCGTCGTTGTTCACGTACTTAAGTCCCACATCCACAGCCTGCTTGTTGTCGTTTGGCAGAACCTCCACGTGGTAGCCGGAGGCATTGAAGGCAGGCTCCAGCAGCTCGAAGTGGACAGGAGACATCTGAGGGCAGAGGATGGTGTAGTCCCTGCGCATCTCCTTGGTGAAGGGCACCTTTGTGATGGCGGAGGATTGGATCTTCCGCTTCTGGTTTCTCTGCTCCCGCACCCGGATGGCAGCCAACAGGGAGCGGATACGAATCCTGGCAGCTCCCAGATTGTTGACCTCGTCGATCTTCAGGGAGGTGTAGATCTTATCCGATCCGGTCAGGATATCTGCCACCTGGTCTGTGGTGACGGCGTCCAGACCGCAGCCAAAGGAGTTGAGCTGGATGAGATCCAGGTTATCCTTTGTCTTCACAAAGTTGGCTGCTGCATAGAGACGGGAGTGGTACATCCACTGGTCCATGACATTTAAGGGGCGCTCCACCTGGTGCAGGTGGGAGATGGAGTCCTCTGTCAGGACGGCGATGTTGTAGGAGTTGATGAGCTCCGGTATGCCGTGGTTGATCTCCGGGTCAATGTGGTAGGGGCGTCCGGCCAGGACAATGCCCCGGTTTCCTGTTCTGTCCAGGAAGGCCACTGTCTCCTCGCCCTTTTTGCGCATGTCGTCGCGGCACTCCTCCAGTTCGATCCAGGCCTTGTGGACCGCGTCCCTGATCTCCGCTGACGTGATGGAGAACATTTCTCCCAGCTCCTCGATGAGGCGCAAGGACAGCGTCTCCTCGCCTGCGAAGGAGAGGAAGGGGTGAATAAAGTCCACTTCCCCGTTCACGATAGGATCCATATTGTTCTTGATGTTCTCCGGGTAGGAGGTGACGATAGGGCAGTTGTAGTGGTTGTTGGCCTCTTCAAACTCATTCCGCTCATAAGGGACGGAGGGGTAGAAGATATGCTGCACGCCCTGGTTTATCAGCCACTGTACGTGGCCGTGGGCCAGCTTGGCCGGGTAGCACTCGGACTCGCTGGGGATGGACTCAATTCCAAGCTCGTAGATCTTCCTTGTGGAGGCCGGTGAGAGGACCACCCGGAAGCCAAGAGCCGTGAAAAATGTGAACCAGAAGGGATAATTGTCGTACATGTTCAGCACCCTGGGGATACCGATGACGCCTCTCTTTGCGTCCTCCTCGGCGAGAGGGATGTAGCCGAAATAGCGCTGGCTCTTGTATTCGAACAGGTTGGGGAGATGGTTTTTTATCTTCTCCTTCCCAAGCCCCTTCTCGCAGCGGTTTCCTGTGACGAATCTTCTGCCGCCGCTGAAGTGGTTGATGGTCAGACGGCAGTTGTTCGTGCAGCCCTTGCACTTGGTCATGGTGGTGCGGTACTCCAGGCTCTCAATGTCCTCAATGGAGAGCATGGTGGTGCCCTCACAGTCCACATATCGCTCCCTGGCGATCAGGGCAGCGCCGAAGGCGCCCATGATGCCGGCGATGTCGGGGCGGATGGCCTCGCAGTTCGCAATTTTCTCAAAGCTGCGAAGCACGGCGTTGTTGTAGAAGGTTCCGCCCTGTACGACAATGTGCTCTCCCAGCTCAGAGGCGTCGGACACCTTGATCACCTTGAAAAGAGCGTTCTTTATGACAGAGTAGGCCAGACCGGCGGAGATGTCGGAGACCTCCGCCCCCTCCTTCTGTGCCTGCTTCACCTTTGAGTTCATAAACACAGTACACCTGGTTCCCAGATCAATGGGGTTGTGGGCGAAGAGAGCCTCCTGTGCGAAGTCTTCCACCGTGTAGTTGAGGGATTTCGCAAAGGTCTCGATGAAGGAGCCGCAGCCGGAGGAGCAGGCCTCGTTGAGCTGCACGCTGTCCACGGTCTGGTTCTTGATCTTGATGCATTTCATGTCCTGTCCGCCAATGTCCAGGATGCAGTCCACATCCGGCTCAAAGAAGGAGGCGGCGTAGTAGTGGGCCACTGTCTCCACTTCCCCTTCGTCCAGCATGAGGGCCGCCTTGATGAGGGCCTCTCCGTAGCCGGTGGAGCAGGAGTGTACGATCTCCACACCCTCCGGGAGCTGGCTGTAGATGTCCTTGATGGCGGAGATGGTGGTCCCTAAGGGGTCTCCTTCATTGTTGTGGTAGAAGGAGTAGAGGAGCGTGCCGTCCTCTCCCACAAGAGCTGCCTTTGTGGTAGTGGATCCTGCGTCAATGCCCAGGAAGGCCTTCCCCCTGTAGGTAGCCAGATCCTTCACGGGAACCTGGTGCTTTGCATGGCGGGAGATGAATTCGTTGTACTCCGCCTCGGAGGCAAAGAGAGGATCCATCCTCTCCACCTCGAACTCCATCCGGATCCTTCCGGCCAGGCGCTCCTGCAGCTCCCGGATGGGGATCACGGGCTCTTTTGTGGAATTCAGGGCGGAACCGATGGCTGCGAAGAGGTGGGAGTGGTTGGGGGCGATGGTGTGCTCATCGTCCAGGTGCAGGGTGCGCACAAAGGCCTCCCGGAGCTGATCCAGGAAATGTAAGGGCCCCCCCAGGAAAGCCACGTGTCCGCGGATGGGCTTTCCGCAGGCCAGACCGCTGATGGTCTGGTTGACTACAGCCTGGAAGATGGAGGCGGCCAGATCCTCCTTGGAGGCGCCGTCGTTGATCAGAGGCTGAATGTCAGACTTGGCAAACACACCGCAGCGGGCCGCGATGGAGTAGAGAGCCTTGTAGTTTTTCGCATACTCGTTGAGGCCGGAGGCATCTGTCTGGAGAAGAGACGCCATCTGGTCGATAAATGAGCCTGTGCCGCCGGCGCAGACGCCGTTCATACGCTGCTCGATGCTGCCTCCCTCAAAATAGATGATCTTGGCGTCCTCGCCGCCCAGCTCGATGGCCACATCTGTCTGGGGGGCATAGTCCTGCAGGGCTGTGGACACAGCCACCACCTCCTGGACAAAGGGAACGCCCAGGTGCTTGGCCAGGGTCAGTCCGCCAGACCCTGTGATGACAGAGGACACGCAGATGGAGCCCAGCTTGTAGATGGCTCTCCCGAGAAGGTCAGAGAGAGTCTCCTGAATGTTGGCATAGTGTCTTTCATAGTCAGAGAATACGACATCGTTCTGGTCGTCCAGAACGGCGATCTTCACGGTCGTAGAGCCGATGTCAATTCCCAAAGTAAATAATTCCTGTTGACTCATATTATGTACTCCTTGATCTGCAATTTTTCAATCTATGGGGAGGGGTCTCCCGTCTGGAAATATATGGGTTCTTTCTTATTAAAAAATAAAACGGCTTTTTTGCCTGTAACATTATACGACAAAATAGTCTAAAAGACAATTAACAAATGTTATAGAAATATTAAAATACCGTAAAACTAAGGTGGTATAATTGACAAAAGCATAGTGAAACGGTAGAATGAACTACAGTATTTACTATTTTTACAATGACAGGAGGCAGGAATTTTTTCTATGAGCTGGCTGAATAAACTGGAGCGTAAGTTTGGCAGATATGCCATTCATAATCTGATGTATTATATTATTATACTATATGTTGTGGGACTGGTTGTTCAGCTCTTCGCCCCCTCTTTCTATTATCAGTATCTGTGTCTGGATGTAAACGCCATCCTGGAAGGACAGATCTGGCGGATCGTGACCTTTATCATACAGCCGCCCCAGACCAGCTACATCTTTATGATCTTTGCCCTCTATCTCTATTATATGCTGGGCAGGGAGCTGGAAAACACCTGGGGTGCGTTCCGTTTTAACCTGTATTTCTTTGCAGGGATGATTTTCCATGTAATCGCCGCCTTTGCGGCATACTTTATAACCGGGGTGTCCTTCTCGTTTGGCACATGGTATCTGAACATGTCGCTTTTCCTGGCCTTTGCGGCCACTTATCCGGAGATGCGGTTCTATCTGTTTTTTATGATCCCGGTGAAGGCGAAGTGGCTTGGATGGCTGGACGGCCTCTATTTCCTGTATACCATTGCCCAGGCCTTTCTGCCTGCCTACGGGGGGAGCGTGTTTGGCGTTGTCTACCAGTCAAACGCCATTGCGGCGGCCGTATCCATCCTCAATTTTGTTATCTTCTTCCTGGGCTCCAGGAATATGCGGCGGTTTTCGCCGAATCAGCAGAGGAGAAAAAAGCAGTTTCAGCAGAGGATGCGACCGGAGCACCACTATGGAAACGGTGCCCAGCACCGATGCGCCGTGTGCGGCAGGACAGAGCTGGACGATCCGTCCCTGGAGTTCCGGTACTGCTCCAAGTGCAGCGGCAACTACGAGTACTGCCAGGATCACCTGTTTTCCCATATCCACGTAAAATAGCGGAAGGAAGACAGTCGGAAGAGACGGTCTCAGAGGAGGGCTGGCAGATCAGACAGGCGTTTTCAGGGCGCGAAGCCCGATCCTATAGAATGTATATCTGAGTCATGAGTAAAAAGGAGTAAAGAAGTGGAGGAAAAAAGAGAAATGCGTATAAAAAAAACAAAGATCATTTGTACCATGGGACCCAATACAAATGATGAGAACCTTATGCGAGCACTTGTGAAAAATGGAATGGATATTGCCAGGTTTAATTTCTCTCACGGGGATTATCCGGAGCAGAAGGCGAGAATGGACATGCTCAAGAAGATCCGCGAGGAGGAGAACAAGCCAGTTGCCATTCTCCTGGATACCAAGGGGCCGGAGATCCGCACCGGCCTTCTGAAGGACGGGAAGAAGGTGCAGCTTCAGACAGGGGAGAAATTCACTCTGACCACAGAAGAGACGGACGGGGACGAGACAGGTGTCTCCATCTCATACCCGGGTCTTGTGGACGATGTGTCTGTGGGGAGCACGATCCTCATTGACGATGGCCTGATCGAGCTGAAGGTCACCGGCAAGTCTGATAACAGGATTGTCTGTAGGATTGAAAACGGTGGTGAGTTGGGAGAGCGCAAGGGCGTGAACGTGCCCAACGTTCCGGTGCGCCTGCCGGCCATCACAGAGAAGGACCGGGAGGACCTGCGCTTTGGCGTGGAGCAGGGGATCGACTTTATCGCCGCTTCCTTTGTCCGCAATGCGGAGTGCATCGTGGAGATCCGGGCCTTCCTGAAGGAGTGCAACGCCCCCTACATCCCAATCATTGCAAAGATCGAGAATGCGGAGGGAATTAAGAATATCGATGAGATCATCCGCTGTGCAGACGGCATCATGGTGGCCAGAGGCGACCTGGGTGTGGAGATCCCGGCGGAGGAGGTTCCCTACCTTCAGAAAATGATCATCCAGAAGTGTAACTACTACTACAAGCCGGTCATCACAGCTACCCAGATGCTGGACTCCATGATCCGCAATCCCCGCCCCACGAGAGCCGAGGTCACAGACGTCGCCAATGCGGTTTACGACGGGACAGACGCGGTTATGCTCTCCGGCGAGACGGCTCAGGGCAAGTACCCGGTGGAGGCGCTTCAGATGATGGTGCACATTGTGTGCAACACAGAGGAGCATCTGGACTACGACACACTGCTCAAGAAGGCGGAGGAGCACCGGATGAAAGGCATTTCCACAGCCATCGGACATGCCTCTGTCACAACAGCCTACAACCTGGGCGCAAAATGCATCATTACACCCTCTGTGTCGGGAGCTACCGCCAGAGTAGTGTCCAAATTTAAACCGAAGACTCCCATCATCGGCGTGACACCGGATGAGAGGACGCTGCGCAGGATGCAGATCTACTGGGGCGTGTATCCTATGAAGTCTATCCAGTTCAACTCTACCGAGGACATCTGCTCCAGCGCCATCGAGCTTGTATGCGCAAAGCAGCTGGCAGAGACTGGGGACGTGGTCGTGCTGACTGCGGGACTTCCCTCACACAACGCAAACAGAGGACGGGAAGGCGCCAGCAACATGATGCGCATCGCTGCCATCGAGTAGAGCCGCAGAAGGAAAAGCGTGATCCGCAGCGGTTGAAGACAGAGAAATGAAATACAAAAGAAGTCCGGAGGGCAGACAAAAAACATTCTGCCGCCGGGCTTTTTTATTCTGCGAAAAGCCCTTCCTGTTCCTGCTTCTGCGCCGGAATAGAAAGGGATTGACAACTGGTCTTGGACGTACTATAGTGTTTCTGTAAAGAACTACTAAAGTGACAGAAAGCTGTCAGGAAAGAGGCGGATTTATGGAACATGGGGCCTACACAGATCGCCTGATGGAATTCGGGCTCACGCGTCAGGAGGCCACTTTGTACTACTGTCTGCTGGACGAGGGCAAGTGCAGCGGCTATGAGGCGGCCAAGCTGACAGGAATTTCCCGCTCCAACGCCTACGGAGGGCTGGCGTCCCTTGCGGACAAGGGAGGAGCCCGCATGATGGAGGAGGGCCATACTCGGAAATATGTGGCTGTGGATGTGGAAGAATTCTGCAGCAACAGGATCCGGAAGCTGCAGGAGACAGAGGAGTGGCTCCGAAGGAATGCTCCTGAGAGGAGGACGGCGGAGGAAGGCTATATCACGATCGAGGGCGAGCAGAATATCGTGGACAAGGTAAAGCACCTTCTCTCCATGGCTCGGGAGAGAGCTTATATGGTCTGCGCCTGTGAGCGGCTGCCCCTCTTTGAGAAGGAGCTTGGGGCTCTGGCGAAGTCAGGGAGAAAGACAGTTCTTCTCACAGACGGGGAGTTTCTCCTGGCGGGAGAGCAGGTGAAGATCTATCCGGGTATGCAGGGAGGGGCTCAGATCGGCGTCATCGTGGACTCCAGGTCGGCTCTCACCGGGGAGCTGGGGCCGGGCAGCACGAACACTTGCCTCTACTCCGGACAGAGAAATTTTGTGGAGCTCTACAAGCAGGCGCTGGCAAATGAGATTGAACTTTTGAAATACAGGAAAGGAGAAAAGTGATGACAAAGAAACCATTTGTGAAAAAAGAACAGCTGGAGGAGATCGTGAAGGAGTATCCGACTCCCTTCCACCTCTATGACGAGAAGGGAATCCGGGAAAACGCAAAGGCTCTCAAGGAGGCCTTTGCCTGGAACAAAGGGTACAAGGAGTATTTTGCTGTAAAGGCTACGCCCAATCCCTTCCTCATCCAGATTCTCCGGGACTACGGCTGCGGCTGTGACTGTTCCTCCTACACGGAGCTGATGCTGGCGGACGCCATGGGCGTGTCCGGGGAGGATATCATGTTCTCCTCCAACGACACGCCGGCGGAGGACTTCCGGCTTGCGGACAAGCTGGGGGCAATCATCAACCTGGATGACATCACCCACATTGAATTCCTGGAGAAGGCCATCGGCCACATCCCGGAGACTATCAGCTGCCGTTACAATCCGGGCGGTATCTTCAAGATCAGCAACGACATCATGGACAACCCGGGAGACGCCAAGTACGGCATGACGACAGAGCAGATCTTTGAGGCCTTCAAGATCCTGAAGGAAAAAGGGGCAAAGGATTTCGGCATCCACGCCTTCCTGGCCAGCAATACAGTGACGAACGAGTACTACCCCATGCTGGCAAAGGTGCTCTTTGACCTGGCAGTGCGTCTGCACCAGGAGACGGGAGTCCACATTAAGTTCATCAACCTGTCCGGCGGCATTGGCATCCCCTACAAGCCGGATCAGGAGCCCAACGACATCCGCGTCATCGGCGAGGGCGTGCGGAAGGTGTACGAGGAGGTTCTCGTGCCGGCGGGCATGGGGGACGTGGCCCTCTGCACAGAGCTGGGCAGATTTATGCTGGGACCCTACGGCTGCCTTGTAACAAGAGCGATTCACGAGAAGCACACCTACAAGGAGTACATTGGCGTGGACGCCTGTGCGGCCAATCTGATGCGTCCGGCCATGTACGGTGCCTACCACCACATCACTGTGATGGGGAAGGAGAGTGAACCCTGCGACCATGTCTACGACGTGACCGGCTCTCTGTGCGAAAACAACGACAAGTTCGCCGTTGACCGGCATCTGCCGAAGATCGACATGGGGGATCTGCTGGTGATCCACGACGCCGGGGCCCATGGCTTTTCCATGGGCTACAACTACAACGGAAAGCTCCGGTCAGCGGAGGTGCTCCTGCAAGAGGACGGGACCGCGCGGCTCATCCGCCGGGCGGAGACGCCGAAGGACTATTTTGCCACATTCGATTGTTTTGAAATTGGCAAAAAGTTAGTAAAATAGATAGACAATTCATCCTCTATAGTGTAAACTATCCATAAAAGTCTACTGGATACGAGGAGAAAATGAATATGAAAATGAAAAAAAGAATTCTTTCGGTTATTCTTGCTGCCATGATGATGTTGACTCTCACAGCCTGCGGAGGCATGACCACTGATGACGCCAGGACCTATGTGCAGTCTGTTCTGGATGCCAGCTACAAGGCGGACTTTTCGGAGTACACAGAGCAGACCGACTCCACCGATGAGGAAGCGCAGCAGCTTTTTGACGACAATCTGGACAACATCATGTCCATGGGCGGCTTTACAGACGCAGGGCTGTCAGAGGAGCTGACCGCCAACTACCGTCAGCTTTTCCAGGACATGCTGGCCCAGGCGAAATATGAAGTGGGCGACGCGACAGAGGGAGAGAACGACGGATTTGTGGTAGAGGTGAGTGCGGAGCCCTTCACCGCCTTTGACGGTCTCCAGGACGAGGTGATGAATGCGGTGCAGGCAGAGATGGCAAACATTACGGATATCTCCCAGCTGCCAAGCGACGAGGAGATCAACGAGATGGTGTTCCAGAAGATGTACGATATTCTGGTGCAGCGGGTGGCAGAGTCCACCTACGGGGAGGCTCAGACAGTGGAGCTGCACGTGGAGCTGAACGACAACGTGTACTCCGTCAATCAGGATGATCTGACGACGCTGGACGGCATCCTCTTCCCGGTAGACAATCTGTAGGCATAACCGACAATTCAAAGAGAAGGCAGATCATCTGCGGAAAGATCAGAAAGACAGAAAAGCTGAGATGACAGGACAGGTTCCGGAAGGGGCCTGTCTTTTTTTGGTATGAGAGGCTGTGCATGGGACATAGATACTATTGTGAAATAAAAAAGGCTCTTCAGCCAGAAGCCGAAGAGCCTTTTTCCTGCCGCTGATGGGACTCGAACCCATATGGTTTCCCGTACGATTTTGAGTCGTATGCGTCTGCCAATTCCGCCACAGCGGCGCACATAACAGAATCCTGGACACACCAAGACTGGAATAAATTATATCATATGGAAAAACGGATTACAATCATTTTTTTGAGTTATACCTTTCAAAAAATGTCAGTTTGTTGTATAGTAAATAGCAGCAGCGTCTGAATAGACAGGGACTGACAGAAAAAATGGAGAGAAAAAATGGCTGAAAAAATAGTATTGATTGATGGACACAGTATATTGAACCGGGCATTTTTCGGGCTTCCGGACCTGACCAACGCCGAGGGTCTCCACACAAACGCCATTTACGGCTTCCTCAACATCATGCTGAAGATACTGGAAGAAGAGAAGCCGGAGTATCTGACTGTGGCATTTGATGTACATGCCCCCACCTTCCGCCACGAGATGTATGCGGACTACAAGGGGACGAGAAAGCCTATGGCAGAGGAGCTGCGCCAGCAGGTGCCGGTGATGAAGGAGGTCCTGACGGCTATGGGCATCCGGATCATCGAAAAGGCGGGCCTGGAGGCGGACGACCTGCTGGGCACCATTGCGGGGAGGTGCGAGGCCTCGGGGATGGAAGTCTCCGTCATCAGCGGAGACCGGGACCTTCTTCAGCTTGCCACGGACCACATCAAGATACGCATCCCCAAGACGAAAAGAGGGGGGACGCAGATCGAGGATTACTATGCGGCGGACGTGAAGGAAAAGTACGGCGTGACGCCCCAAGAGTTTATCGACATGAAAGCCCTGATGGGGGACACCTCCGACAATATCCCGGGAGTTCCCGGCATCGGTGAGAAGACAGCGACCAAGATCATCTCAGAGTATCATTCCATAGAAAACGCCTATGAGCACGTGGATGAACTGAAGCCCCCCAGAGCTTCCAAAGCCCTGAAGGAACACTGGAACATGGCGGTCATGAGCAAGACACTTGCCACCATCTGTGCGGATGCGGATATAGACTACGGCATGGAAGGGGCAAAGCTGGGAAATATTTTTACCGAGCAGGCCTATCCTCTTTTCCAGAGGCTTCAGTTCAAAAACCTTCTCGGCAGATTTGAGGTGGAAGGACCCAAAAATGAGGTGGAGGACTACTTCCGTCTGATCCGCTCCAGGGCGGAGGCGGAGGACGTCTTTGACAGGGCCCGGAAGGCGGAAAGAGTGGGAGCCGCCATCCTGAAGAACACAGCGGATGTGCCGCCTCTTTTTGCCTCCCGGGTGAAGGCCGGGGGCGCGGCACTGTGCTTCGGGGCGGAGGAGGTCTGCTGCATCTGCGCCGGGGAGGAACTTACGGCAAAGGAGATTCTGGAAAAGCTGGGGGAGACGGCGGCCGGAGCCGGCTGCTTTACTATCTTCGGACTGAAGGAAGCCATGGGCAGCTTTACGCCGGGGCGGCAGGGCAACTGCTTTGACGGGATCATAGCGGCCTACCTGCTCAATCCCTTAAAAAGTGACTACACCTTTGAGGATGTGGCCAGAGAGCATCTCTCCCTTCTCCTGGACGAGAAGCAGGAGGATGAGGTGCGGGCCTGCTACGAGGCCTACTGTGCCTGGAAATCCCAGCCCATCCTTGCGGATAAGCTTGAGGAGGCGGGGATGCTCCGGCTCTTTGAGGAGATAGAGATGCCCCTTGTGTTCACCCTGTTTGACATGGAGAGGGACGGGGTGAAGGTGGAGGCGGCTGAGCTGAAGGACTACGGCGACAGGCTGGCCGTCCAGATCAGGAAGCTGGAGCAGGAGATCTACCAGGAGTCGGGAGAGGTGTTCAACATCAACTCACCTAAGCAGCTGGGCGTGATCCTCTTCGAGAAGATGGGGCTGAAGGGAGGCAAGAAGACGAAGACCGGCTACTCCACGGCGGCGGACGTGCTGGAGAAGCTGGCGCCGGAACACCCCTTTGTGGCGAAGATCCTGGAGTACCGCCAGCTGGCCAAGCTGAAATCCACCTACGCCGACGGGCTTGCCGTCTTCATAGGGGAGGACGGCAGAATACACGGAAAGTTCAACCAGACCATCACCGCCACGGGAAGGATCAGCAGCACTGAGCCCAACCTGCAGAACATCCCGGTGCGGATGGAACTTGGCAGGCTGATCCGGAAGGTGTTTGTTCCGGAGGAGGGCTATGTATTTGTGGATGCGGACTACTCACAGATCGAGCTGAGAGTTCTGGCCCACTGCTCCGGCGACCGGCAGCTCATAGAGGCCTACCGGGAGGAGAAGGACATCCACCGGATCACAGCTTCCCAGGTGTTCCACACACCCTTTGACCAAGTGACGGACCTGCAGAGACGGAACGCCAAGGCGGTCAATTTCGGCATTGTCTACGGCATCAGTTCCTTCGGGCTGAGCCAGGACCTGAGCATTACGAGGAAAGAGGCGGCCCGGTATATAGAGCAGTACTTCAAGACCTACCCGGGCATCAAGGTGTTCCTGGACAACGCGGTGGCCCAGGCAAAGGAGAAGGGCTATGTGACCACTCTCTTTGGCAGGAGGCGCCCGGTTCCGGAGCTTTCCTCCAGTAATTTCGCCCAGCGCTCCTTCGGGGAGCGGGTGGCCATGAACTCCCCTATCCAGGGGACGGCGGCGGATATCATGAAGATCGCCATGATCGGCGTGGAGAGGCAGCTGAAAGAGAAGGGGATGCGCTCCCGACTTGTGCTGCAGGTCCACGACGAGCTTCTGGTGGAGGCCTGGGAGCCTGAGGTGGAGGAAGTCAGGAAGATACTGAAGGATGAAATGGAGCATGCGGCGTCCCTGGAGGTGCCGCTGGAGGTAGATATGCACACCGGCATGAGCTGGTACGAAGCGAAATAGGAGTGACAGAAGATGAGGATCATAGGAATTACCGGGGGGATCGGATCAGGAAAAAGCCAGGTGCTCAGGTACCTGGGGGAGTCATACGGCGCCGCCTGCTGTCAGGCGGACCAGGTGGCAAAGAGGCTCCAGAAGAAGGGCACAAAGTGTTATAAAAGGATCGTGGACCACTTTGGGGAGAGCATACTGGATGATGACGGCAGGCTGGACCGGCCAAAGCTGGCTAATATTGTCTTTTCCAACAAGGCCCAGCTGCGCATCCTCAATGAGATCGTGCACCCTGCGGTGAAGGAGAAGATCCGGGAGATCATCCGGAAGGAGGAAAAGAAGGGAACTTCTGTCTTTGTTCTGGAGGCGGCGCTTTTTATAGAAGAAAATTATAATGCCATGTGCGATGAAGTGTGGTATATTTATGCAGATGAGGAGACGAGAAAAAGGCGTCTGATGGCCTCCCGGGGCTACAGCGAGGAGAAGATCAAAGGGATCTTTGCCTCCCAGCTGTCCTCCTCTGACTTCTTTGCCCACTGTGACAGAGCCATCGACAACTGCAACTCCTTCCATGAGACCTGCAGTGAGATCGACGATGTCATGGTGCGGCTTGGCATTGAAAAAATACATGAATAACAGGCAGGAGAGATGACAGACAATGAGACTATGCAGCATAGCAAGCGGCAGCAGCGGCAACTGCATTTATGTGGGCAGCGATCACACCCACCTTCTGGTGGACACCGGCGTCAGCAAAAAGAGGATCGATGAGGGGCTCCGCACCCTGGGCATCAAGGGGGAGGAGCTGTCCGGCATCCTGATCACCCACGAGCACTCGGATCACATCCAGGGACTGGGGGTATTCAGCAGAAAATACGGAATCCCGGTGTACGCTACAAAGGGGACGAAGAAAGGCATCATGGAGTACAAAAGTCTTGGAAAGATGCCTGAGGGACTGCTCCACGAGATACAGACGGACACGGAGTTCCTTTTGGGAGACCTCTGTGTCCACCCTTTTGCTATATCTCATGACGCCTACGAGCCGTCCGGCTATCGGATTGCCTGCGGTGAGAAGTCGGTGGCCGTAGTCACGGACCTGGGGATATACGATGAGTATACGGTGGAGAACCTGAAAAATCTGGATGCAGTGCTTCTGGAGGCCAATCACGACATACATATGCTTGAGGTGGGACCCTACCCCTATCCGCTGAAGCGGCGGGTCATGGGGGAGAAGGGACACCTCTCAAATGAATTGTCAGGACAGCTTCTCTGTGATATACTGCACGATAAACTGCAGCATGTCATACTGGGACATCTGAGCAAGGAAAATAATTATGCGGAGCTGGCCTACGAGACAGTGAAGCTGGAGGTGACGGTGGGGGACAATCCCTATAAAGGGGAGGACATTCCCATCATGGTAGCCGGGCGTGACGCCGTTTCAAAGGCGGTAACAGTGTAAGAGACTAAGGTATGGAGGACAGTAGGATGAGAAAATGTATTATCACAGTTGTGGGAAGAGACCAGGTCGGCATCATTGCGAAGGTGTGCAACTATCTTGCTGAGGCGAACATCAACGTTCTGGACATCTCGCAGACCATTGTGGACGGGTACTTTAATATGATGATGGTGGCGGACGTCTCGGCGGCAGACAGAGATTTCTCTGTGTATACGGAGGATCTGGGCAAACTGGGCGAGAGCATGGGCCTTAATATCCGCTGCCAGAGGTCAGAGATATTTGAAAAGATGCACAGACTGTAAGAAAGGACACCGGACTATGATCAACATCTACGAAGTAAACGAGACAAATCAGATGATAGAGGAGGAAAATCTGGACGTCCGCACCATCACCCTTGGCATCAGCCTCCTGGATTGCGTGGACACAGATCTGGACAGACTCAATGAGAAGATCTATAAAAAGATCACCGCGCTGGCGGAAAATCTCGTGTCCACCGGTGAGGATATCGAGAAGGAGTTCGGCATCCCCATTGTCAACAAGCGGATCTCCGTGACTCCCATCGCCCTTGTGGGGGCTTCCGCCTGCAAGTGCCCGGAGGACTTTGTGACCATCGCAAAGACTCTGGACAGGGCGGCCCTGGAGGTGGGCGTGAACTTTATCGGCGGCTACTCAGTCCTTGTGTCCAAGGCCATGACAAAGAGCGACGAGGATCTGCTCCGCTCCATACCGGAGGCCCTGGCCTGCACGGAGAGGATCTGCAGCTCCGTCAACGTGGGCTCCACACGTACAGGCATCAACATGGACGCGGTGCGCCTCTGTGGTCAGATCGTGAAGGACACGGCGGAGGCCACAAAGGAGAGGGACTCTCTGGGGTGCGCCAAGCTGGTGGTGTTCTGCAACGCGCCGGATGACAATCCCTTCATGGCGGGCGCCTTCCTTGGCGTGACGGAGGGGGATGCAGTCATCAACGTGGGAGTCAGCGGCCCCGGCGTTGTGAAGCACGCCATCGAGAAGGTGAGAGGAAAGGGCTTTGAGGAGCTCTGCGAAACCATCAAGAAGACAGCCTTCAAGATCACCAGAGTGGGACAGCTTGTGGCCGGCGAGGCGTCAAAGCGGATGGGCATCCCCTTTGGCATCATCGATCTGTCCCTGGCGCCCACCCCGGCGATGGGGGACAGCGTGGCCGAGATACTGGAGGAGATCGGTCTCTCCCAGGTGGGAGCGCCGGGCACCACAGCGGCCCTTGCCATGCTCAACGACCAGGTGAAAAAGGGCGGCGTTATGGCATCCTCCTATGTGGGGGGCCTGAGCGGCGCCTTCATACCGGTCAGCGAGGACAAGGGCATGATCGAGGCGGTGCAGGCGGGAACGCTCACCATTGAGAAGCTGGAGGCCATGACCTGCGTCTGCTCTGTGGGACTGGACATGATCGCCATACCCGGAAAGACCAGTGCGGCCACCATCTCCGGCATCATCGCAGACGAGATGGCCATCGGCATGGTGAATCAGAAGACAACGGCCGTGCGCCTGATCCCGGTGATCGGAAAGGACGTGGGGGAGACAGCCCGGTTTGGCGGCCTTTTGGGCTACGCCCCCATCATTCCGGTAAACGAGGCGGATTGCGCCGCCTTTATCAGCAGGCAGGGACGGATCCCCGCGCCTATTCACAGCTTTAAGAACTAGGCGGGGACGCTCCCGCGGCGAAAGTCTAGAAAAGCAGAAAGGGAAGAATTCAGTATGAAGAAAGTAGCGGTCATGACAGACAGCAACAGCGGCATTACCCAGAAGGAGGCCCGGGAGCTGGGAATCAGGGTGGTGCCCATGCCGTTTTATATTGACGGTGAATTATATTATGAGGATATCACACTTACACAGAAGGAATTTTATGAGAAGCTCTCCGGGGATGCAGATATTTCCACCTCCCAGCCCTCCCCGGCGGATGTGATGGAGATCTGGGAGGAACTGCTGGACGAATACGACGAGGTGGTCCACATCCCCATGTCCAGCGGCCTCTCCGCCTCCTGCGAGACAGCCATGATGCTGGCAAAAGAGTTTGACGGAAAGGTGTTTGTGGTGAACAACCAGCGCATCTCCGTTACCCAGCGCCAGGCGGTGCTGGACGCCCTGGAGATTGCGGCAGCCGGAAAATCCGGGCAGGAGATCCATGACATACTGATGAGGGAAAAGCTGGAGGCCAGCATCTACATCACTGTGGACACCCTGAAGTACCTGAAAAAGGGCGGCCGGGTGACGCCGGCGGCGGCGGCCCTGGGAACGATGCTGAACGTAAAGCCGGTGCTTACCATCCAGGGAGAGAAGCTGGACGCCTTTGCCAGGGTGCGGGGGCTGAAGTCTGCGAAAAAGGTGATGAAGGAAGCCATGGAAAAGGATATCAAAGAGCGCTTCCAGGGGAAAAAGGTACACCTTGAGGCAGCCCACACCTGCACGGAAGAGGAGGCGGAAGAGTGGAAGAAGGAGCTGGAGGAGTATTTCCCCGGCTATGACATCCACATGGATGCCCTCTCCCTGAGCGTTGCCTGCCATATCGGCCCGGGGGCCATGGCGGTGGCCTGCAGCAGGTACGTGGAATATTGATATGGACAGCAGGCGTCAAACGATGACGACCTGCTGTCTGTATTCAGAGATAAAGGTGCGGTGAAATTTCTCCGTGACCACCGACTCGTACAGATCTGCGGCCAGAATGTCCGCCTCCAGCATGTCCCGGGCCAGTCCGGTCCGGTCTTTCGCCTTCTCGCCGACCCCGGTCCCGATGCGGGGCAGCTTTGTGACAAGGGGGATGGAGCTGCTTTTTTTTATGATGCCAAGGAGGGAGGAGGCGTCCTTCCGGAAGCCCAGGAGGCGGGCGTAGCCGCAGCCCCCCTCTTCCCTGAAGCGGACCATGTCCTCTGCGGTGATGCCCAGGAGGATGTGGAGCAGGATGCGGCTGATCCGGGAGTAGGTCATCTCCTTTGTCTTCAGGAGACTGCAGAACTGCTCATAGGAGAGAAAATCGTTCCGGTTTCCCATGATGCGGTTTGCCAGCTCCCGGGTGACATCTGCGTACCTGGTCAGGCTTTCCTTTGTCTCCTGAAGAAGCCGGTATTTGAGAAGCAGGGAAAAATCGTCTGTCCACACAGGGTGCCTTGTCCGGTACGACTCCTCCAGGATCCGTGCGGAGGAGGGAGGCAGCTGCCCCTCCGGGAGGGAGAGGCCCGAAGCCTCGGCGGAGCTGCTTTCTTTTTCCAGCAGCAGTTGTCGGATAGCGGTGGCGGAGCTGTACCGGCCGGACAGCTCCCGGTCGTGATAGCCCGACTCCCGTCGCTGAATCGCACAGAACTGAAGGGAGCTCTTCTGGCGCAGGATGGCCTTGATGTACTCCACACCCAGGATGTTGTTGGGCTCCTCCAGGATGTGTCCCGCCTCTGCGCTTCCGAGAAAGGAGGAGAGTGCCTGCTGTCTGGCCCGGGGGAAGGAGAGCCCCGAGTGCAGTCCTTCTCTCAGGAGAGTCCTGTAGGACTCCGGCTCCAGGGCGGTGACCCGGGCTGCCTTTTCCAGCAGGGAGGCGTCGCCGCATTCGCTGCCAAAGCAGACTGCGTTCACGCAGCCAAGCCGGTCCAGCAGGGAGACGGCGCCTGCGGCAAAGTACTCGGCGCTGCCGCAGGCGCACCAGAGGGGCAGCTCGATGACAGCGGAGACGCCGGCCTCCAGGGCCATGCGGGCCCGCAGATGCTTGGGCAGGAGAGCAGGGGCTCCCCGCTGCACGAAATCGCCGCTCATGACTGCGATGACAGCATCCGCCCCGGTGACTCTGACTGCCTCCTGCATATGATATAGATGGCCGTTGTGAAAGGGATTGTACTCGGTGATCAGTCCGACAATTTTCATGGAAATCTCCTTGTATATCTTTTTGAAATTGATTATACTATATGAAGATGTTTACGGCAACTGCTGCAAATATGGCTTTTTCAGGCACAATACCGCAAAGTGACTGGAAAATGACAGCAGGAAGAAGGGAGGATGCGTATGGGAAACACAGATGAAAAGGAAGACTATACGTATGAAAATGAAGAGCGGAAAGATCTGACTGAAGAACGTATCCTCCAGATGCTGGACGAGAGGAAATTCAAGGAGCTTAAAGAAGAGCTGGAGTACATGTACCCTGTGGATCTGGCAGAGGTGATGGAGGATTTCACACAGAAGCAGCTCGTCATGGTGTTCCGTCTTCTGGCCAAGGAGGAGGCTGCGGAGACCTTTACCGAGATGGACAGCGACATGAGAGAGACGCTGATCGGCGGCCTGACGGACTCGGAGCTGGAAGAGGTCATGGAAGAGATGTACCTGGACGATACGGTGGACGTGCTGGAGGAGATGCCCGCCAACGTGGTGGATCGTCTTCTTATGGCCACTGACGAGGAGACCCGCCAGCAGATCAACCAGCTCCTGCAGTACCCGGAGGACAGCGCCGGAAGTGTCATGAACGTGGACTACATCGCCCTGCGCCGGGAGATGACGGTGGCGGAGTCCATCCTGAAGATCCGCCAGGTTGGCATCAACAAGGAGACTATCTACACCTGCTATGTGACGGAGAAGAGGAAGCTTATCGGCATGGTGGATGTTAAAGAGCTCCTGACCACCAGCGAGTCCAAGACCATTGAGGAGATCATGGACACCAACGTGCTCTACGCCCACACCACCGATGACCAGGAGGAAGTAGCCCAGATCATCAACAAGTACGGCCTCATCGCCCTCCCCATCGTGGACCACGAGATGTGCATGGTCGGTATCGTCACGGTAGACGACGCCATGGACGTCCTGCAGGAGGAGACCACAGAGGATATCAGCATCATGGCCGGTGTCAGCCCCAGCGACGACTCCTACTTTGAGACCAATGTGCTGGAGCACGTGAAGAGCCGCCTTCCCTGGCTTCTGTTTCTGATGCTGTCCGCCACGGTGACCCAGATGATCATGAATCACTATGAGAACGCCCTGGCCGTCATGCCCCAGCTTG
>CAZZBJ010000012.1:4053-33078 GCA_964652805.1 uncultured Mordavella sp. | reverse complement strand
TCCGGGGTTTTCGCTTTGCGTGTGGAAGAGTATGCATGTGTGATATCTGATTTTACTACACCTAAATCTACCGCATCTGTCCGTACTGCCCTTTTATTCCGGCTCTGTGAAGCAGGGGACGACAAGCGGACAAGAAGGACGGCAGACAGAAAAGATAAAAATTCGTCAAAAGCTATTGCATTTTATCCATCGCTATGTATAATAGAGGAGGTTCATTAATTTTTAACGAAAAGTATAGTATTAGAAAACGGGAGGTGCGGTGTGGATATCGGAAAGAAACTAAAGGAGCTGCGGCTGCAGAACGACCTGACCTTGGGAGATCTGGCCTCCAGGAGCGAGCTGACAAAGGGATTTCTGTCCCAAGTGGAGAGGAACCTGACGACTCCCAGCATTGCCACTCTGGAGGATATCCTGGAAGCCCTGGGGAGCAGTCTGTCTGAATTTTTCCGGGAGGAGGAAGAAAAGCAGATCGTCTTTCCTGTGGAGGACTTCTTCGTGGACGAGCGGGAGGACTGCACCATTGAGTGGATCGTCCCCAACGCCCAGAAGAACCAGATGGAGCCCATCATCCTGACGCTGCACCCGCACAAAAAGAGCCAGGTCATGTCCGCCTACCAGGGGCAGGAGTTCGGATATGTGCTCAAGGGAAGCGTGACCATTGTACAGGGGAGCAAGAAGTACAAGGTGAAGGCAAAGGAGACCTTTTATCTGGACGGGACCACAAGCCACTATCTATACAACCACGGCAGCAGTGATGCCAGAGTGCTCTGGATCACGACGCCACCCATGTTCTAGCATGTTTTTACAGGAAGGAGAAATGAGATGGAAGAGAAAAAACTGGTAGAGTTCCGAGGCATTGTGAAAAATTTCGACGGGCAGATCGTACTGAAGGGGATTAATCTGGACATATATGAAAATGAGTTTGTCACTCTGCTCGGACCCAGTGGCTGCGGAAAGACCACCCTGCTGCGCATCCTGGGAGGATTTCTGGATGCGGACGAGGGGTCTGTCATCTTTGACGGGGAGGAGATCAGCAAGAAGCCGCCCTATGAGAGGGAGCTGAACACAGTGTTTCAGAAGTATGCTCTTTTTCCCCATCTGAGCGTGTACGAAAATATCGCCTTCGGGCTGAAGATCAAGAAGATGAGCAAGGACGTCATTGACCAGAAGGTGATGAAGATGCTAAAACTCATCGGCCTGGAGGGCTTTGAGGACAAGAATACGACTCTCCTGTCCGGCGGGCAGCAGCAGAGAGTGGCCATCGCCAGGGCCCTTGTCAACGAGCCGAAGATGCTCCTTTTGGACGAGCCTCTGGCCGCCCTGGACCTGAAGCTGAGAAAGGAAATGCAGTACGAGCTAAAAAGAATCCAGCAGGAGGTGGGTATCACCTTCATTTTTGTCACCCACGACCAGGAGGAGGCCCTGACCATGTCTGACAAGATCGTGGTCATGAAGAACGGCGAGATCCAGCAGGTAGGAAGTCCCCAGGACATCTACAACGAGCCCGCCAACCGGTATGTGGCCAACTTTATCGGGGAGAGCAACATCATCCCGGCGGTCATGGCGGAGGACTACAGGGTGCGGTTCGATGACATCACTTTTGACTGCGTGGATTTTGGATTTAAGGAAAATGAGCCCGTGGATGTGGTCATCCGGCCGGAGGATATCGACATTGTGGATGTGAAGGACGGCAAGATGACAGGGGAGGTCTTAAGCGTGCTCTTTAAGGGCGTTCACTACGAAATCATGGTGGAGACTGTTCCCGGAACAAGCGTGACTGTCAACATGCGCGTCATAAGAAATCAGGATGTGAAGAGCGAGGACGGAAAAGAGATGATCAGCGCCAATGATTTCTACGTGGATATCGATGACGTGGAGGGACTGGACGATAAGGAGATCATCGCTCTGTCCAACGCCCAGGCCTGGGACCCTGAGACAGATGAGTACATTTCCATCGCAAAGGTGGAGTACAGCCTGGAGAAGGAGGAGGGTAAATATCCGGTCACCTTTACCACATCGGGGGGCACCAGCATCGAGAAGACCATCTACGTGGTGGACCAGCCCTTTGTCAAGAACGAGAAGGCAAATGAGGGCGTTATGGCCTTCAACTTCTTCAAGACTGTGGACGAGATCACAGAGTCTCAGGCTCTGGACACAGACCTGAAGACCTGGGCCGGCGCCCAGGGCTGGAAGCTGAGCAACGAGGACGAGTCCGTGGACCTTGGCGTAGACTACGATTTCGAGCCGGAGAATGTGAAGGAGGGCGTTTATCAGATTACCTTCTCCACCACAGGCCGGGAGTTCAAGATTCACACTACAGACTACACCAAGGAGGGACAGGAGGTGGGACTCACCTTCTTCCCGGAAGATATCCACGTCATGTCCAGGGAGGTATTTTAGATGAAAAGATTTTCAACGCTGGCAGTGCCCTACATTGTGTGGGCCGCGCTGATGCTGGTGCTTCCCATGGCGCTGATCGCCATGTACTCCTTCATAGAGCCGGGAAACAGCATCATATCCTTTTCCTTTACATTGGAACACTATGTGAAGTTCTTCACGGATTCGGATTTCCTGCTGATCCTGTGGCGCTCCCTTGTGATCGCTGTGAAGACCACGGTCATCTGCCTGATCCTGGGCTACCCTGTGGCGTACTTTATCGCCAGGAGCCGGGAGAAGGTGCAGAACATACTGATCCTGTGCATCACCATTCCCATGTGGATCAACATGCTGGTGAGGACCTACGCCTGGATCGGACTTCTCAGCGAGGGGGGCATCATCCAGAGGATACTGGGCCTCTTTGGCCTTGGGGATGTGGAGCTCCTCTACACGGAGGGGTCCGTGCTGCTTGGCATGGTCTATAATTTCCTGCCCTTTATGGTCCTGCAGATCCAGACCTCACTGTCCAAGATGGATCACTCCCTCCTGGAGGCCAGTGCGGATCTGGGAGCCAACCCGGTGCAGACCTTCAGGCGGGTGACCCTGCCTCTGTCCCTGCCGGGCGTTATCAACGGCATTACCCTGGTGTTCCTGCCGGCGGTCAGCTCCTTCTTTATCCCGAAGCTGCTGGGCGGCGGACAGTATTTCCTTATTGGAAATATGATCGAGAATCAGTTTATCACAGTCGGTGAGTGGAACTTCGGAAGCGCCATCTCCATGATCATGGCCGTGATCATGATGCTGCTCATGATGGTGGTGCGCAAGATTGAGATTCACAACCAGGGAGGAAAGGGGGAGAGAGCATGAAAAAGAACAGACGCCCTTTTGGGAAGATACTGATGATCCTTATGATCGCGTTTTTCTATCTCCCCATTCTCTACATGATCGTCTTCTCCTTCAATGAGGGGAAATCGCTGACCAGCTTTACAGGCTTTTCCCTGCGCTGGTATCAGCACATGCTGGAGTCCAGCGACATGATGACAGCCCTCTACACCACCTTCAGCGTTGCCATCATTGCCACGATGATATCCACGGTGGTGGGAACAGTGGCGGCCATCGGACTTTCCAGCTCAAAGAAGATCGTGCGCAATATCATGGAGCAGGTAAACAATTTGCCCATGATGAACCCGGAGATCGTGACAGCTATCGGCTTTATGCTCCTTTTTATCACCTTTAATGTGGAGAAGGGCTACATGACCATGCTGCTGGCCCACATTGCTTTCTGTATCCCCTACGTTATGCTGTCTGTCATGCCCAAGATCCGGTCTCTTGACCCGAACCTGGCGGATGCGGCCATGGATCTGGGAGCCACGCCCTTTGGAGCGCTGACAAAGGTCATTGTGCCCCAGATCACTCCGGGCATTGTCTCGGGAGCGCTCATCGCCTTCACCATGTCTGTGGATGATTTTATTATCTCCTACTTTGTGACAGGCCGGGGCGTGAAGAACTTAAGCATCGTGGTCTACACCATGAGCAAGCGTGTCAACCCCAGCATCAACGCTGTGTCCACCCTGGTGGTGGTGATCATCACCATCGTGCTCGTAGTCATCAACGTGGCCCCTGTCCTGGCGGCTAAGAGGAGCAGAAAGGCGGAGATGGGAAGGCGCAGAAAGTTCGTGCCCGCTGTGGCCATGTGCTGCGTTCTTGTGCTCGGCCTCTTTGCCTTCCAGGCAGGAGGGGGAGCCGGGGGAGAGAGGTCCTTTGAGGGACAGACTCTCCACATCTACAACTGGGGAGAGTACATCGGCGAGAATATCATCGGTGACTTTGAGGAGGAGACCGGAGCCACGGTGGTCATGGAGAACTTTGACTCCAACGAGCAGATGTACATCAAGGTGGCAAACGGAGAGTCCTACGACATTCTTGTCCCCAGCGATTATATGATCCAGCGCCTGATAGAGGAGGATTATCTGCAGAAGCTGGACAAATCCAAGCTGGACTGCTTTGACAAGCTTTCCGACGATGTGCTGGGACTGCCCGATGGCCCTGACAACGACTTCTCTGTTCCCTATTGCTGGGGCACAGTGGGAATTGTGTATGACAAGGCAAAGGTGGACATTGAGGATCTGGAACGGGAGGGGTACAACATTTTCCTGGATGAGAAGTACAAAGGAGAAGTGTATCTGTATGACTCCGAGAGGGACTCCTTCATGATGGCCCTCAAGGCTCTGGGCTACTCCATGAACACGGAGAACGAGGCGGAGCTCCAGGAGGCCTACGACTGGCTTGTGCAGTGCGTGGAGACCATGGACACGGAGATCGTTACCGACGAGATCATCGATAACATGGCGCAGGGGCGCAAGGCCCTGGGGCTGATCTATTCGGGAGACGCCACCTACGTCATGGCGGAGAACGAGGACATGGGCTACTATATGCCGGAAACCGGCACCAATCTCTGGTCCGACGCCATGGTCATCCCGAAGAACGCCGAGAACCCGGAACTGGCCCACGCCTTTATCAATTTTGCCAGCGACTATGACGGCGCCTACGACAACTCCAGTTATGTGGGCTACACATCCGCCAACCAGGAGGTCATAGATGTGCTGTCCGGCGAGGGCGGGGATTTTGAGGGCATCAACGCCTACATCCCCAGGACGGACAATGAAAATGATGAGGTGTTCGTGTATAATGAGAGCACGAAGAAGATCATCAGCGACCTGTGGAGCCGCGTGAAGATTGCAGCCAGCAATGCGGATTAGCGCAGAGCCTCCGAAGCTGGCCCGGGTAAACGAAGATTAAAAATAAGACAGAGAAGGAAAATGAGACATGAAGGTTTTAATGATCAACGGCAGTCCCCACGCAAAGGGAAACACGGCGGCTGCCTTGGAAGAGATGCAGAAGATTTTTGACGAGGAGGGCATCGAGACGGTGATCCTCCATATTGGGAACAAGGACATCAGAGGATGTATTGCCTGCGGCTCCTGCTTTGAAAAGGGAAAGTGTGTCTTTGACGATCTGGTCAATGAGACAACGCCCAGGTTCGAGGAAAGTGACGGCCTTGTGGTGGGAAGCCCCGTGTACTATGCGTCAGCCAACGCCACACTCATTGCTTTTCTGGATCGACTGTTCTACAGCACCCACTTTGACAAGACCATGAAAGTGGGAGCCAGCGTGGTGGTGGCAAGAAGGGGCGGCTTGTCCGCAACCTTTGACGAGCTGAACAAGTATTTCACCATCTGTGGCATGCCGGTGGCCTCCAGCCAGTACTGGAACAGTGTCCACGGGAAGATGCCGGGGGAGGCTGCCCAGGATCCGGAGGGACTGCAGACTATGCGCACCCTGGCCAGGAACATGTCCTTCCTCATGAAGAGCATTGCCCTGGGCAAAAAGGAGTATGGACTGCCGGAGAAGGAAGTCAGTCAGTACACCAATTTTGTGCGGTAGCAGAAGAATAAGATTAAGAAGGGAAAAGTCCGGGAGAGGAGAAATCCTTGTTTCGGGCTTTTCTTATTTGAAACGACTTCTGCTGAAAATGATAGAACTAAAAACTGACATTCCGGAAGAGCGAAAGCTCTTCTCCACATCATATGGGGCTGCAAAGAGAAGGTGTGCATTTTGTCGAATAAGACAGTTGAAAAGCGAACACATGTTTGATATGATGTGTATAGTGAAGTATCAAAAGACAGATGAGACGATTGAGGTGACAGTTCAGAATATGGAACAGATGACATTGTTTGACCAGAGGGAAGAGATGACGCCTCTGGCCAACCGGCTGCGGCCTGACACGCCGGATGATTTTGTGGGGCAGGAGCATCTGCTGGGACCGGGGAAGATGCTCCGGCAGATTATAGAAAGGGACCAGCTCTCCTCCATGATCTTCTGGGGTCCTCCGGGTGTGGGGAAGACCACCCTGGCCAGCATCATAGCAGGCCGGACCAATGCGGAGTTTATCAATTTCAGCGCAGTTACCAGCGGCATCAAGGAAATCCGCTCGGTGATGGAGGCGGCGGAGATGAGCCGCAGGGCGGGCAGAAGGACCCTGCTCTTTGTGGACGAGATCCACCGGTTCAACAAGGCCCAGCAGGACGCTTTCCTGCCCTATGTAGAGAAAGGCAGTATCATCCTCATAGGAGCCACCACGGAAAATCCCTCCTTTGAGATCAATGCCGCGCTTCTGTCCAGATGCCGGGTCTTTGTGCTGAAGGCGCTGGAGGAGAAGGACCTGCTCCGACTCCTCGAGAATGCCCTGACAAATCCCAGAGGCTTTGGGGGACAGAACGTACAGATCACGAAAGAACAACTCCAGGCTATCGCCGCCTTTGCAGGGGGAGACGCCAGGACGGCGCTGAACACCCTGGAGATGGCGATCCTTAACGGGGAGATAAGAAAGGACGGCATCCTGGTCACCCGGGAGGGGATGGAGCAGTGCATCAGCAGAAAGTCCCTTCTCTACGACAAGACAGGGGAGGAGCACTATAACATGATATCGGCCCTTCATAAGTCCATGCGGAACAGTGCCCCGGACGCGGCTATCTACTGGATGTGCCGAATGCTGGAGGGCGGGGAAAATCCTCTGTACATTGCGAGAAGACTGATCCGCTTTGCCAGTGAGGATGTGGGGATGGCGGACAGCCAGGCTCTGCAGGTGGCGGTGGCCGCCTATCAGGCCTGTCATTTTCTGGGGATGCCGGAGTGCGACGTGCATCTGACTCACGCGGTGGTCTATCTGGCTATAGCCCCCAAGTCCAACGCTCTCTACACGGCCTGCGAGGCCTGCAAAAGGGACGTGCGGGCGGGGAAGACGGAGCCAGTGCCTCTGCAACTTCGCAATGCGCCCACCTCCCTCATGAAAAAGCTGGACTACGGAAAGGGCTACGAGTACGCCCATGACAGCGCAGAAAAGCTGACTGCCATGGAGTGCTTCCCGGAGTCTATGAGGGGGACTGTCTATTACCGTCCCACAGGGGAGGGGCAGGAGAGACAGGTGGGAGAGCGGCTGGAAAAGATCATGAAATGGAAAAGCGCTCATCTTGACAAAGAGGAACGTTCAGAATAACATGGAAGAAAGGTATATCATTACGGATGAGGAGGAAAGCAGGATGCGGGGGTCCTGCGCAGAGCACCATGAAAAAATCACCTGTTTTTCAAGCGTTTCTTCTGATCCTTGGCTGTCTGTGCTGCAGTATCGCAGCCAACTGGATCATGATTCCCAACGGCCTGGCAGCGCCGGGGATCACGGGCATTTCCATGACCATTGAGCATTTCACGGGGATCAACTATGCGCTGATCTACTATGCCATCACCATTATGATTCTGATCATCACCTGGCTGACACTGGGAAAGAAGGATGCGTCCAACATTGTCATCCTCTCTGTTCTCTACCCCATGGTCCTGTGGGTTCTCAGCTTTGTGGACGTGCAGATCATCTTTGAGGAGAAGCTCATCGCCCTGGCGGCCTTCGGAGTTCTCTACGGCGTGGGGATCGGAATCCCCTACCGGATCGGATTTTCCTACGGCGGGGACGACACAGTGGCAAAGATACTGAAGAAGACCATCTGGAAGTCCGCAGAGCTGAAGAAGATCTACTCCTTTGAGGAGGTTGTCATCCTTCTTTTCATGGCCCTGGTTTTCAGTCTGGATCAGCTGGCCTACGCCTTTGCAGGACAGCTCATCTATGTGAACAGCATGAACTACGTGGTGTTCAATCTGGGGCCAAAGCTGTACGATGTGCAGATGATCGGAAAGAATATGGAGAAGATCGAGGATTACGTCATCAACATCATCCACAAGAGCGTGACCATCTACCACGACGCCATGGGAGGTTACTCAAAGGAGCCCAAGGTCCAGATGAGCTGCGTGTGCAATTCCAGGGAGTATGTGCAGCTCCGGGAGTTTATCAAGGAGGGGAACTACGACTGTTTTATCAAGGTCGTCCCCCTGATCCACGTGTTTGGGAACAACCGGGATTTCCACAGGTTGGACGACGAAAATATTGAATAAAAAGAGGAAGCGGCTTTTCGGCCGCTTTCCTAATCGCCGAGCCGCTGAGATTGCATTGAGAACCGTAATGAGCTGTCAAGCGGAATGTAATAGTGAAATTAAAGTGATTTTTATTGCAAATATACTGCCGAATATCGGCTGTACGGAAAGGAGTTTACAGAATGAAGGTTTTATTGATCAACGGAAGCCCCCGAAAAAGGGGAAATACTTTTCAATCCCTGCAAATTATAAGCGAGTGCTTGAACCAGCATGGAATTGAAAGCGAGATTTTTCAGATTGGAAACGAGAAGGTTCGAGGCTGTATCAGCTGCAACGGATGCTGCGCTTCCTTCCGGTGCGTTTTCGATGATGACTGCTGCAATTCCCTGATCGATGCAATTATTCGGGCAGATGGGATTATCATTGGTTCGCCGGTCTACTTTGCCGGGCCGAACGGAGCGCTGTGCGCCCTTTTAGACAGGGTTTTTTATGCTGCAGCAGAGCATGGCAATCTGTTTGCCCGCAAGCCAGCCGCAGCGGTGGTCAATTGCTATCGAGCCGGAGCAACTGCTGCGCTGGACCGCCTGAATAAATACTTTACGTTTAGTGAAATGCTCATTGTCAGCAGTAATTATTGGAATATGATAGTAGACTCCCACCCAGACAGGGTGCAAAAGGATAGAATCGGTCAGGAAATTCTCAGAACGCTGGCTGCGAATATGTCCTTCCTGATGCGTCAAACGGGAAACCACAACGAATAAGGAAAAGAACTTGGTTACTATGCCGCTGAAAATGCGCAAAGAAAATACCGCCGCCATCAAACGGCTCAGATGCGTCATGGAACAGACTGACGCCGTTTTGACAGATGACAGCAAAAAACAAGTCGGCTGCCTGTTGCATTGATGGCGATATTGGGTCGGCACTGAAAAAATTGAGGTGACACTATGCACGATATATGGAATCCGTGGCACGGCTGCGTGAAGTGCAGTGAAGGCTGCCAGCATTGCTATATGTTTTTCCTTGATCATATCCGTGACCGCAATGGTGCGGATATTTACAGGACAAAATCAGGATTCACCTACCCCATTCAGAAGCACAGAAACGGTAGCTACAAAATTCAAAGTGGCGAGCTGATCCGTGTCTGTATGACCTCGGACTTTTTTTTAGAGGAGGCAGATGAGTGGCGTAAAGAAGCATGGGAATTTATGCGCCAGCGCAGCGATGTAAAATTTTTCCTGCTTACAAAACGCCCGCAAAGAGTAAAGGATTGCCTGCCGAAAGATTGGGGCGATGGCTGGGAGAATATCTTTTTTAATGTCACCTGTGAAAACCAACGCAGAGCAGATGAGCGAATTCCGATCTTGCTTGATTTGCCGTTTAAGCATAAAGGCATTATGTGTGCGCCCTTTATCGGTGCGGTTAGCATTGAAAAATATCTCAGTGACGGACAGATCGAACAGGTCATTTGCGGCGGTGAGAATTATGACGGTGCAAGACCTTGTAACTTTGATTGGGTGAAAAATCTGCGAGCGGAATGTGTTGATCACCATATCACATTCTGCTTTATTGAAACTGGAACAATATTCATTAAGGACGGGAAACGCTATCACTTACCGAAAAAACAGATTCAGAGCGAAATGGCTTATAAATCCGGCATGAATTATGTGGGGAAGCCAATGGAATGGAAACTAACAGATCGTTTCGGCGTGGAGATACCAAAAGAAGAATTATATATGCCGCACTATCGCAGTAATTGTGAACATTGTGGCAGCAGACTGATTTGCAATGGTTGCTCTGATTGCGGGAAATGCGGAAAATCCATATAGGGCACCGGCAAACAAATTCGTTTGCCGGTGCTTCTGCTGCAATCCATATGGCAGCCACCCGCTTTTGCTGTGCAGCCTTATTGCGCAGCTTTACCGGGCAGATTGTTCTTCTTTTTTCTCCTCCTTCGGGAGTATGACGTTCAGAAGGATGGCCATCAGTGTGGCAACGACAACCGGTGAGCTTCCGAATACAGTGTTCACCCACTCGGGGAAGGCGTCCAGCGATCCGGAGGCCTGGATAATTCCCATGCCGAGAGCCACGGAGAGTCCCACGATGGAAGTATTGCGGAAGTTCATCTCCTGCTGGAAGATGAGCTTGATGCCGGTCATGGCGATGGAGGCGAACACGGATATGGTGGCGCCGCCCAACACGCACTGGGGAATGGTGGTCAGAAGTCCGGAGAACTTGGGCACAAAGCCGGCGATCATCAGGATGATGGCGGCCAGTCCCAGCACGCACCGGTTGATGACCTTTGTGGTGGTTACAATCCCCACGTTCTGGCTGTAGGTGGCGGTGGGAAGTCCTCCCAGGAAAGCGCACAAGATGTTGCTGATACCGTACATGACAATGCCTCCCTGGAGTTCCTTGTTCTCCGGCATCCGGTTCATGCTGCCAGATGTGGTGGCGGAGAAGTCTCCGATAGCCTGAATGGAGTTGATGGCGAACAGAAGTCCGATGGCTATGCAGGCAGAGGGTTCAAAGCTCATGGAAAAGTGCAGCGGCTGTGGAAGCTGGAAGAGTCCGGCGGACTGAACACCGGACAGGTCCACAAGGCCAAAGGGAATGGCCAGGATGTAGCCTGCCACGATACCCACAAGGATGGAGGCCAGCTTCAGAAAGCCCTTTGCAAAGTGGTTGAGGCCTGTCACAACTGCCAGCGTAAAGAAGGCAATCAGCCAGTTCTGCCAGGAGCCGTAGGTGTCGCTGGAGGTACCGCCGGCCATGTAGTTGACAGCGGTGGGATACAGAGAAAGGCCGATGGTAAAGACTACAGTCCCTGTCACAAGGGGCGGGAACAGGATGCGGATCTTCCTTATGCTGAAGCCCACGATGATGGCGACAACGCCCCCCACTGCCTGTGCTCCCAGGATGGTGGCGATGTCGTAGGTGCCTGCAATGACCTGCATGCTGGGCACGTAGGCAAAGCTGATGCCCATGATGACAGGAAGGGCGCTTCCGAGCTGGAAATTTCCAAATTTAATAAACGGAAAAAGCTGGAGCAATGTGCTGATGGCAGAGCAGAATAGGGCGGCCTGTATAAGGATGACCCTGTCGCTGTCGTTGATCCCGGCCACACCTGCAACAATGATGGACGGCGTGACGCATCCCACGATCATGGCGACTATGTGCTGCAGAGCCAGGGGCAGAGCCTGTCCGAAGGACGGCACGCCGTTCAGTTCAAATACAGACGCATGTGTTTCCTTGACAGATGAATTTGAATCAGACATATTTCCTCCTATGTACTATATAGATTTACCTTTTTCCACTGTGCGGGCAGACCGCACAGCAAACTACCATACTACTTTATCACTAAACGGGAAAATTGCAAAGAAAAAAATCAAATCACTAGTAAATTCCTCCGCAATGCGATATAATTGGCAAAGAGGTATTTTGCGAGGTGGTATTTTGCAAGGAGGTATTTGGCATGGCAGATTTTGTGATCACAACGGACTCCAACTCGGATGTTCCGGAGGAATTTCTGAAGCAGTACAAAATTCCCGTTATTCCCCAGTACTACATGTTTGGGGACACTGTATACGGGGATGAGATCAAGATGGAGCCGTCGGAATTTTACGAGACCATGAGAAAGGGAGAGCTTCCCAAATCCATGGCAAACAATCCGGAGGTGATCCGTGAAAAATTTACAGAGATTTTAAAGGAGGGAAAGGATATTCTCCACATCGCCTTTTCCAGCGCCCTCAGCGGCAGCTGCCAGAATGTGCAGGTGGCGGCCAGGGACCTGATGGAGGACTTCCCGGACAGAAGGATTCTTGTGTTCGACTCCCTCAATGCTTCCCTGGGAGAGGGTGTGTCCGTTATGCGGGCGGCACAGCTCAAAGAGGAGGGACGGTCCGTGGAGGAGATCTATGACACACTGTCCAAGGAGAGAGACCACATAAACATATACTTCACAGTGGACGACCTTTACCATCTCCAGAGAGGCGGGCGGGTCTCAAAGACGACGGCTGTGGTGGGCAGCATGATCAACATCAAGCCCCTCCTCACAGTGACAGCCTCCGGGGAGCTGAAGTCTGACGGCACGGTGCGGGGCAGGAAGAAGGCCCTGAAGACTCTGGTGACAAAGATGGAGCAGTCTCTTGACACGGAGCGCTTCGGCAAGGACAGGCCCGTAGCCATCGTGCACGGGGACTGCCCGGAGGACGCCCGGGCCGTGGAGGAGCAGGTGGCGGCGCTGGGATTTGAGAAGATAGTGATCAATGATGTAAGTCCAAGCATCGGCACCCATGCGGGCCCCGGTGTGGTGGGACTGATCTTTTATGGGAAAATGGTACAATAAGGATAGGATGGCAGAAGCTGCAGCATGGAGTCAGAGATGGACGCCAAGGCAAGGGGCTTCTTTTGTCTCTGCCGGGACTGAAAAAGAAAAGGGAAAAGTAGAAAGTGATAAAGGAGAAAACTATGGAAAAGGCAAAAGTGTATTTTACAGACCTTCGGGCTCTGCCTGGCACAAATCTGATTCAGAAGCTGCAGAAGTTGATAAAAAAGGCGGGTATCGGGGAGATTGATTTTGAGAAGAAGATGACGGCCATTAAGATTCATTTCGGAGAGCCGGGCAATCTGTCTTTCCTTCGGCCAAACTACGCCAAGGCAGTGGCGGACGTGATCAGAGAGCTGGGAGGACGTCCCTTTCTGACAGACTGCAACACACTCTATGTAGGCAGAAGAAAGGATGCTCTGGAGCACCTTTCCTCAGCCTATGAGAACGGGTTCAACATCTTCTCCACGGGCTGCCACATCATTATCGCCGACGGTCTGAAGGGGACAGACGAGATCTATGTGCCGGTACGAGGCGGAGAGCTGGTCAAGGAGGCGAAGATCGGCAGGGCCATCATGGATGCGGACGTGTTTGTCAGCCTCAACCATTTTAAAGGGCATGAGGTCACCGGCTTTGGCGGAGCCCTCAAGAATATCGGCATGGGCTGCGGGAGCAGAGCCGGCAAGATGGAGCAGCACAACAGCGGCAAGCCGGCCGTGGACCGGGAGCACTGCGTGGGCTGCCGCGTCTGTTCAAAGAACTGCGCCCACGGCGCCATCTCCTTCCCGGAGAAGAAGGCCAGTATTGACCATAACAAGTGCGTGGGCTGCGGACGGTGCCTGGGAACCTGCAATTTTGACGCCATCTACAATGAGAACAGCTCCGCTGCGAAGGATCTGGATATGAAGATCGCAGAGTACTCCAAGGCGGTGCTGGACGGCAGACCGAATTTCCACATCAACCTGGTCATCGATGTATCACCCTACTGTGACTGCCATGCGGAGAACGACCTCCCCATCCTGCCGGACGTGGGCATGTTTGCCAGCTTTGACCCGGTGGCTTTGGATCAGGCCTGCGCAGACGCCTGCAACGCACAGCAGCCCATACCGGGAAGCCTTCTGGACGACCGGATGCACGATCACGATTTCTGCGATCACCACGACCACTTTGTCAACACCACGCCGGAGAGCGAGTGGAAGACCTGCCTGGCCCATGCGGAGAAGATCGGCATTGGCACAAGAGAGTATGAACTGATCGAAATGAAATAGACGGCGCAATGATTATAAAGTGAGACAGACAGCAAAAAGCTGACCCCGCCGAGGTGACAAGGCCTCTAGCGCAGGGTCAGCTTTTGTATCTGCTGCTGTATGAGCACTCCGGCGGCCTCGCTGAAATGCTCCATTTTTTCTATGCGGACAAAATCATTGCCAAAGATCTCCCGGGCAGCCCTTGTGTCCCCGTCAGTGCCGGTCAGGATGCCGCACACGCATACCCCCTTTTTTCGCAGGGCCCGGACCTCGGCGGCAGTGTCCCTCACGCCGGCCTGACCGGAGTAGTTCTGGCTCACCAGCCTCCTGTCGGAGCTGTTTCCGGAAGAGCCGAATGGGGCGGCGGGGATACGCCGGTCGTCGTTGGGGCTGGCGTCGGTGAGGACGATAAGGAGACGGTTCCTGGAAGGGGAGTCCTCCATCAGGCGCCCGGCGCCCCGCAGGGCCAGGCCATCCCGATTCCATCCGGCGGCAAAATACCGGAAGATACGTTCCGCCTGTCCCGGCTCCGTCTGGCTGTAGTCCAGAAACTGCTGTATAACTGTGTAGCCCCGGACGCTGAGAAAGGAGAAAACCTGCACTGGTATGCGGCAAAGCTGCAGGCTTTGCGCTATGACATAGCCCTGGGCCGCAAGGATCTCCTGGCTCTGGAGCCGGGAGGCAGAGGCGTCCAACATCAGGTTCACAGAAAAGTCTGCCTCCGACTCATCCAGTGTGTCCATGAACACCCGGGGGTCGTCCAGGTAGAGTCCCCGCCATATCTGAGATGGGAAGAGACTGCCGGACCTTCTGCGGACCCGGATGGGCTGAGAATAGACCAAAAGACTGCTGCGTATCTGCTCCGAAAGCCGGGTAATGCTTCCCCTGTAGAACCTGTATCTGCCCTGGAAATGTGCTTTGTTTTTGTACATTTGGGCAACGGCATCCTGCCGGACCTTCTGCACCGCGGCGTCCGGGGATGGGGCCTCTCCTCGCTGACCGTCTGTAAAATAGAGATGGCATCTGGCGTGGGCATCCCGGCACAGCGCCTCCTCAATCCGCCGCCATTCCTCCTCCGTGTACAGAGGTTTCCCAAAGCAGCCCTCTATGTAGCGAAAATCCGCCTTCTGGACAGCCGGGTTCTGTCGGCCCACATCCAGGCCTCTGCGTCCTTCAGTGACGCATCCCTCGCCGGGAAGTGCGCCGGTCATGAGGAGAGTATTCGTGCGGACCGGGCGGGAGGGGAGCCTGCGCAGGAGGAAGCAGTGAAACTTTTGGCGAAGGCAGGCCAGGGCAGAGGGGCGGCCGGGGGAGGAGAGGAGCGGAAAATACCGGTGGAAGATTTGGATAATCCGCTCTCTGATCTCCTGAGCTGTCATGGCCCCATCGCACTGGAGGTCTGCAAAGAGCCGTCTCTCCCAGGGGTTTGCAAGGCCCGCCTCCTTTCCCAGGACCAGGCGGCACCGGGCGGCCTGGAGAGCGTAGACGAGACTGTTCTGGGCCATCCACTGCTGGCGAGAGCGGGACAGCTCCTGTGCGAAGAATGTTTCTGCATGGCGCAGGCGCATTTCGGACAGCACAGGCCGCTGGGCCACTTCCTTTTCGTAGGCGCAGTTTTCCAGGGCGACCCAGAGAAGGCCATCCAGCGTCTCCCGGATAAAGGAGCGGCTGATCTGGTCAAAGAGCTCCTCCATGATGTCCGGATCATACCACTTGTGTACATATCCGATGATGGAGTTCATGTAAAAGTCTGGCTTACCATCCTGCCAGAAGGCGGTGAAGGAAGGGGTGAAGGAATAGTCGCCGGCTGCAGTCCATATGATATTTAAGGCCCGCCTCTGGGGGCGGGGCAGCTTCTTATCTTGCATGTTCTGGTATACCGCCTCTCTGCTACAGTCGGAAAACGGCCTGTTTGTCCGCCTTTTTGGAAATCCTGGATGCGATGATATCCCGCACAAGGGACTGCTCATACTCGTCGGGAGTCTTGTTCGTCAGACCCATGTCCAGGGCCTGGCAGGGGGCAAGTCCTCCCTGCATCATCCGCAGTGCGCCGATGAGACCCCGCAGATCCAGCGCCTTCTCCGTCAGCTCACCGCTCCTGCATTTCTTTCTTATATCAATGAAAAGAGAGGTGAACTGCCGGACATACTCGGGCTTCATGGCGGGAAATTCCCTGGCGAGCAGGCGGAAGAGATCCTCCCCGGCGATTTCCGGCATGATGAGGATCATGAAGCGGGAGGAGAGGGCCTCGTTCAGCTCTCTTGTCCCGGCGTAGCCGTAGTTCATGGTGGCGATGAACCGGGTGGCGCCGTGGAACCGGATCTTTTCATATCCGGGTATCTGGATGAAGTGGCGGAAGTCCAGGACAGAGTGGAGGACTGCCAGAGCCTCGTTCCTGGCCATGTTGATCTCATCCAGCACACAGAAGCCACCCTGTGCGGCGGCCTCGCTGACCGGTCCCGGACGGAAGGTGACCTCCCCGTTTTTAAAGGTGTCTGTCCCAAGCATGGATACTGCGTCGGCGTTGATGTGGAGGGAGACGTTGGACACCGGGCGCCCGAAGGCGGCTGCCAGATTTTCTGCCAGCACGTTTTTTCCGGTGGCCTTGGCCCCTGCCAGGAGCAGGTTCTCACCTGCCAGAAGAGCCTGGGCGGCCTGCTCCCACACATTCCTTCCATAATAGAAATACCGGGGCGTTTCTACGGCCTCTGCCTCCGGCGCGTAAGTTTTCCTGAATTCCTTTATGCCATTGATCACCTGTGGATCGATCTGTTCTTCCTCTAAAAATTTCAGCACAATGGTTCCTCTCTTCCTCATAAATTGACAGGTGTATTATATCACTTTGGCAAAAAAATGAGAAGAATAGTCGAAATACTGCAAAAAAATATTAAAATAGATCAAGAAAAATTGGTTAAAAAAGTTTCTGTACTTTTAAAATTCACACTGCTATACTGAATTAATATGTAAAAGTGTAGCATATGGAATGAGAAAAAGGAGGGAAACATATGGCAACTTTTATTATCGGCCTCGCTATTTTGTTCGTCGGCGCTGCACTGTACGGCAAATTCTGCGAGCATGTATTCGGTCCTGATGACAGGAAGACTCCTGCCTACACAAAACAGGACGGTCTTGACTACGTGCCCATGAAAGAGTGGAAGAACAGTCTGATCAACCTGCTGAACATTGCAGGTACAGGCCCGATCCTTGGACCTATCCAGGGTATTCTTTTCGGACCTATCGCGTTTATTACAATTCCTATCGGAAATATCATTGGCGGTGCCATGCACGATTATTTTTCCGGTATGATCTGTCTGCGTGACGGCGGTACACAGATGCCGGATATGATTCGCAGATATAGCAACAAGGGCGTGTACACTGTTTACCAGATTTTCTGCAGCCTGCTGCTCCTTCTGGTAGGCTCGGTGTTTATCTACACACCTGGCGATATTGCTGCGACACAGGTATTTGGCTTTGACGGTTCGGCAACTTCCGTTTCCACATGGGTCATCTACGGTGCCATTTTTGTTTACTACCTGGTCGCTACCGTATTCCCCATCGACAAGATTATCGGACGTATCTACCCGATCTTCGGAGCAATCCTTCTGTTCTCCGCTGTCGGTGTATTTATCGGCCTCTTTGTAAAGGGCTATCCGCTGATCAACATCTGGGACAACTGGAACGGTGCGCTTGTATCCTACGGTGACTACTTCAGTGCGAACCACTTCATCCCGATCTTCTTCATCACGGTGGCATGTGGTATCCTGTCTGGATTCCATTCCACACAGACAGCTATTATCTCCCGTACAATGAAGAGCGAGCGCCAGGGCCGCATGACATTCTACAACATGATGATTCTGGAGGGCTTCATCGCTATGGTTTGGGCTGCAGGCGCCATGGGCGTTTACAACCTGGGACTGCAGGCTGCTGACGCTTCACTTGCCACAGCTACGATCGGTGTTGTCTGCAAGGACATCCTGGGACCTGTGGGCGGTATCATCGCCCTTCTGGGCGTTATCGTACTCCCCATCACATCAGGAGACACAGCCCTTCGTTCCCTGCGTATGGCCATCTCTGACGCCATTCACCTTGATCAGAAGGATGTGAAAAAACGTCTGGGTCTGGCAGCTGTTATCTTTATCCTGGTTGCTGTGATCCTTGTATTTGCAAAAAGCAATGCGGAAGGCTTCAACATCCTGTGGCGTTATTTCGCATGGTCCAACCAGACACTGTCACTGTTCGCTTTCATCGCCATCTCTGTATGGATGTTTGAGAACGGAAAAGCAAAATTTGTCTGGATGCCTCTCATCCCGGGCGCATGGTATACGTTTGTGACGATTACATACATTGTAAATGCCAAGATCGGTTTCAATGTGCCGTGGGGTGCTGCCTATGTGATCGGTGTCATTGCGGCAGTCGTTTACGTCGGACTGATTATCTGGTACGGTAAAAAGCGTGCGGCCCGAAAAGCGCAGAACGCATAAAGTAACAGAGTCATATACACTTTGCATAGAGAGGGGCAGGGCCTTAAAGGTCCTGTCCCTTGTCTGTATGGAGCAGCGCAGTGTGCTGCGCGCCCTGGCCATCGGCCAGACTTGCCGGAAGAGGAGAAATCCTATAAAATAGCGTCATGTGCAGTAATCTGTCGTGCGTATTTTCGCCTGCGGCGAGAGAAAACGAAGAGAGGTTATACTTATGAATATCATCAACATTGAACATATCAGCATGGTTTTTGGCGGCAAGACGATTTTTGAGGACGCCTCCTACGGCGTGCAGGAGGGGGACAAGGTGGGGATCATCGGCATCAACGGCACCGGAAAGACAACCCTTCTGCGCCTTGTAGCAGGGCTGGAGACGCCGGATGAGGGACAGATCGTGACCCGCAGCGGCATCCGCATGGCCTATCTGTCCCAGATGCCCCGGTTTGAGGATGGGGCCACAGTCTCCTCCTGGGCCTTCAGCGGGGACCCGGACATGGACTGGAAGGTGCAGAGCAACTTAAAAGAGCTTGGGATTACGGACTGGGAGACCCCCATCGACACCCTGTCCGGCGGGCAGAAGAAGAGGACGGCCCTGGCCAGGCTGCTGGCCGGCTCCTTTGACGTGCTGCTCCTGGACGAGCCCACCAATCATCTGGATCAGGAGATGATCGCCTGGCTGGAGGCCTATCTGCGATCCTTTCGGGGCACCATTTTGATGGTGACCCACGACCGATATTTTCTGGATAAGGTGACGGACAGAATTCTGGAAATTGACTGGGGGAAGATCTACGGCTATGAGGCAAATTATTCACAGTTCCTTCAGCTGAAGGCAGCCCGGGAGGAGAGCGAGTTTGCCACAGAGAGAAAGAGAAAAAGCGTCCTTAGAATGGAGCTGGAGTGGGCCAAGAGGGGATGCCGGGCCAGATCTACCAAGCAGAGAGCGCGGCTGGAGAGGCTGGAGGCGCTGAAAAGCCAGACAGGGCTTGCGGAAAAGGAGACGGCACAGATCGACTCGGTGGAGACGCGGATGGGCAGAAAGACGGTAGAACTCCACCACATCAGTAAGAGTTATGGTGAGCATGTGCTGATCCGGGATTTTGACTATATTTTTCTGAAAAACCAGAAAGTGGGGATCGTCGGTCCCAACGGCTGCGGGAAGTCCACTCTGCTTCGGATTATCGCCGGGGAGGTAGAACCGGATGCGGGACAGGTGGAAGTGGGAGAGACTGTGCGCATAGCGTACTTCTCCCAGGAGCTGCCTGTAATGGACACGAAGCAGCGGGTGATCGACTATGTGAAGGATATAGGCGAGTATGTACAGACAAAGGAGGGGAGGATTACAGCCTCCCAGATGCTGGAGCGTTTTCTCTTTACGTCGGAAATGCAGTATTCTCCGGTGGGTAAGCTGTCCGGCGGAGAGAAAAAGCGTCTCTATCTGCTTGGGATCTTGCAGTCGTCTCCCAATTTCCTTGTCCTTGACGAGTGTACCAACGACCTGGACATCCCCACCATGACGATTCTGGAGGACTACCTGTCCGCCTTTACGGGGATCGTGGTGACTGTCTCCCACGACCGGTATTTTCTGGACAATGTGGCGGACCGGATCTTTGAGTTCTGCGGAGGAGGGACACTCAGACAGTATGAGGGAGGCTACACGGACTACATCGAGGCGAAAGGGCGGGAGGAGATTTACGCCGGGGCTTCCGGTCAGGCTCCGGAAAAGAAGAAGGAAGCAGATGAGGAGAGCAGGAGCGGGGCAAAGGACTGGAAGCAGCACCGGAATACAAAGCTGAAATTCTCCTATAAAGAACAGAGAGAGTACGAGACCATTGATGAGGACATCGCAGCCCTGGAGGGGAAGCTGGAAGAACTGGACGGGGAGATCATGGCCAACGCCACCAACTCAGTAAGGCTTGGAGAGCTGATGGAGAAAAAGGCGCAGGCGCAGGCAGACCTGAACGAAAAGATGGAGCGGTGGGTCTACCTGACAGAGCTGGCTGAAAAAATCGAGGAGCAGAAGTAGGATTTGCTGAAGCAATATTTCCCGAAAATAAAAGTTTCCGGAAACTGCTTGACAAAACTATATAGAATTGCTATTATAAAAAAACAGAACGCACTCTGTTTTTGGAAAATCAAATGAAAAGAGGTGCAGATATGAATAGAGTATTTTCACTGCTGGTCGACAACACGCCGGGGGTGCTGAGCAGGATTTCAGGACTTTTCAGCCGGCGGGGCTACAGTATCGACAGCATTACCGCAGGTGTGACCGCTGATCCCCGCTTTACAAGAATTACCATTGTGTCAAGCGGCGACGAGCTGATCCTGTCTCAGATTGAGAAGCAGGTGCGCAAGCTGGAGGATGTCATTGAGATCAAGGTGCTGAAAGAGGGCGCGTCCGTTTACCGCGAGCTGATCATGGTAAAGGTGAGAGCCAATGCGGCCCAGAGGGCGGAGATCATTTCCGTGGCAGACATTTTCCGGGCCAAGGTGGTGGATGTGGAGAAGGAGTCCCTGATGCTGGAGCTGACAGGAAATCAGTCCAAGCTGGAGGCTTTCTTAAATCTCCTTGACGGTTATGATATACTGGAATTGGCGAGAACCGGAATTACCGGCCTGTCCAGAGGCGTCAAGAACATCACGGTGATTGATGAGAACGGACAGAAGAGGACATGGAACCCGGACGACAGCGCAGAGTAAAATGTGCATGCTAAAGGACAAAAACCTTTAACAATATAAAGAATATAAAGATTATATTTTAGGAGGAATGTAAAAATGGCAGCGAGAATTTTTTACCAGGAAGACTGTAATTTATCAGCACTGGAAGGACAGAAGATTGCGATCATCGGATACGGAAGCCAGGGACATGCGCACGCACTGAACCTGAAGGAGTCCGGATGCGATGTCATCGTAGGACTTTACGAGGGAAGCAAGTCCTGGGCCAAGGCTGAGGCACAGGGCTTTGAGGTATACACAGCTGCAGAGGCTGTAAAGCAGGCTGACGTGATCATGATCCTGATCAACGATGAGAAGCAGGCTGATATGTACAAGAAGGACATCGAGCCGAACTTAGAAGAGGGCAACATGCTGATGTTTGCGCACGGCTTCAACATCCATTTCGGATGCATCAAACCGCCGAAGAACGTAGACGTTACCATGATCGCTCCGAAGGCTCCGGGCCACACAGTAAGAAGCGAGTACCAGGCTGGAAAGGGAACGCCCTGCCTGATCGCTGTTGAGCAGGACGCAACAGGAAAGGCTTGGGACCGTGCAATGGCTTATGGACTGGCTATCGGCGGAGCAAGAGCCGGACTTTTAGAGACAACCTTCCGAATTGAGACAGAGACAGACCTCTTCGGTGAGCAGGCTGTTCTTTGCGGCGGCGTATGCGCCCTGATGCAGGCTGGATTTGAGACACTGTGCGAGGCTGGCTACGATTCGAGAAACGCATACTTTGAGTGTATCCATGAGATGAAGCTGATCGTAGACCTGATCTACCAGAGCGGCTTTGCCGGAATGAGATACTCCATCTCCAACACGGCAGAGTACGGTGACTACATCACAGGACCGAAGATCATCACAGAGGATACAAAGAAGGCTATGAAGCAGATCCTTTCTGATATCCAGGACGGCTCCTTCGCAAAAGAGTTCCTGCTGGATATGTCAGACGCCGGACGCCAGGTTCACTTCAAGGCTATGAGAAAGCTGGCTGCAGAGCATCCGTCAGAGAAGGTCGGAGAAGAAATCAGAAAGCTTTACAGCTGGAACGGCGAGGACAAGCTGATCAACAACTAGTCAGAGATCCTACATAATATAAAAGGTAAGAAGAAAAGGCATCTTCCGGGGCGGACGCTCCGAAGGATGCCTTTTTATATGCTTTATGCGGCTGCGAATAGAAGTCGATCCACCCGTCGCCGCAGGTAGGAAGCTTAAATGCCTGTGTGTTTTCTGTCTGTTCATATTGCCCCCTCTTTCCGGCGATTCCCGGGGATGTCTATATAGACAGTCTTTTCCGTTAAAGCGCACAGAGCAAAATCTATACAAAAATATATCTGACAATATTCTATTTTTTGCTGATTTGTGATAAAATATTACCAGAAAAAGAGGAAAAACTGCTGCGGCAGAAGGGAGGAATTGCGGAATGGATACGAATTTAGAGAATCTACGCTCATGGAAAAATCCGAAGGCGCGCGTAAAAATCATGAGGGGACATTTTGTTACTACACATTCCCACGTCAATACATATATTGACCTGTCCACCATGAAATCCAGGTGCAACAATGCGAGGGAGACTGCCAAGGTGATGGCTGAACCCTATCTGGCATCCACGGAGATCGACACGATCGTGTGTCTGGACGGCATGGAAGTGGTGGGAACATTTATTGCGGACATTCTGTCCAGGCCCGGAACCGTCTCTATTAACACAGGAAAAAATATTTCCGTTGTCACTCCGGAGACAGACAAGGCCGGTCAGATGATCTTCCGGGACAATACAAAGCGCATGATCGATGGACAGAAGATCCTGATCGTCGCAGGTCTTATCACGACGGGAAAGACTATGATGCAGTCCATAGAGAGCGTTCTCTACTATGGCGGAAGAGTGAACGGCATCTGCGCTGCTTTCAGCCTTATCTCCAAGGTGGCGGGGATGGACATCAAAGCAGTGTTTACTCAGAAAGAGGTGCTTGGATATGAGAAGTACTCTAACGGCGACTGCCCCATGTGCGCTGTCGGAAAGAAAGTGGATGCATTTGTAAACAGCTACGGATACTCGGCTCTCTAAGCGGCTTCAAAGAGATTTTTGAGGACAAAAAAAGACAACCACTGACGGTATGGTTGTCTTTTTTGTCTTCACTTTATCATTAAGCAATTCCGTTTACAGCTTTTGCTAAACGGGAAATCTTTCTTGCGCAAGTGTTCTTGTGATAAACACCCTTGCTTCCTGCTTTGTTGATCTCGATTGTAGCAACTCTTAGAGCTTCTGCAGCAGCGGCGGCATCTTTGTGCGCAACGGCTGTCTCAACTTTCTTTACGCAGGTCTTAACTTTAGATTTGATTGCCTTATTTCTAGCAGCCTTTGTTTCGTTTACTAAAATTCTCTTTTTAGCAGATTTGATGTTAGCCAACTTGTCCACCTCCATAAAACTATTTCGAATTAATCGATGACCGTTCGTTAGAGCCGGACACGGACGTTCTAACGAAACATACTACTGTATTTTATGCCAAGGTTTCCCGGATGTCAATATTTATTTCTGAAAATAGTGCAAAAACTTATAGCCCTGCGTCTGAACGGCATGTTTGTGGCGCAAAAGGATGTGGGCGAGACGGTTAAGAGAAACCGCTTCATCTTCTTCCTGCAGATGCAGGTGGCCGCCGACAATGAGCACCCGGGATTTACCAAGCGGATCTGCCTTTTTCTGTTTGCATGACCCTACATTTTGTGCTAATATTGAAACAGTGCGTAGAAAAACACCAGAAATTGGAGAGGAAGGGTTAGGAGCAACATGGCGAAAAAAAACACGTATGATGCAGACAGCATTGCTGTGCTGGAGGGACTGGAAGCGGTCCGGAAACGCCCGGGTATGTATATAGGAAGCGTCTCCACAAAGGGGCTGAACCACCTGATCTATGAGATCGTGGACAACTCAGTGGACGAACATCTGGCCGGCTGCTGCAGCGAGATCCGGGTCACGCTGGAGAAGGACGGATCCTGTACGGTTAGCGACAATGGGCGTGGTGTCCCTGTGGGGATGCACGCAAAAGGTGTCTCGGCAGCGAGACTTGTCTACACGACTCTCCATGCCGGTGGGAAATTTGACGACTCCGCCTACAAGACAAGCGGCGGTCTGCACGGCGTGGGTTCTTCGGTAGTCAACGCCCTCTCTGCCTATATGGATGTGGAGATCAGCAGGGATGACTATATCCATCATGACCGCTACGAGAGAGGAATTCCGGTTGTGGAGCTGGAGGACGGTCTTCTTCCCAAAATCGGGAAAACGAAAAAAACAGGGACTAAGGTGAATTTTCTCCCGGACGACACCATCTTTGAGAAGACCCGATTCCGGGGCGAGGAGGTCAAGAGCCGCATGCACGAGACTGCCTACCTCAATCCCTCCCTTACTATTATATATGAAGACAAGCGGGGAGCCAAGCCGGAGAAGATCACCTACCACGAACCGGACGGTATCCTGGGATTTATCCGTGAGCTGAACGAGAAAAAGGAGGCGGTCCACGAGCCAGTCTACTTTAAGGGAGAGGCCGATGGCATCGAGGTGGAGGCGGCCTTCCAGTATGTCAATGAATTCCACGAGAATGTGCTGGGATTTTGCAATAACATCTACAATGCAGAGGGAGGAACCCACCTGACCGGCTTCAAGACCACCTTCACCACGGTCATGAACCAGTATGCCAGAGAGCTTGGTATTCTGAAGGAGAAGGATGCCAATTTCACCGGGGCGGATATCCGCAACGGCATGACGGCTATTATCTCCATCAAGCACCCGGATCCAAGATTTGAGGGACAGACAAAGACAAAGCTGGACAACCCGGACGCCGCCAAGGCAGTCAGCAAGGTGGCAGGCGATGAGATCGTCCGGTATTTTGACAGAAATCTGGACAACCTGAAGAAGGTACTTTCCTGTGCGGAGAAGGCGGCTAAAATCAGGAAGACGGAGGAGAGGGCGAAGACAAACCTTCTTACGAAGCAGAAATATTCCTTTGACAGCAACGGAAAGCTGGCAAACTGTGAGAGCAGGGACGCCTCCAAATGCGAGATCTTTATCGTGGAGGGAGACTCCGCCGGAGGCTCGGCGAAGACGGCCAGAGACAGGATGTTCCAGGCCATCCTCCCCATCCGGGGAAAGATCCTGAATGTGGAGAAGGCCAGCATTGACAAGATCCTGGCCAATGCGGAGATCAAGACCATGATCAATGCCTTTGGCTGCGGATTTTCGGAAGGGTACGGAAACGATTTCGACATTTCCAAGTTGAGATACGACAAGATCATCATCATGGCGGATGCGGACGTAGACGGAGCACATATCTCCACCCTGCTCCTGACCCTCTTTTACCGCTTTATGCCGGAACTCATCTACGAGGGGCATGTGTATATCGCCATGCCGCCCCTCTACAAGACTATGCCGAAGAAGGGGGAGGAGGAGTACCTCTACGATGACAAGGCGCTGGAGAGATACCGAAAGACCCACGACGGTCCCTTTACCCTGCAGAGGTACAAGGGCCTGGGCGAGATGGACGCGGAGCAGCTCTGGGAGACCACGCTGAACCCAAAGACCCGGATCCTGAAACTGGTGGAGATCGAGGACGCCAGGATGGCCTCCGGCGTGACGGAGATGCTGATGGGCAACGAGGTTCCGCCCCGCCGGGCATTTATCTACGAAAATGCGACGGAAGCAGAGCTGGATGTATAGAAGGGAGTAAAGAAAGATGCCGGAAGAACAGATCATACGGAGAGAATATTCCGATCTGATGAAAAAATCATATATTGACTACGCCATGAGCGTGATCATTGCCAGGGCTCTCCCGGATGTCCGGGCCGGCCTAAAGCCTGTCCACAGGCGTACTCTCTACGACATGCACGAGCTGGGCATTCGCTGGGACCGGCCGCACAGGAAATGCGCCCGTATCGTGGGAGATACCATGGGTAAATACCACCCCCACGGGGACAGCTCTATCTACGAGGCGCTGGTAGTCATGGCGCAGGAGTTCAAGAAGGGCATGGTGCTGGTGGACGGCCACGGCAACTTTGGCTCCATCGAGGGGGACGGGGCCGCCGCCATGAGGTACACGGAGGCCAGACTGGCCAAGTCTGCCCAGATGGCCTTTCTCCAGGATCTGGACAAGGACGTGATCAATTTTATCCCCAACTTCGACGAGACAGAGAAGGAGCCGGAGGTGCTGCCGGCGCGCATCCCCAATCTTCTTGTCAACGGAGCGGAGGGAATTGCGGTGGGTATGGCCACCAGCATCCCCACCCACAATCTGGGAGAGGTCATTGACGCGGTCAAGGCCTACATGAAAAACAGCGATATCAGCACAAGACAGCTGATGAAATACGTGAAGGGACCGGATTTTCCCACCGGAGGGATCGTGGTCAACAAGGACGATCTGCCAGATATCTACGAGACCGGCGTGGGCAAGATCAGGCTCCGGGGAAAAGTAGAAGTGGAGGACATGAAGGGCGGCAGGCAGCGCCTTGTCATCACAGAGATCCCCTACACCATGATCGGCGCCGGCATCGGGAAATTCCTCAACGATGTGTGTGCTTTGGTGGAGACAAAGAAGACTGGGGATATTGTGGACATTTCCAATCAGTCCTCCAAGGAGGGCATCCGCATTGTCATTGAGCTGAAAAAAGGCGCGGATGTGAAAAACCTGACCAACATGCTCTACAAAAAGACCAGGCTGGAGGACACCTTTGGCGTCAATATGCTGGCTGTGGCGGACGGCCGCCCGGAAACCATGGGCCTTAAGAAGATCATCGAGCACCATGTGGACTTCCAGTTTGAGCTGGCCACGAGAAAATACAAGACGCTTCTGGCCAAGGAGCAGGAGAAAAAAGAGATTCAGGAAGGCCTTATCAAGGCCTGCGACGTCATTGACCTGATCATTGAGATCCTCCGGGGCAGCCGGAATATCCAGGACGCCAAGGCCTGCCTCACCCAGGGGATCACAGAGAACATTACATTCAAGTCAAAGATCTCGAAAAAGATGGCCTCCATGCTCCGGTTCACGGAGCGGCAGGCGGACGCCATTCTGCAGATGCGTCTGTACCGGCTCATCGGACTGGAGATCGACGCCCTCATGAAGGAGCACGAGGAGACACTTGCCAACATTGCCCGGTATGAGGACATCCTGAACAATTACGACTCCATGGCGGACGTCATCATCCAGGACCTGGACGCTTTCAAAAAGGAGTTTGCCGTGCCCCGCAAAACTGTCGTGGAAAACGGGGAGGAGGCAGTCTTTGAGGAGAAGAAGATCGAGGAGCAGGAGGTAGTCTTCCTTATGGATCGCTTTGGCTACGCCAGATGTGTGGACACCTCCACCTACGAGAGAAACAGGGAGGCGGCGGACAGCGAGAACAAGTTCGTCCTCACCTGCCTCAACACAGGAAAGATCTGTATATTTACGGACACAGGGAAAATGTACCAGGTGAAGGTGCTGGATGTGCCCTACGGAAAATTCCGGGATAAGGGCCAGCCCATAGACAATATGAGTAACTTTGACAGTACCTCCGAGGAGATCGTCTATATGTGCGACGCAGAGCAGATGCGCTTTGCCATGCTCTTCTTTGCCACAAGACAGGGAATGGTCAAGAAGGTGGCCGGAACCGAGTTCCAGGTGTCCAAGCGGACCATAGCCGCCACCAAGCTGCAGGAAGGAGATGCCCTTATCGCTGTGGCCGTGATCAACGACAATCAGTACGTGGTGCTGCAGACAAAGGACGGCTATTTCCTGCGGTTCCACGCAGAGGAGATCTTCGAGAAGAAGAAGGGGGCTGTCGGCGTCCGGGGCATCAAGCTTCGGAAGAACGACGAGCTGGAGGCCGCCTATCTCTTTGAAGACGGAGAGGATCCAAAGGCCATCTACAAGGAGAAGGAAGTGGCCCTGAACCGGCTGCGGATCGGAAAGAGGGACACCCAGGGAGTGAAAAACCGGGGATAGGCCGGAGAGATAGAATAGATATTTGAGATACTTGACAAATACGGAAGATAGAAAACAGAGGCAGGAGAAACGACTGAGCCGATCTCATACTGCCTCTGTTTTTTTACTTTGGAATTTGGCTTTGGAAGGATATTATTTTTGATCCTTATTTTATGGCTGGTTTGACTGCAATCGCGCTATTAATTCAGAAAGTAAAAGAACAGTATCATCATCCAGAGACATTACTTGTTTTATTGCCTTTCGTTTTGCCAGAGATAAGTTATCATCCTTATGAAAAAACTTATCTGGAGTGATTTCCAAATACTCGCATATATATAAAAACTCCTTTAGAGAAGGCGTAATTCTTCCAGAAGTGATGCTGTTAATATAACTACCACTGTGTCCCAGGTCTAGACTCATTTCTCTTTCTGATTTATGTGCTTTAAGACGTAATTCTGTAATCCGGTCTCTGATAAATTGTTCGTCCATTATTTCACCTCTCTGCTTTCTATATAGAATAAAGCAAATAACATGCACAAATGAACTCTGTGAAAAGTTGTTTATATTTGACAATATATACTGACAGAGTTTATTATATGAATGTAGAATATGAATCCATAACATTTGTAGATGACTCGGATTGTAGATGCTAATAAGAACATTGTGACAAAGAGAGGAGTTAAAGAAGAAATATATAATAATTGATTTTAAATAAAAATAGATGGTTATTGGTGTCTGAATTTGTGCAGTCTGTCAGAAGGAGTGGCTTGATGAATTAGAGCCTGGAGGTGAAAGGAATGTTTTGCAGTAATTGTGGAAAAGAACTAAAAGAAGAAGCTAATTTTTGCCAAAATTGTGGAAGGCCTGTAAAGAGAACAGAAGATATAAAAAAGAAAGAAGATAATGTCGAATTCAATGAAAAGAAAAGAGAAGAATTTGAAAAGGAATATAGACAACTACA
>CAZZBJ010000012.1:0-3953 GCA_964652805.1 uncultured Mordavella sp. | reverse complement strand
ATAGACAACTACAGCAATTGGAATCAGAACGAAAAAAGCATATTTTGGAGATTGTATCTGAAAACAAAGAAAAGATCAAGGAACTGAGGCAACAGATCGACACAATTTTGAAACAGGAAGAAGAACGATTGACAGGGAAAGAGTATTGTCCAAAATGCGGACTTTATGTTGGTAATGCAATCTTTTGTCAATACTGCGGCACAAAAATTGAGTAGGAGAGAGTGGGGATAAAATGAATCAGCAATTAACACAAAATGGATCTTTGGATTATAGAACAAAAATAGAAGAATTAAAACAGGTCTTAAATCAAGATATATCCGAAGTTCCTGGAGTAAAAAAATCGAGGAAAGAAATTGAACGACTTGAAACCGTAAAAAAGACGATAGAGTTTTTTAAAGTGCAGAATAAATTGAAGTTAAGTAAATCATTATATGCAGGAGCAACTTCAATATTTCCAGAAAAAGTGCCAATAAAAACAGATACAAAAAACAAAAATGAAATGGATAACAAAAGTGTCAAAGAACAGTTGACGCTTTCTATAATTATGGCAATCGTGTTGGCTGCTGTAATAATCCTCTGTGTTTTTAGTTCGTGGATTCAAATTAATGGAATGGAAATTAGTTTAACTTCATTACTGGATACTCTGGAAAATCTTTCTTATTGGTCTAATGGCAGTAGTCTTGACGATGCGATAGCAATTATACAGTTTTTGTGCATTGCCATCTGGGCAGTCGCTGTAGTATATGGAATTATCATTTGTCAATTGTATAAAGTACATAAATCTAATCTTATAGGAATTGGGACATGTCTTGTCGTTGTAATTATTTTTTTCCTTTGTGTTATGTCGGATGGTTTTAATTCAGAAACGGGGGGATATCTACGATTAAGTATAACAGGGGCAGGATGGATTGCTTTGATTGCAAGCATTGCTTTATTTTTTGTTTATATTTATAGATCTTATATAGATGAAAACGGATATAAGATGAATCTGAATATTGAAGCCCTGCAAAGAACGATGGGGCAAGAAAATTATAGTGAGCGGAAAGTATGCGCTGTGACTAACTATTACCCTTGGATAGAGATGAGAATACAAAACCTTATATTGGAAAAAGGAAGAAAAAACCGTTTAGCATTAGAGTATACTTTTTTTGCGGAGGAATTTGATAATATATTTAACATATTTGGGGAAAGTAAGCAGGTAGATATTTGTGCTGATATTTTGATATGGACAACTGGAAAAACATATAGCGTGGAAAATTGTATGTTCCAGGCTGCGATTTTGCAGAGTAGAGGTGTAACAAATCATGTATTTGTTATGGAAATCCCTTTTCTTTTATCTCAAATTGTTGATGTAAAAGTAATTATTAAAAAAATTGATATCAGCGGCTCTAAATCGAAGACATATCCAGGCATTCACGTTGATACCAATATGAATTGGCAGGCTATACAAGGCTACAGGGAAAAAACAGGAAAACCGGGAGCTGTATGTGAAGAAAAGATAATAGCAGACGTATGGCAGTGCAGTTGTGGTCTGGTTAATGATATGCAGAAGGAGAAGTGTGGAGTGTGTGGCGAAAGAAGACATGTATAAAATGCAGAAAATGTGGGGAAGAAGTGCATGCGGAAGATAGGTTTTGTAAATACTGTGGAGCTGAATTGATTTTAAAAGCAGGAAAAAGTAAAAGGCTGATTTTTATTATCGTACCAAGTATTATATGTCTGGGTGTGTTTGGGGGATTTGTTCTAAATTATTATTTTGACAGGAGTGATAAAGATAATATAATTTCCCTGCGAGAAGATGAAAAGGATGATATAGACGAAAAAACATTTGAAAAGCAAGAGATGCAGGAGACTTTCAAAGATCTTGCAGTAATAGGCATACCGTTTGAAGATACGCAGCAAGTAGAAGAAAATTTGGATTATTTTCTTCATGTTCAATTTTTATATCTAAGCGATAAAGAGTATGATATGAATAATGATGGTTGCATTATAGTACCCAAAGAAGAAGTTATATCATATATCAATGACACTTTTGGGCTTGAATATAGCGATTATGAGATAAGTACGGCTAATACCCAGGGAGATAGTTATAAAGATGGATATTATTATTTTTACAATGGAAATATAGAAGATAATATGGAACAGGATATACAACTTTTATCAGTTGAAAAAAAAGAAAATGATATCTTTGAATTAAATTTTTGCTCATACTATAAAGGAGAAATTGACAGGAAGTATTGTTTTGAAGCTAAAGAAACGGATACGGATAAAGGGTTTTATGTTTCTAAAATGTCAATGGAGATGAATGATACGACCGAAGCGGAGAAGACATATTCAGCTTTGATCCAAAGTGCGGGTGAGGCATCAGGAGAAGAATTTGTCTCCTGTAATATGTCAGAAGTAACCCAGTGGCCCAAGAGTGCTGCGGGATATATGAATTATATATTGGCAGATTTAGATGGTGATGAGAATAAGGAGATGCTTATTGCTTATGTAAATCCGGAAAACTGGACTTTATCAATGGAAATATGGAAATATGGAAGCTGCGGATATACATATGATCAGGAAATACAAATTGGATATGTGGATCCTTTTTCCGAAATAAGAATATATTCATTCTATAATGAAAAATACGGGACGAACCAGATTTTCTATTCTAATAATTCTGTTGGAAGTTATACAGGAGGCAGAGGTTTCACGGCGAAGCTTTTCGGTATGAATACAGGAAGTATAGAAGAGTTCGCAAGTTGGCAGTGGGATGATATGATGTATTCAGACGAAGAATATAATGCCATAAAAGCAGATATGATTACATCCGGTATAGAGTATCTTGAAGCTGGAATGGAAAGTTTTGGTATATATAACGAGGATAAGTACCAGATGCTTGCTATGACAGAAGTCAGTGTCGCTGGCAATATACCAAGTCAATATGTGGTATCTCTTCAGTTGCTGAATCACCAACAGATGTAATGAGAACAGTTCGTTCTTCGAGGAGGTAAAGAAATCATGAAGAAAAGAGTTACGATGCTAGGTGTTTTAGTGATTCTGATGTTATCAATAGTAGGATGCACTAAAACGGGAGAATGTGATGGTTGCCAACAGAATGAAAAACTGAATGAATATGTTACAAGTAGCGGAACTACACGTTACTATTGTGATTACTGTTATAATATGGCAAAGTTTTTAGGTAAATAATCTTTTTGTGGGGAAATTTTATAAGATAGGAGGGTGAAAAAATGTTTTGTCAATATTGTGGGGAAGAAATTATTCAAAAAATGAACTTTTGTCCGAAATGCGGACATCCTATAGATGCACAGATTTTTGAAGAAACTAATAAAGATATGACACCTAAAGTAAATAAACATACTCCTAAAAAAAAGAGCCGGCTAATTGTTCTAGGGATGGTGGCTGTTATTATAATACTTGTGGGAATAGTATGCCTTGCTTTCAGAGAACAGGAAAAAAATGACAGCGCAGAACTGAAATCATTTTCAAATAAAACGGACAGGCAAGCTATAGATCAGCAGGTATATGGAAAAGACACCCCGGAAGAAGTAGTAGTTGAATTAATCCAAGCAACGGCTGATGATGATCCGGAACGAATGATGCATATGGTGCATCCGGACATGTTAAACTTTATATTGCAAAGTTATTCAGGAGTTTCTTTGGAGTCAGATGACTACCAAACTATTCTGGAAGAATTTGCTTATATCATGTATTATGAAGGTATATTATCATCATGGCTGATGGAATATGAGAATTGGAGATGTTATATTACAGATAAAGAGAGTTGGAGTGATGAAGAAATAAAAACCGCAGAAACTTCTGTGAGAGAATATCTTGAAATGGAAATATCTGACGGAGTGACGATATATTTTGATATTTTATATGAAGACGAGGAGTATCCCAAAGTTTGTGTAAACCTTCAAACTGATGTAAGATAGACTTACCAG
>CAZZBJ010000011.1:0-33263 GCA_964652805.1 uncultured Mordavella sp. | reverse complement strand
ATAGCATATCGGCTGTGGTAATTCAAGTTTTTGATACTGAAATGATACTAAAAATCTGTACAGAGTACAAAAACATGATATATTATGCAAAGTTGCAAACGTAAAAACAGCGGAAAACAGGCTATATAACAGGTAAAAACAGGTGTGCTAATTCCTGTCATCCGCATTTTTACATTTGGACAGAAGCGGTCTGACGCTGCGGCATGCGGCGTCAGGCCCTTTTCTTTATTGATAGCGGATGCAAATGATATAAGAGATATGGTTATTGTTAGATTTTTATGATGGCTAAGATATTTATGGCAGTCTTTCAGGTAAAATACAGGAGAAGATGGAGGAGAACCTGGCAAAGATCCACAGGATCGAGCACGTGGCGAACGTGGTGGGAGAGGTTGCGATGAAAAATCCGTAAAAAATTTCCGCACTCTGACGCTCTGCTTTTTCTCCTAAAACTCCCGCACGCCGAATCGGGTCCTGTACTGCTTCAGCGTCGTGCCGGTATGCTTTTTGAATACCTTGCCCAGGTGGCTCTGGGAGGAAAAGCCCAGGTAGGCGGCGATCTCGCTGTAGGAGTAGGGAGAGTAGGAGAGCAGGTTTTTCGTCAAGCCCACCTTCTCCTGGAGAATAAAATCTGTGATGCTGATCCCCTCGTGCTGCCGAAAGATCTCCGACAGGTAATTTGCATTCAGGTACAGTTCGTCCGCTATGTCCTGGATGCGGATTTTTTCATGCAGATGCTTGAAGATGTAGTCCTTGCACTGTTCCACCCGGGGGTTCTGGTCCTTCTTCGGCCGCCCCGCTTTCTGGAAATTTAAGTCCGCCACCATCTCTGCGTACTTGAACTCGAACTGATGCATCATGTTCAGCAGCACGGCCGTGTCTGATTCCTCCTCCAGCTTCTGGATAAAGATGTCGCTCATGGAGAAGGAGACCTCCGGGAGAACGCCGCCCCGGATGGCGGCCCGGCTCGCCAGAGTGATGACCACAATGCCCCGGTTGCGCATGTGCCTCACCTCGTCCTTGGCCAGTGTCCCGATCTTTCCTGTGTAGTCCTCCTGCAAGCTCCTGTGCAGCATTTCTATATCTCCGTGTTCGATGCTGGAGAACTCCCGCAGCTCCTGGTCGTAGGGATTGTGGGGCTGCGCCTGCTCCCTCCGGTCAAAGACAAGGGAGGAGAAATCCTCCATGATGGTGTCCTCCATGGAGCTGTCCATGCAGTTGGCCGTGACAAGGTCATCCAGGGAGAGAAAGCTGGTGTGCTGCAGGTTGTAGACGAGAAGTACATGGGAGATAAAGTCGGAGAACTCGCACTCCGGGGCGGCGGCGGCCGTCTCCTCCGGAGGCTGCGGCTCATCTGTGTTCCGGTTCATGCGGACCGGGGAGGAGAAACGGACCGGGCCGATGAGGAAGTCCTGCTCTGACGAGGGAACATAGGCGTAGTACAGGTTTCTCTTAACGGAGAAAAGAGCAGGCAGGGAGCGGTAGAAGCCGGTCTTCTCCCACTCGTCCAGAGCCCGGCACAGGATTTCCGCAGTCAGAAAATCATCCTGCAGGTCCCGCCTCCCGCAAAAGACCTCGGGGGCGGCGTCCGGGTGGACAGGGTGGGGCCAGGCTTTCACAACGGTGTGAAGGCCGTAGGATACATGTCGCATCAGGTAGGCAGTGTTCATGATTTTATTTCCCTTCTTGTGAGATCTGCTCCTATCATACCACAGAAGTTTTTTTGCGAGAAGTTTTTCTGTGAAAAGTATCAAAATGCTGAGAATAATAATATAAAATCCTTTTGTATGAGGATAAAATAGGCGTCAGAAAGAGACCGAAAAAGGATTGCTTGAAGAAAACAGGAAAGAAAGGAAAGTGAACAGCATGCAGGTAAAAGGAGTCAATCTTGGCAACTGGCTTGTTCTGGAGAAATGGATGAGCCCGGGATTATTTGAGGGAACAACGGCGGAAGATGAACACAATCTTCCTCTCCAGCTTCCGAAAGAAGTGTACGAGGCGCGCATGAAGATGCATCGGTCCGAGTACATCACAGAGAGAGATTTTACAAGGATCAAAGCCCTGGGGCTTGACACGGTCCGCATCCCGGTTCCCTATTTCATCTTCGGGGACAGAGAGCCCTTTATCGGCTGTATCGGGGAGCTGGACAATGCCTTCAGCTGGGCAGAGAAATACGGCCTTCAGATCCTCATCGATCTCCACACGGCGCCGGGCAGCCAGAACGGCTTTGACAACGGCGGTGAGAGCGGCGTGTGCATCTGGTCACAGCAGCCGGACGAAGTGGAGTTTGAGCTCAGTGTACTGGAGAGACTGGCAGAGCGCTACGGCCAGAGAAAAGGACTGTGGGGCATTGAGATCATCAACGAGCCGGTGCTCGAGGATATGTGGGAAAGTATGCACGTGCAGGAGCGCTACCCGGCAGTGGATGCACAGAAGGGCGCAAAGTCAAAGCCCAACACCATGGAGTTCATTCGCCGGTTTTATCTGGACGCCTACGACAGAATCCGCAAACATATGCCGGAGGACAAATATGTGGTGTTCCACGACGCATTCCGTCTGAAGGCATGGAAGGATTTCATGGGGGAGGACAAATACAAGGGCGTGGTCCTGGATACGCACCAGTATCTCATGGTCGCGGAGATGAAGGGCTGTGACCAGACAGTAGAGGGCTACGTAAAATACGCGGAGGAGCTCCAGAAGGACATCGAGGAGATGAAGGAGTATTTTCCGGTCATCGTGGGCGAGTGGTGCCTCTTCAACTCTCTTGCCGTGGGACAGGATACAAAGGGAGGACAGACTGTCTTAAACGGCGTAGAGGGGCTGGACCAGGAGGTGGTCAGCGAAGAGCAGAAGAAAGAAATCTACAATGCAGTGGCCAAGGCGCAGCTTAGGGCATGGAAGGCCGGAAACGGCTATTTCTACTGGAGCTGGAAGCTTCTCACAGACACGGTGAACACACCCGGCTGGGTCGGCTGGGACAGCTGGGATCTGGGACGGTGCGTGGACTTTGGATGGTTCCCGCTTGAGGAAGCATAAGAGAGTAAAAAGAGTAAAAAATGAAAGGAAGAGAGAACAATGAATAATAAAACAGATATGAATCCCAACGCAAAGCTTTCGTTCCTTGAAAGATTTGCCTACGGTATCGGAGATTATGCGGGGAACCTGGTATATTCGGCTATCAGCGCTTTCCTTCTCGTGTATTATACAAACGTGGTGGGAGCCAGCGCCGGAGCGGCGGCCTCCATCATCGCCATTTCCAAGATCCTGGACGGCCTCTCAGACCTGGCCATGGGATACATCGTGGACCACACCCACAGCAAGTGGGGCAAGGCCCGTCCCTGGATCGCCAGACTGTGTATTCCCCTTGCCGTGTGTACAGTGCTGATGTTCAGCGTGCCCTCCGGCTTTGCGGACTCTGTGCAGATCGCCTACATGTTCCTTACATACAACCTGGTTTCCACCATCTTCTACACAGGGATCAACGTGCCCTACGCCACCATGCAGGGACTGATGACAAGAAACCAGTACGAGAGAGGACTTTTGGGCAACTTCCGTAACCTTCTGGCCACAGCCGGAACCATGACCATCAACACAGTTGTCCTGAAGCTGACAGGCTTCTTCGGCGGCGGGGATGCCTACACACAGAGAGGCTGGACGCTGACATTTGTAGTGCTCATGATCGTCTTCGTTATCCTGAACATGTTCATGTTCTTCAACTGCAAGGAGCGAATTGTAGAAGGCGGAGCAGACGGCAAAGACGAGAACGTATCCTTTATCAAGGGGCTGGAAGGACTTGTGAAAAATAAATACTGGATTCTTATGGTCATCAGTGTGTTTGCTATGTACTTCATGATGTCCACTTTCTTCGGCTCGGCCGTTTACTTTACCATGTACAACATGGGCAACGATGGATACTATGCCATGGTGTCCAACCTGCTCTCCATCGCGCAGATCGTGACTTTGTTCATTACACCCTTCCTGATGAAGAAGGCCAGCAAGAGAAATCTGTTCCTGGCAGGTATGGCCATTGCAGCAGTGGGATTTGTCGTTTCTGGTATCTCCACAGATTACACGATCATCTGCGCATCCTCCATCATCAAGGGCATCGGCTTCGGATGCGGCGGAGCGACCATGTTCGGATGTTTACAGGATGCAATTACCTACGGAGAGTGGTATAATGGATACGGAACAGCCGGCATGGGAAATGCGGCCTCATCCTTCTGCATGAAGGTGGGCTCCGGCGTGGGCACTGCGGCTCTTGGATGGATCCTGGACGCAGGTGGATTTGACGCAAGCCTGGAGGTACAGGGTGCGTCCGCACTTTCATCCATCACCGTTGCCTTTGCCTGGGTACCGGTGATCACATCTGTAATCTGTGTCATCTGTATGGCTATGTTCAACCTGGACAAATACTATCCGCAGGTTGTGGCAGACCTGGAGGCAGGAAAGCACAGAGGAGACAAATAGAGTAAAAAAGTGTAAGAAATCAATCTGGCAGGTTAACAAAGGATGGCGCCGCTGCGGCATCCTTTGTCTGCACCATGGAGGAATTATGGAGAAGAAGGAACTGCTTTTTGGAACAGCATACTACCCGGAGTATATGCCTTACGACAGGATAGACGAGGATTTTGACATGATGAAGAAGGCCGGGATGAATGTGGTCCGCATTGCGGAGTCCACCTGGAGCACTCTGGAGAGGGCGGACGGAGTATTCGACTTCTCCTATATTGACCAGGTCCTCCGGAAGGCGGAGGAGACAGGGATGTATGTGATTCTCGGCACGCCCACCTACGCTGTCCCCTCCTGGCTTGTGAAGAAGGATCCGGATATCATGGTTACCACAAAGGAGGGAAGGGCCGACTACGGCCACAGACAGATTTTCGATATACTCAATCCCACCTATCTGTATCACGGGGAGAGAGTGATCCGCAGGCTTCTGGAACATACGGCGTCCCACCCTTCCGTGATCGGATTTCAGATCGACAATGAGACAAAGCATTACGGAAATGACGGGAAGGAGATGCAGCGCCTCTTCCGTGAGCACCTGAAGAAGAAGTACAAGGACACAGAGACCTTTAACAGAGCCTTCTATCTTGCCTTCTGGAGTAATTCCATCCACAGCTGGGAGGATCTGCCGGATATGAGAGGCTGCCGCAACGGCGGTCTTGTGGGAGAGTACGAGGCCTTCAAGAGGACCGTGGCGGCCCGGTTCCTGGCCTGGCAGGCGGATCTTGTGCGGCAGTACAAGCGGGAGGATCAGTTTATTACCCACAACTTGGATTTTGAGTGGAAAAAGTTCGGGGCGGACATTGCCCAGGACGGATACTCCTACGGGGTACAGCCGGATCTAAACCACCAGGAGGCTTCCCGGTGTCTGGACATAGCCGGAACCGACATCTACCACCCCACCCAGGACGAGCTGACCGGGGCGGAGACAGCCTTTGGCGGCGATTCTGTCCGGAGTCTGAAGGATGCGGATTACCTTGTGCTGGAGTGCCAGGCCCAGGCCTTCAAGTACTGGACTCCCTACCCGGGACAGCTCCGGCTCCACGCCTACAGCCACCTGGCAAGCGGCGCCAAAGGGATCCTGTACTGGAACTGGCACTCCATCCACAACGGATATGAGACCTACTGGCGGGGGCTTCTAAGCCATAACCTGCAAACCAATCCGGCCTATGAGGAAGCCTGCCGTATCGGCCGGGAGTGGCAGGAGCACGGGGAGAGCCTGTCCGGTCTGAAGAAAAAGAACCGGATCGCCCTCCTGGTGGACAACCGCTCTTTGATTGCTCTTCAATGGTTTCCCATTGACCGGGACTTAAGCTACAACGATGTGGTCCGGTGGATGTACGACAGCCTCTACGAGATGAACCTGGAGTGCGACGTGGTGGACGTCTGCGCCCTGGAGGAAGACCGATACGACATGATCGTTATCCCGGCCCTTTACTGTGCCGGGGAAGACCTGATCCGGCGGCTTGACACCTTTGTAAAAGAGGGCGGAGTCCTTGTCAGTTCTTTCCGCTCCTTTGTGGCGGATGAGTGCTCCAGCGTGTACCCGGACGCCCAGCCCCACGGCCTGACGGACTGCTTCGGCATGTCCTACGATCAGTTCACAGAGCCTGGCAGGACTTTCATCGGGGGAGAGAAGGTCCGGTATTTTATGGAGCTTTTGAAGCCGGGGACAGGGGAGGCGAAGCTGTCCTATGAACACCCCTACTGGGGACAGTACGCAGGAATTCTGAGGAATCGCTACGGAGCCGGAGCCGCCTGGTACGTGGGCTGTTATACGGAGAAGCGGCTTCTGAAGGAGGTGTACAGGCAGGCGGCGGCAGACGCGGAAATTTCTCTGCCGGCCTTTGAGTGGCCCGTTACACTCCGAAGCGGGGAGACAGAGGAGGGAAGAAGGCTGCACTTTATCCTCCACTACAGCCAGGAGGAGCGGAGGATCCTTTGCCCCTGTGATCACGGGACAGACATTCTGACAGGGAAAAGCTATGACAGACAGGAGCCGATCGATCTGAAGGACTGGGATGTGGTGATCCTGGAGGAGAGACAGAAGTAAAAGCGTGGAGGAGAGATGAGATGCTGCATTTATATATGACAGAGAGTCCGGAGAGACTTTATCCGGAGCGAAGAGAAGAACAGGACATATTTGCCCCGGAGGACGGCACTGAGAACGAGGTGGTCAATCTGTACCCTGACGTTACCTTCCAGACCATGGAGGGCTTTGGCGGGGCTGTCACAGACGCGGCCGGATCTGTGTTTTCCGAGATGGATAAAGACCAGCAGGAGGAGCTGCTGGGCATGTATTTCGGGGAGGAGGGCATGGGCTACGACCGGGTGCGCCTCCACATGGACAGCTGCGATTTTTCCACCCGGCTCTACTCAGCTGTGGAGGATGAGACAGACGAAAATCTGGATACATTTTCCTTTGCCCATACGGAAAAATATATGATCCCCCTCCTGGAGGCGGCCCAGAAGAGAGCGGGGAAAAAGCTGAAGGTCATGCTCTCCGCCTGGTCTCCGCCGGAGTTCATGAAGACAAACGGAAGCCGTATCGGAGGAGGTTCCCTGAAAAAGGAGTATTACGGGAGATGGGCCCGGTACCTGTGCCGCTACATTGAGGAGTTTGAAAAGAGAGGCTATGAGGTAGAGCGCATGTCCATCCAGAACGAGCCCGCCGCTGTGCAGACCTGGGACTCCTGCGTCTACACAGTGGAGGAGGAAAAGGAATTCCTGCGAGATCATCTCTACCCGGAGATGAAGGAAAGAGGGCTGGAGCATGTGGAAATCTTTGGCTGGGATCACAACAAGGAGCGGCTTTTTGAGAGGGCCCGGGGGCTCATCGATGAGAGGACGGACTCCATGATCACAGGACTGGCTTTCCACTGGTACAGCGGAGCCCACTTTGAGGCTCTGGATCTGGTGCGCCAGATGTACCCGGATAAGAAGCTGATCCTGTCTGAGAGCTGTCTGGAATTCGGCAAATACGACAAGGATTTGGAGACGGAGAACGCCATCCGCCTTGCCCACGACATGATCGAGAACCTGAACCACGGCATGTCCGCCTTTTACGACTGGAACATCCTGCTGGACGGTCAGGGCGGCCCCAACCACCAGGACAATTTCTGCGACGCTCCCTATCTCTACCACAAGGAGGAGGGGCGACTGGAAGAGCGGAAGATCTGCCGGTACTACTGGCATTTCGCCCACTTTATCGAGGCCGGGGCTGTCCGCATCGCCCACACCAAGTACACGGAGAAGCTGGATGTGACGGCCTGGCTGAATCCCTCCGGTGACATTGCCTGCATTTTCATGAACAAGTCAGACGAAACGCTGCCGGCGGTGATCCGCATGGAGGGAGAACTCTGCCCCATCGAACTGGAGCCAAGAGCTATCGCCAGCTGCGTGATCAGAAAGGAACGAAAAGCCTGAAAGAGACGGAAAGCAGAAAAGGAGCGAACAGACATGATAACAAATCCGATTATTCCCGGGTTTAATCCCGACCCATGTATATGCCGGAAGGGGGAGGACTACTATCTGGCAGTCTCCACCTTCGAGTGGATGCCAGGCCTTCCGGTCTACCACTCCAGAGACCTGAAGCACTGGGAGCTGTACACCCACGTGATCACGGATGATGAAAAGGTAGATTTAAAGAAGCTGCCCTCCGCCAAGGGAATCTGGGCCCCCTGCCTGACTTACTGTGAGGAGGATGACCTCTTCTGCGTGGTCTACGGCGTTATGAACTCCATGAACGCCAGGTACTTTGACGTGGACAATTTCCTCATCACCGCAAAGGACATCAAAGGTCCCTGGAGCGAGCCCGTGTATCTCCACTCCTCAGGCTTTGACGCCTCCCTCTTCCACGACGACGACGGACGCAAGTACGTGGTGGCCCTGGAGTGGGAGACAAGAGAGGGCTACGAGAAGCCGGGTGCCATCTGCATGGTGGAGTATGACCCGGAGAAGAAGGAGATCAAAGGGTATCCGAAGCGGATCTGGAACGGGGGAACAGACCGGGGCTGCATTGAGGCTCCTCACCTGACAAAGAAAAACGACTATTATTATATCATGTGCGCGGAGGGCGGCACCGGTTACAACCACTGTGTCACCCTGGGCCGGTCCCGGAACGTGTGGGGCCCCTACGAGAAGGATCCCACCAACCCCATCCTCACCTCTGTGCCGGGAGAGTCCTATGAGAGGCATAACCCGGACCACTTAAAGCCCAAGTACTACAACCCGGACTGCGTCCTCCAGAAGGCGGGGCACGGCAGCTACGTAGAGACGCCGACCGGGGAGGTCTATATGGTCTTTCATGTGTCCAGGCCCTTTGTCCCTGAGCTGTGCTGCACCCTGGGACGGGAGACGGCGATCCAGAAGATGATGTGGACAAAGGACGGGTGGCTTCGGTCTGCCTCCGGCAGCAACAGAGCCCGGGAGGAGACGCAGGAGAGCTCTCTGCCAGAGTGCCCCATGCCGCAGGCACCGGATTTTGACGACTTTGACAGTGGGGAGCTGGGAAACTGGTACTATGCCCCCAGGATCATGCCCCGGAGATTTGCGGATGTGAAAGCCCGGCCCGGCTGGGTGCGTCTCCGGGGACAGGAGTCCAGAACGTCCCTCAACAAGGTCAGCATCCTTGCCAGAAAGCTGACAAGCGTCTACGCCCGGATCACCACCAAGATGGAGTTCCTGCCCGAGGTGCACCAGCACAGCGCGGGCCTGATCCTCTACTACGACAATATGAACTACATCAATCTCCGGAAATACTACAGCGAGACGCTGGGAGGCAGCGCCCTGTCCATTATCTACCTGGAGAACGGCGTGAAGACGGAGTTCCTCAACACCAGGACTGCCGTGGAGGACTGTCCTATCTACCTGCGCCTCTGGATCCAGGGGAGAAAGTCCTGGTTCGAGTGGAGCTACGACGGGGAGACTTACACGAAGATCGGCCGAATCTTTGAGACGGCGAAATTCTCCGACGAGTACTGCCAGTACGGGGAGTTCACCGGCACCATGGTGGGCCTGACCTGCGCAGACAGGGTAAGGCACCGGCACTGTGCGGATTTTGATTTCTTTGAATACATCGCCGACGAGACAAAGCCGGTGGACTAGCTTATAGAACAATCTGAGAGAAGGAGAGAACAGGAAATGAAGATACTGATCGCATCTGACATACATGGGAGCGCTTACTACTGCCGCTGCCTTTTGGAGAGATACCAGAAGGAGAAGCCGGACAAGCTGCTTCTTCTGGGAGACATTCTCTATCACGGCCCCAGGAACGACCTGCCCCGCGAGTACGCACCCAAGGAAGTGCTGGCCATGCTCAATGAGAGGAAGGAGGAGATCCTGTGCGTGCGGGGAAACTGTGACACGGAAGTAGATCAGATGGTGCTGGAGTTCCCGATACTGGCGGACTACTGCATTTTGTACACAGGGAACCGAATGATCTTCGCAGCTCACGGGCATCAGTACAATACGGCCCATCCCCCTATGCTGAAAGAGGGAGACATTCTTTTGCACGGCCACACCCACGTGCCGGTGCTGGAGGAGTTTGACGGAAAATACTATATCAATCCCGGGTCTGTGTCCATTCCAAAGGAGAACAGCGCCCACAGCTATATGATGCTGGAGGACGGCGTGTTTATCTGGAAGGATGTGGAGACGGGAGAGACCTATAAGGAGGCAGCGCTGTAGGGCGCTGCCCCTTCTGCCTGCAGAAGGTTTTTTCATACCTGCATCGCCCCGGCTTTCCCGTGCCGCGTCAGGCAAATAAGTTGTGTCGGTGAATTCCAAAGGCCCACTTGACATACCGGACACATACTATATAATTATAGTGCCGAAATCATCCGGCGTTTGTCAGATTCAGGCTGTTTCATGTAACATTTGTACCAGATATGATAAAGGAGGGAGTCTGCGTGAGTCATCTGCGCGGCCAGGAGCGTGTCCTGGCAGATCAGACCATGTATGAATTACAGAAGCACGGGACAAAGGATTTCCCTTTTCAGGTATATTTTAATGATTTTCTGCGCTGCCGGGAGCATCTCGAGGACTGGCACTGTCATGACGAGATGGAGTTTATGGTGGCGCTGAAGGGAGCGTTTGAATGTGGACTGAATGAGTGGCGGTACAGGATCGGGGAGGGAGAAGGCGTATTTGTGAATTCGGGCGTGCTCCACAGATATCGGGTCCTCGGGAATTATGAGGACAGCGAGAGCATATCCATTGTCTTCCTGCCCCAGTTTCTCTCCGGTGGAACGGAGAACCTGATCTTTCATAAATTTGTGGAGCCGGTCATGGAGGACACCGGGCTGCGGGGAGAGCCGCTGCGCCGGGGCAGCCCATACCAGGAGCAGCTTCTCGTCTGCCTGCGGAAGATTTACTGCATGAGCAGGGAGGACGGATGGCTCACACAGATGCGGCTGCGCAACCAGCTCTCCCAGGCCTGGGAGCTTTTCATCAGAAGCCGGGAGGAGCAGGATGAGACGGAGGACAGAGACCCTCACGAGATGGTCTATGAGGAGAGAGCAAGAAGAATCCTGCAGTATATCCAGGAACACTACCAGGAGGATCTCTCCGTGGAGGATGTGGCGCGGCAGGTGCGTATCAGCCGGACAGAGTGTTTCCGATGCTTTCAGAGGATCACAGGGCAGAGTCCCAAGAGTTATCTGAACAGCTATCGGATCAGGCAGGCTATGCGCCAGCTGGAGACGACGGACGACAGTGTCACAGAGATCTGTTTTTCCTGCGGGTTCAACCATATGAGCTATTTCGTCAAGCGGTTCCGGGAGAGCACCGGCGTCTCGCCGGGAAAATACAGGAGCATGGCGCGGGAGGCAGGAACAGCAGAAGAATTATACACCAAGATGGAGCAAAAGCGGAAAGGAGATCAGGAAGATGCTTGAAGTAAAGAACCTGACTTTTAAAGTGAACGAAAACGGTGTGGAGAGAAGCATCGTGAAGGATATCAGCTTCACCGTGGAGAACGGGGAAATGCTGATCATCACAGGTCCCAACGGGGGCGGAAAATCAACCCTGGCCAAGGTGCTGATGGGGATCGAGAAGGCCGACGCAGGCCGGATCATCCTGGACGGGGAGGATATTTCAGACTATGACATTGACCACAGAGCCAAGGCGGGAATCGGATTTGCGTTTCAGCAGCCCCCCAGATTCAAGGGAATGACGATAGACCGTCTGCTGTCTTTAGCTGCAGGTGAACAGCTCCCGGAGCAGGAGGCCTGCCGGATGCTGAGCGCCGTGGGCTTGTGTGCCAGGGAGTATTTAAAGCGAGAGATCGACGGGACGCTCTCAGGCGGAGAGATGAAGCGGATCGAGATCGCCACAGTGCTGGCCAGGAGCCACAAGCTGTGTATCTTCGACGAGCCAGAGGCAGGCATTGACCTATGGAGCTTTTCCATGCTCATACAACAGTTTGAAAAGATACACGAGAAGAACGAGAAGAAGGACCAGATGCTGATCCTGATCTCTCATCAGGAGAGGATCATCCGCATGGCGGACAGGATCATGGTCATCGATGACGGACGGATTAAAAATATCGGCCCGAGGGAGGAAGTGCTCCCTACGCTTCTCAAGGAGGAGCCGTCCTGTACATGTATGGATCAGCAGGCATAAGAAGCGGCAGAAAGCAAAAAGGGAGGAGAAGAGGACAGATGCCAGTATTATTGGATAAGATTACAGAACAGGTGTTAAGACAGATCAGCAGCGGTTCCGGTTTTAAGCAGGAGGGCGCTTTCAATCTGCGGCAGAACGGAGTTTCCCTGTGCCACGGAAGCACGGAGCACATTAAGATAAAGAAAAAGGAAGACAAACCCGGCATAGATGTGTATATAGACGGAGCTGCAAAAGGCGAGCAGGTGCACATCCCGGTGGTGGTGAGCACCTCCGGTATGGTGGATCTGGTGTACAATGATTTCTACATCGCCGACGGAGCGGACGTCACGATCATAGCCGGCTGCGGCATCCACAACAGCGGCTGCAACGAGAGCCGTCACGATGGCATCCATGCCTTCCACGTGGGAAAGAGGGCCAATGTCCGCTATGAGGAAAAGCACTACGGCGAGGGCGAGGGGACCGGGGCCCGCATCCTGAACCCGGTGACGAAGATTGATATGGAGGAGGACTCCGTGTTCACCCTGGATACTGCCCAGATCAAGGGCGTGGACTCCACCGTCCGGGAGACGGAGGTTACCATGGGAGACGGAGCGAAGCTCTATGTGGTAGAGAAGCTGATGACCCACGATGATCAGAAGGCGGAGTCCAACATGGCTGTTTACATGAAGGGGGAGGACAGCTCCGCCCAGATCATCTCCCGGTCTGTGGCAAAGGGAAGCTCTGCCCAGGTTTTCCATCCCAGGGCTGTGGGAGAGGCAAAGTGTCACGCCCATATCCAGTGCGACTCGATCATTATGGATGAGGCTCAGGTGCGTTCCATCCCTGAGATAGACGCCCGCCATCTGGACGCGGCCATCATCCACGAGGCGGCCATCGGAAGGATTAACAGCGAGCAGCTTATCAAGCTGCGTACCTTCGGTATGACCGAGGAAGAGGCAGAGGGCGTGATCGTGGAGGCATTTTTGAACTAGGGAGATGAGTAACTGATTTTCCGGCAGCGGCCGGGACCAAAAAAGACAGGGAGGAAAGCGGGAAGACCAATGCGGGAAGAGAAGACAGGAAAAGAAAACAGGCAGGAACGTATGGACGGACAGACGGCGGAGCAGGCGGCGCTGCTGCTGGCCGGGCTGCGAAGGAGAAGACCTCTCGTCCACTGTATCACCAACTATGTGACTGCCAACGACTGTGCCAATATCCTCTTGGCTATAGGCGCCTCCCCCATCATGGCGGACGATCCGGAGGAGACGGAGGAGATCGCGGCTGCGGCCTCCGCCCTTGTTCTCAACATGGGCACCCCCTCCAGGGGGAAGCTGGAGGCCATGGTCCGTGCCGGAAAGAAGGCCAATGAAAAAGGAATTCCCGTGATCCTGGACCCGGTGGGGGCAGGCGCTTCCCGGCTCAGGAGGGAGATGACAGAACAGCTCATCCGGGAGGTCAGAGTGGATATCCTGCGGGGTAATGTGTCGGAAATCACCTTTGCGGCGGGCCTTGCCTCCCGTGAAAAGGGTGTGGACGTATCCGAGGCGGACCAAGGGCTTGACCGGACAGAGGCGGCCCTGGCGGCGGCCAGGCGACTTGGCTGCACTGTGGCAGTGACCGGCCAGGTGGACGTGGTGACTGACGGAAGACGGATAGCCAGGGTCCGGGGCGGCAGTTCCATGATGGCCAGGGTGACCGGGACCGGCTGTATGACCAGCGCCCTGGCAGGGGCCTTTGCCGGAGCCGGCAGAGGAGATGCCTTCCTCGCTGCTGTGGCCGCTCTGGCGTCCATGGGGATCGCCGGGGAGACGGCCTTTGAGAAGGCGGGATATCTGGGATGCGGCAGCTTTCACATAGCCCTCCTGGACGCCGTGGGAGGCCTGAAGGAAAAAACGATAAGGGAGAGAGCAGACATTGAAGAAGGATAAGATTGATTATACATTATACCTGTGCACGGATCGGGGACTTATGAGCACAGACACCCTGGAGGAAGCGGTGGAGCAGGCAGTCAGGGGAGGCTGCACGGTGGTGCAGCTCCGGGAGAAGGACTGCACGTCTCTGGAGTTTTATGAGACTGCGAAACAGGTCAAGCAGATCACAGACAGGTACCAGGTTCCCCTCATCATCAACGACCGGGTGGATATTGCCCTGGCTGTGGATGCGGACGGCGTCCACGTGGGACAGGACGATCTTCCGGCAAAGGAGGCCAGGAGGCTCCTGGGACCGGACAAGGTTGTGGGCGTCTCGGCCGGATGCGTGGAGGAGGCTGTGAAGGCGGCGGCAGACGGGGCGGACTACCTGGGCGTGGGAGCGATGTACGCCACCAGCACAAAGGAAGATGCGGACGTCACCTCCCGAGAGGAGCTCCTTCAGATCCGGGCGGCTGTGGACATCCCCATTGTGGTCATCGGCGGTATCAACCAGCGCACCTACCAGAACTTTAAGGGCATCGGCATGGACGGCCTGGCTGTGGTGTCGGCGGTGATCGCGGCGGAGGATATCGAGGGGGCAGCCAGGGAGCTGTCAGAAGGCTTTCATAGCTGAGAAAAAATACACAGGAGTGAAAACCATACGAGAGAGGATCCGGAACATGATAAAGTATAACGGAAAAATGTGGGAGGGGGCCGTGTTTGACCTGGACGGGACGATCCTGGACTCCATGTGGATCTGGGAGAGCGTGGACGGCAGGTTTCTTGTAAACCACGGCCTTCCCGTTGAGGAGAGCTATCTGAAGGCCCTGACCAATATGAATTTTCCCCAGGCGGCAGCCTACACAAAGGAGCGGTACGCCATGGCGGAGAGCGAGGCGGCCATCATGGAGGAGTGGTATACCCTGGCCAGGGGCATGTATGAGAAGGAGATCGGCCTGAAGCCCCACGCGGCGGAGTATCTGGAGTACCTGCACAGGGCCGGGGTAAAAATTGCCGCGGCTACATCCTCGGAGCCGGTGCTCTTTGAGGCGGCCCTCAAAAACAACGGGGTCTACGACTATTTTCAAGCCTTTGCACTTTCGTCGGAGACGCCTCACGGGAAGAACACGCCGGAGGTTTACTGCCTGGCGGCCAAAAGGCTGGGCACGGAGCCCCGGAAGAGCATTGTGTTCGAGGACCTTTTAAAGGGCATATGCAATGCCAGACAGGCCGGGTTTTACACCGTGGCCGTAGAGGATGCGTCCGCTGCGGAGGAGATGGAGCAGCTTCGGGCGGAGGCGGATGTATACATTACAGACTACAGACAGATGAAGGAGATTGAAAAATGAAATGTGTGCTTACCATAGCCGGGAGCGACTGCAGCGGAGGCGCAGGCATCCAGGCGGATATTAAGACCATGCAGGCAAACGGGGTGTACGCCATGAGCGCGGTGACGGCCCTGACAGCCCAGAATACCACCGGCGTGTACGGGATCCTGGAGTCCTCGCCAAAGTTCCTTGAAAATCAGCTGAATTGCGTCTTTGAGGATATCTTTCCGGATGCGGTGAAGATCGGCATGGTCTCCTCCGTGCCCCTTATCCGGGTGATCGGGGACAGTCTCACAAAGTGGAAGGCTCCCAATATCGTGGTGGACCCGGTGATGGTATCCACAAGCGGCAGCAGGCTCCTCAAGGAGGATGCCCGGGCGGCGCTCATGGAGAGACTTTTGCCTCTGGCGTCAGTGATCACCCCCAATATCCCGGAGGCGGAGGTGCTGACAGGAATGTCCATCACCGGCGAAGAGCAGATGGAGGCGGCGGCCCGGCGGCTGGGAGAACTGTACCCGGGGGCAGTGCTGATCAAGGGCGGACACCAGGTCAGTGATGCCAACGACCTTCTGTATGACCAGGGAAGGCTGGTCTGGCTGCGGGGAGAGCGCATCGACAACCCCAACACCCACGGCACCGGCTGTACGCTCTCCTCAGCCATTGCCAGCAATCTGGCCAAGGGCCTTTCCATGGAAGAAAGCATCCGCGGGGCAAAGACGTATATCTCCGGAGCTCTGCGGGCAGGCCTTGATCTTGGAAAGGGGAAGGGCCCCATGGATCACGGCTACGCGATCCCGGAGACGGACTTCCGGTCAGGCCGGAAAAATCATAAAATTTACACAGACTGAACAAGAAATATTCACGTTTCAGGTGTATAATCTACGAAGAAAGAGAGGGATTTAATGTGCGGAAAAAAATAGTATTTGCAGGCATCGCTCTCGCACTGGCCGTGTGCTTTGGAGGCTGCAGTTCACAGGACAGCCAGGAGCAAGAGAGCAGTGTGCAGGAGGATGAACTGACAGAGGAGGAGCTGGAGGAGGCAAGAGACCAGATCCGAAGTATTTACGACGTGGACAGTCAAAGCGCCATCAAGGAGGAGCTGGACGCTGAAAAGGCGGAAAAGGAGTACACCTCCGATGACATGCTGGTGGAGTACAATCCTTTTGGCACGAATACCCAGTCCCTGTACGTTTATTTTCAGACAGAGACGCCGGTCAGCGTGAGCGGTACAGTCCATGTGGAGGACGAAGCTATCCCGGATTACACGCAGCAGCTGACAGAGGACGGCAGCTATCTTCTGGAGCATGAGTATCAGGTGATCGGCCTGATACCGGACATGGAAAACGAGATTACATTTACAATGACAGGGACAGACGGACAGACGGTGGAGAAGACGATCACCTACGAGATGGGCAGCCTTCTTGGTCAGGAGGAAGTGCAGCTTGAGACAGAGGAAGGCACAAGCGAGGAGGAGCAGGAGGAAGGGCTCTATGTCGTTCTCGGAAACGACAGCGACGGACTGGATTTCATGTACTACTATGACAACAACGGCGTCCTGCGGGGAGAGGTTCCCATTATCGGCTACCGCAGCCACCGTCTCCTCTTCTCGGACGAGGGCATGTATTTCAGCATCTCCGAGACGAAGATGGCCCGGATGGATGACTTGGGCCAGATCACGGCAGTCTATGACTTGGGCCAGTATGAGCTGCACCACGACTATGTCTTTGACGATGACGGCAACATTCTGATCCTGGCCACAGACACAGAGCAGGACAGTGTGGAGGATGTGGTAGTGCGTCTGAATGTGGCGGACGGCACAGTGGATGAGGCGTTTGATCTGGGAGAACTGTTTGGCAGCTACAAGGAGATCTGCGTGGAGAACAGCGACGGAGAGCTGGACTGGATACATATCAATACAATTCAGTGGCTGGGCGACGGACAGGTGCTCCTGAGTTCCCGGGAGACCTCGTCCATCATCAAGATCACAGATGTCTACGAAACTCCGTCCGTGGAGTATATCATCAGCGACCCGGCCGTCTGGGAGGGGACAGAGTGGGAGACACTTGTTCTGGAAAAAGACGGAGATTTCGCCAGCCAGGGCGGTCAGCACTCCATTACGTATGTAGAAGATGAGAGTCTGCCGGAGGGTCAGTATTATCTCTACATGTTCAACAACAACATCGGTGTCAGCGAGACCAGGCCTGATTTTGACTGGAGCGTCATCGACGGTATACAGAGCAAAGCTGTGGACGGTACCACGTCCTACTATTACAAGTATCTGGTGGATGAGACTACAGGCAGCTATGAGCTGGTGGACAGCTTTGAGCTTCCCTATTCCGGTTATGTCAGCAGTGTACAGGAGATTGGAGACAATGTGGTGGCTGACAGCGGCATGCAGGGGATCTGGGGCGAGTATGACAGTGAACATGAGCTGATCCGTTCCTTCACCATGGAGAAGGAAAGCTTTATATACAGAGTATATAAATACGATCTTTAGCCCATACAATTTGTATCTTTATTTGTAAAAACAGGGCGCTGATTTCAGATGTGGAATCAGCGCCGTTTTCATATATTGAAATATTTTCAAAAGTCTTTGCTTTTTTTGTACAAAAGGTGTACTATTAGAACAAATTGGCATTTTGTACAAAAGGAGGCTTGTTGTGGATTCTGTTATAAAGAAATTGACTGAAATTGAAGACGCGGCGTCTGCCATTGTATTCCATGCGGAGGAGCAGAAGGCGGCGCTGGACAAGGAGTACGAAGACAGGAAGAAAGCCTTTGACACGGAGCTGGAGGAGAAGACACAGAGAAGGCTGCAGGCGATCCGGGATGAGCTGGAGAAGGAAAAGAAGCGGCTCCTCCACGGACAGTCGGCAGGAAGCCGGAACTCCATTGAACTCCTGCGGCAGGCGTATGAGGCAAACCACACAAAGTATGCCAGAGAGATCCTGGAGCGGATCACAGAGGTGTAGCCTATGGGAAATTTACTTGCTTACAGCGGTATTGCCACAAAGGTGAGGGCCATGGAGGCGAAGCTTCTGAGACCGGAGGACTTTGAGGAGATTGCGGCTATGAAGAGCGTGCCGGAGGTGGTCTCCTGGCTGATCCAGAATTCCTCCTACAAGCAGGTGCTGGAAAATCTGGACCCGGAGCTGATTCACAGGGGAAATATCGAGAAGCTCCTGGAGCTGTCCCTCTATCACGACTACACCAGGATCTACCGGTTCTGCAGCCTGGAACAGCGGAAATTCCTGCGGCTGTATCTGAAGCGGTACGAGGTGGAGCTGATCAACTACTGTCTCCGTATTGTCATCAACCACTATCAGGTACCCTTTGACCTGAACTACAAGAAGGCGTTTTTTGACAGGTATTCCCGGATTTCCATTGAAAAGCTGATCCGGTCCAGGACCACGGATGAGCTCATCGAGAACCTGAGGGACACGGAGTACTATGAGACTTTGAGGAAATTGCGGGACGGGCGGGCGGTGACCCTCTTTGACTATGACCTGGCTCTGAACCTGTACTACTTTACCTCCATGTGGAAGGACAGGAAAAAGGTGCTGAAGAAGAAGGAGCTGGAGATATTTACCAGAGACTGCGGCTCCAAGATCAACCTTCTGAACATCCAGTGGATCTACCGGGCCAAGAAGTATTTCAGCCTGGCGCCGGCAGACATCTATGCGCTGCTCATTCCCATCCACTACAAGCTGCGCACAGAGCTTGTGCAGAAGATGGTGGAGGCGGAGACGCTGGAGGATTTTGGCAGGACTGTGTCGGAGACGTCCTATGCGAGACACTGGCACTTCACGGACGAGCTGACGATAGAGGAAATGTATGCGGACTGTCTCTATCATCTCTATATAACGGACAGGAGGAGCAATCCCTATTCCATTGCCTGTATCAACACCTATCTCTTTATGAAGGAGCAGGAGCTGGAGAAGCTGATAACAGCTATGGAGTGTGTCCGCTACGGGGTTTCGTCTAATGAGACACTACAGTATGTGGGAGGTCGCAGATTATGATCGTGAAAATGAAATTTATCAATATATCGGGGCCAAGAGACGACATTGACCGGATGATGGATTTGTATCTGTCCAGGTATGAGATCCAGCTCGAGTCAGCCCTATCGGAGCTGAAGACCGTGGAGAACCTGCGGCCCTTTGTGGAGATAAACCCATACAGGGACGCCCTTCTGAAGGCCCGGCAGTATGTGGGGTATTTAAGCGAGCCGGAGAAGATCACCCCGGATACCTCCATGGGGCTGGACGACATATTTGAGCTGATCCGGGTGACCAATGAGGAGTATCTCGCCTTCCAGTCCAGGAAGGATGTGCTGAAGCACAGGCAGGAGAAGCTGCAGGCGAAACAGAAGGTCATCGAGCCCTTCCGGCCCATGGACGGGGACCTGGGGAAAATCCTTTCCTTCAAGTACATCACCTGCCGGTTCGGAAAGCTGCCGGCGGAGCAGTATCAGAAGATGGAAACATATCTCATGGACGACCTGGGGGCCATTTTTGTAAAGGGACAGCAGGACGAGAGCAGCGTGTACGGCGCCTATTTCGTCTCCCCGGGGGAGGCCCAGAAGGTGGACGCTGTATTCCGGTCCCTCCACTTTGAGCGGATCGAGATCTTGCCCCAGTACAAGGGGACACCGGAGCAGGCATGCCGGGAGCTGACACAGCAGATATTTGACATACAGAAGGAGATGGACGACATAGACAAGGAGGCTGCAAAGATGCTGGGAGAGAAAGCGCCCCGGCTGGTGGCGGCCCGGAACCGGCTGGAAGAGCTGGCCCACAACTTTGACGTCCGGAAGAAGGCCGCCAGGGTGGCGGACAAGAAGGAGGATTACTATATCCTCTGCGGCTGGATGGCGGACGATGATGTGAAGAAATTCATGGAGGAGTCCAAGGACGACGACAAGATTTTCATCGTGGTGGAGGACGACCATGACAACTACTTCGGGGAGCCTCCCATCAAGCTGGAGAACCCGAAGATCTTCAAGCCCTTTGAGATGTTTGTGCGGATGTACGGGTTCCCTGCCCACGGGGAGATCGACCCCACCGTGTTCGTAGGGCTCACCTACTCCTTTATCTTCGGCGTCATGTTCGGAGATGTGGGGCAGGGACTGCTCCTGGTCATAGTGGGAGCGCTGATCTACCATTTCAAAAAGGCGCCTCTGGCAGGTATCATTGCCACGGCGGGGATCTTCTCCACGATCTTTGGATTTATGTTCGGGAGTATTTTTGGATTTGAGGATATCATAGAGCCGTTGTGGCTGCGGCCCATTGACCACATGACTACCCTTCCCTTTGTGGGCAAGCTGAACACGGTGTTCATCGTGTCCGTGGTCTTTGGAATGGGGATCATCATCATAGCCATGATCCTGCACATCGTCAACGGCCTGAGGGAGCACGATACCCAGGGGACCTGGTTTGACGCCAACGGGGCGATGGGACTTGTGTTCTACGCCTCCGTGGTGGCGGTGATCTTCCTTTTCATGACCGGCCACAGCACGCCGGCGGGGACAGTGCTGGCAGTCATGTTCGGGCTGCCGCTGCTCCTCATCCTCTTTGGAAAGCCTATCACAGACAGGCTGAAAAAGAAGAAGGCAAAGCAGGAGGAGGGGGCGGTGATGTTCCTTGTGCAGGGATTTTTCGAGCTCTTCGAGACGCTGCTGAGCTACTTCTCCAACACCCTCTCCTTTGTCCGTATCGGAGCCTTTGCCGTCAGCCACGCCGCCATGATGGAGGTGGTGCTGATGCTGGCAGGAGCGGAGGAGGGAAGTCCCAACTGGGTTGTCATTGTCCTGGGAAACCTGTTTGTGTGTCTGATGGAAGGCCTGGTAGTCGGGATACAGGTTCTCCGTCTGGAGTACTATGAAATGTTCAGCCGTTTCTACAAGGGAAGCGGACGGGCGTTTGATCCATATACGAAAAAGAACAAAAATAAAGGAGGAGCTTAATTATGACTCTTGCATCCAGACTCATTCTCATCGCAGCACTGATCTTAAGTATCATCATCCCCTTCGGGTACTACCTGCTGGGAGAGAAAAAGAAGGGGCGCTACAAGGCCGCCCTTGCGGCGAACATATTTTTCTTCTTCGGCGCCTGCATCATCGGCAGCATCATGATGTTCCATGGGGCCGACGTGCAGGCTGCGGACGCGGCCGCTGAGGCGGCGTCCAATGCCACAGGACTTGGCTATATCGCAGCCGCTCTGGTAACCGGTTTATCCTGTATCGGAGGCGGTATCGCCGTGGCCAGCGCTGCCAGCGCGGCTCTGGGGGCCATCAGCGAGGACTCCGGCGTGCTCGGCAAGTCGCTGATCTTCGTGGGACTTGCGGAAGGTGTCTGCCTCTACGGGCTCATCATCTCCTTCATGATCCTGGGACAGCTGTAGGATGAAAATGTATCTCATCAGTGATAATGTGGATACCTACACGGGTATGCGCCTGGCAGGAGTGGACGGCGTGGTCGTCCACGAGAGGGAGGAGCTTTACGGAGCCCTCCAGGATGTCCTGCAGGACAAGACCGTGGGCATCGTGCTTCTCACAGAGAAGCTGGGCCGGGAGTTCCCGGACATGATCGACAAGTTCCGGCTGGAGCGGAAGATGCCCCTTCTTGTGGAAATACCCGACAGGCACGGAACCGGCCGCAGCAAGGATTTTATCACATCATATATCACGGAAGCGATTGGGCTGAAACTATAAACAAAGGAGGAATACCTCTTGACAGTAGAAGAAAAAATCGCCCACATACAGGCAGTCTCCATGGAGGAGGCCCGGGCGGAGGGAAATGAGATCATTCGTGCCTACGGGGCAGCTCTTGAAAAGGTGTTTGAGGATCACAAAAGAGAGGCTGTCCGCCAGTCAGAGACGCAGGTGCGGGCGGAGAGCACCAATGCCAGGCAGCAGAAGAACCAGGCCATGGCAAAGGCCCAGCTGGATCTGAAGCGGGAGCAGGGCAAGGTCCAGCAGGAGCTGAAGGATAAACTCTTTGCGGAGGCAGAGGAGCTTGTCCGGGATTTTATGAAGACAGCGGATTATGACGCCTTTCTTGTAAGGTGCATACAAAGCGCTCTGGATTTTGCGTCCGGCGAGGAGATGACGCTCTACATCAATCCCTCCGACGCAGACAAGAAAGAGAGACTGGAGCGCGAGACAGGGACGGCCCTGACGGTCAGCGCCGAGGATTTTAAAGGAGGCATGCGGGCTGTGATCAGAGGAAGAAACATCCTCATCGACCACTCCTTCAAGACCGCCCTTGCCAACGAGTATGACAAATTTGTGTTCTCAGGAGGTGATGACATTGGTTAAGACGGGAAAAATCTACGGCATCAACGGACCGGTCATTTATCTGAAGGGAAACACGGGCTTCTCCATGTCGGAGATGGTCTATGTGGGGGAAGAGCGGCTGGTGGGAGAAGTCATCGCCCTTGACAAGGACAGGACCACCATCCAGGTGTACGAGGAGACCGGCGGACTGCGCCCCGGCGAGACTGTGGAGGCCTCAGGGGGACCTGTGTCCGTGATCCTGGCTCCCGGCATCCTGAACAATATATTTGACGGCATCGAGCGCCCGCTGGAGAGGATCGCGGATATCGGCGGGGCCTTTATTACAAGGGGAGCTGCCGTGGACTTCCTGGACAGGGAGAAAAAGTGGGAGACCCACATTACGGTGAAGGAGGGGGATTACCTCCACGGCGGGGAGATCTTTGCGGAGGTGCCCGAGACAAGGGCCATCGTCCACAAGTGCATGGTGCCCCCGGACCTGGAGGGGACGGTTGTCTCGGTGGTCAGCGACGGCAGCTACACCATCCGGGAGCCCCTTGTCACCCTGCAGGCCGGAAACGGGACCCGGACGCAGCTCCCCATGGCCCAGAAGTGGCCCATTCGCATGGCCCGCCCTGTGAGCCAGCGGTTCGGCGCCTCTGTGCCCCTTGTCACCGGACAGAGGATCATCGACACCATGTTCCCCATCGCCAAGGGCGGCACTGCGGCCATCCCGGGGGGATTTGGAACCGGAAAGACCATGACGCAGCACCAGATCGCCAAGTGGTCGGACGCAGATATCATCATCTACATCGGCTGCGGCGAGCGGGGCAACGAGATGACCCAGGTGCTGGAGGAGTTCGGGGAGCTGACAGACCCCAGGACCGGCAATCCCCTGATGGACCGGACCACTCTTATCGCCAACACATCCATCTTGCCTGTGGCCGCGCGGGCGGCCAGGATCTACACGGGCCTCACCCTAGCGGAGTACTACAGGGATATGGGCTACGACGTAGCCATCATGGCGGACTCCACCTCCCGGTGGGCGGAGGCCCTAAGGGAGCTCTCCGGGCGTCTGGAGGAGATGCCGGCTGAGGAAGGATTCCCGGCCTACCTGGCATCCCGCCTCTCCGCCTTCTACGAGAGGGCGGGCATGATGCACAACCTAAACGGCACAGACGGCTCCGTCAGCATTATCGGCGCCGTGTCTCCTCAGGGAGGAGATTTTTCCGAGCCTGTGACCCAGAACACGAAGCGTTTTGTGCGCTGCTTTTGGGGCCTGGACAAGAGCCTTGCCTACGCCAGGCATTTCCCGGCCATTCACTGGCTCTCCAGCTACAGCGAGTATCTGACGGAACTGGCCCCCTGGTATCAGGACAATGTGTCGCCCAAGTTCATCGACTACCGGAACCGGCTCATGGCCATCCTCAACCAGGAGAGCAATCTGCTGGAGATCGTGAAGCTGATCGGAAGCGACGTGCTGCCCGACGACCAGAAGCTGATCCTGGAGATCGCCAGAGTCATCCGTCTGGGATTCCTGCAGCAGAACGCCTTTCACAAGGACGACACCTGCGTGTCCATGGAAAAGCAGTTCCTCATGATGGACACCATCCTGTATCTCTATAAGCAGGCCAGAGCCCTTGTGACCATGGGCCATCCCATGTCTGTGCTGAAATCAGAAAATATCTTTGAGCGGGTCATTGCCATCAAGTACGATGTGCCCAACGACCGGCTGGAGATGTTTGCCCAGTATAAACGGGACGTCGACAGTTTCTACCAGCGCGTGCTGGAGAAAAACGCATAAAGGGGGAAGAAAGAATTATGCCAATAGAATATCTGGGACTGAGCAGTATCAACGGCCCCCTGATCGCGCTGGAGGGTGTCCAGGACGCCTTCTACGACGAGATCGTGGAGTTTATCATTAACGGCAGCGAGCGGCGGATCGGCCGTATCATAGAGCTGTACGAGGACAAGGCTGTGATCCAGGTGTTTGAGGGCTCGGAGAACATGTCCCTCAGGAACACCCACACCCGCCTCACAGGCCGCCCCATGGAGATTGCCCTCTCCAGGGATATGCTGGGGCGGACCTTTAACGGCATCGGCCAACCCATCGACGACTTAGGTCCCATTGTCTCAAAGCTGAAGCGGAATGTGAACGGATTGCCCCTCAATCCGGTAAAAAGAGAATATCCAAGGAACTATATCCGCACCGGCATCTCAGCCATCGACGGGCTGACCACGCTGATCCGGGGACAGAAGCTGCCCATCTTTTCCGGTAACGGGCTTCCCCACGACCAGCTTGCCGCCCAGATCGTGAAGCAGGCCTCCCTGGGGGAGGACTCTGATGAGGAGTTTGCCATCGTGTTTGCCGCCATGGGCGTGAAGCACGACGTGGCGGATTTCTTCCGCAGGACCTTTGAGGAGAGCGGCGTGGCGGACCATGTGGCCATGTTCCTTAATCTGGCCAACGACCCGGTGGTGGAGCGTCTCATCACCCCCAAGGTGGCGCTCACCGTGGCTGAGTATCTGGCCTTTGAACAGAATATGCACATCCTTGTCATCCTGACGGATATGACCTCCTTTGCGGAGGCCATGCGAGAGGTCTCCTCCTCCAAGGGAGAGATCCCCAGCAGGAAGGGCTATCCCGGCTATCTGTACAGTGAGCTGGCTGCCATCTACGAGAGGGCCGGCATTGTCCAGGGAGTGAACGGGTCTGTGACCCAGATTCCCATCCTGACTATGCCAAACGATGACATCACCCACCCCATTCCGGACCTGACGGGCTACATTACAGAGGGGCAGATCGTGCTGGACCGGAGCCTCAATGGCCAGTCCATTTACCCGCCCATCAGCGTCCTTCCATCCCTGTCCCGTCTCATGAAGGATGGCATCGGGGAGGGCTACACCCGGGAGGATCACCAGGATCTGGCAAACCAGATCTTCTCCGCCTACGCCAAAGTGGGAGACGCCCGGAACCTGGCCTCTGTCATCGGCGAGGATGAGCTGTCCCCCATAGACAAGGAGTATCTGGCCTTTGGAAAAGAGTTTGAAGAGAAATACATCGGCCAGGGACACGAGGAAAACCGGACTATAGGGGAGACCTTAAACCTTGGCTGGGAGCTCCTGGGCCGTCTGCCCAAAGAGGAGCTGGACCGTGTGGACACGAAGATACTGGACAAATACTATCATCCCACCAGGCGGGACGAGGACCGTCCCCAGGGATAACATGGCTGTCCGTATAGATTTCTTAACACCAGGAAGGGAGGAGTTTCATGGATCCGCGTACATTTCCCACAAAGGGCAATCTGATGCTGGCCAGGAATTCGCTGGCTTTGGCCCGGCAGGGCTATGAGCTGATGGACAAGAAGAGAAATATCCTGATCCGAGAGCTGATGGAGCTCATCAACCAGGCCCGCAGCATCCAGGAGGAGATTGACAGCACCTTCACCTACGCCTATCAGTGCCTGCAGAAGGCCAACATCGAGAACGGGATCAGCATGGTCTCCCAGATCGCCTACACGGTGCCCGTTGAGGACTCCATTGTGATCCAGACGAGGAGTATTATGGGAACGGAAATCCCCCATGTGAAATATACACCGCAGACGCCGGTGCCCACTTACGCCTTCAGCACCACAAGAGAGTCAGTGGACCGGGCAGTGGACGCCTTCCGCAAGGTGAAGGATCTGACGGTGAAGCTTTCCATGGTGGAGAATGCGGCCTACCGTCTTGCCGCCAACATCAAGAAGACCCAGAAGAGGACCAACGCCCTCCAGAATATCACGATCCCCATGTACACGACTCTTGTCCATGACATCAACAATGCCCTGGAGGAGAAGGACCGCGAGGAATTTACCAGGCTGAAGGTGATCAAGAGACGGAAGCAGAAGGAGGGATAGGGAGCATGTCAGGAAGAGGGTAGAGTTTTTTACAAGAAAAGCTCTTGCCGTCTTCCTTTTCTTATGCCATTTAATATAGTATACTTATATTGTACTGGCAGAGCTCTTCTGCCGTAGACGTCTCTCAACGTGAGAGAACATCTTTGAGCCCCGGGGCTTTCTCATTTTCGGAGCTTCCATATCGGAAATCGTACCCGCAAACGAATGGAACCAAAAGACGAAACAAAAAGAATTCCTCTTTTTTTTCTAGGATCTTAATCCTTTTATTGTCCGTAAAACGTTATAAATTATAGGTACGTAAAGCAGGAGGGTTTCATACTTGACGCAGGAAGATGAAATGTTTGAAAAACTGAAAAAAGGCGATCCGGACGCTGCGGGAGAGCTGACTAGGCTCTACTACGACGACATACTCAGATACTGTCTGTTCCACGTGCCGGACCGCTCCCTGGCCCAGGATGCTGTCCAGGAGACCTTTCTCAAGGTGTTCCGCCATTTCGACAGCTATAGGCACAGAGGATATTTCCGGGCCTTTCTCTACCAGGTGGCCGCCAATGTGTGTGTGGACATTTACAGAAGGAGGAACTGGGAGCCTGTGCCTGAGCAGGTGCCCTTTGAGGAAAAGGGGCTGCAGGAAAGTGAGGATCGGGAGGATTTCAGAAGACTTGTGGAGCTGGTTCCCGAAGAGCTGCGGGAGATCATTATCCTGCGCTTTTCCCAGGAGCTGAAGCTTGGGGAGATCGCGAAGGTGACGAAACTTCCGATGCGGACAGTGCAGTCCAGGTTGAGGAAGGCGCTGCGGATATTGAAAACAGAACTGGAAGGGAGAGAACGTAAATGAAGACAGGCCAGGTGAAAAGAGAACTGGGCAGGCAGGCTGCCCGGGAGAAGCGAAGGGAGAGGAATCTGACAGATGAGAGCCATGTAGACTGGACAGCGGTCCTGGCCGCAAACGCCTGCCGGATGGCCATGGAAAGAAGAAGCATAGGCTTTCCAGCCTTTGTGGCGCGGCAGATCCGGTACACAGGCAGGTACGTCTGGGGCTGGCAGGGACTTTTGCTCCTTCTGATCATCTCCGGCTTTGACCTGACAGCCGGGATCCAGAGCCTGGAGGACCCGAAATTTACCATGTTCCTTTACAGGCGGGTGCCCCTATTTTTGTACGGCGCCGGCATCCTGTCGGCTTGGAGCTGCGTGCCCTTCTTTGCCAGATCTTGCACGTGGAGGATGGCAGAGGTGGAGGCGGCGGCCGCGTCCTGGTCCCGGCTGCGGATGGCTCAGCTTCTCATCACGGGAGTGAGCGCTGTCTTGATGGAGCTGGGGATTGCCGCGGCGGCGGGACTATACTGGACCATGAATCTGGGGAGCCTTGCGGCTTGGCTTTTCCTCCCCTTCCTGCTGGCCTGGAATTTGATCCTGTTCCTTCTCGACAGGGGGCGGGAGAGATATTTTGCAGTCAGCAGCAGCGCTGTGATGGGAGCGGGATTTCTGGTCTTTGCCCTCGTGTGGAGGCATGTGAGCCGGGGAGCGGCCAGCCCACAGGATTATATGGTGACCTCCGGGTATGTGTGGATCCTCTGCGGGGCAGCGGCTCTTCTTTGGATTTTCCAGATACGGAGACTTGGAAGAAAGGAGGCAGACAAATGGAGTTATGCATAAAGGATCTGACAAAGCGATTTAAAGACAAGCTGGCAGTGGATCATGTCAGCCTGACCATCACCCCCGGCGTGTGGGGCCTTCTGGGGGCCAACGGAGCCGGGAAGACCACCCTTATGCGGATGGCGGCGGGGCTCATACGCCCCACGGAGGGGGTGGTGAAGTACGACGGAGTGCCCATCCAGGTGCTGGGAAGGAGCTACCGGGATATCTTCGGCTACCTGCCCCAGGAATTTGGCTTTTACCCGGAGTTCACGGTGTACGACTATCTGGACTATGTAGCTGCCCTGAAGGGACTTCCCAGGAAAAAGGCCAAGGAGAAGATCGAACGGCTTTTGAAAACCTTTTCTCTGGCAGATGTGAGGAAAAAGAAGATCACAAAGCTCTCCGGCGGGATGAAGCGACGGGTGGGCATTGCCCAGGCCCTCTTAAATGACCCGGAGGTGCTGATCTTAGATGAGCCTACCAGCGGGCTGGACCCGGGGGAGAGAGTACGCTTCCGCAATCTCCTGTCCGAGTTGGCCGCAGACAGGATCGTGCTCATCTCCACCCACATCGTTTCCGACGTGGAGCACATTGCCTCCAGGAACGCCATCATGAAGGAGGGGCAGATCATCGCTCAGGGGACCACAGACGAGCTGCTCTGGGAGATGGAGGGGAAGGTGTGGTCCGCTCTGATACAGGAGCAGGATTTACACAGATACGAGCAGAAGGTCCGGGTGGTGAGTATTCGGAACGAGGACAGAGGTGCCGTGTCCATCCGGTATCTGGCAGATGCGCCTGCGGTACCGGACTCCCGGCCAAAGGAGCCCAGGCTGGAGGACCTGTACCTCAGGCTCTTTCCCCAGGAGCATACAGATGGAAAGGAGAGTGCGTGATATGAGGATATTTACAGCGGAGATCAAAAGACTCCTGAAGACCAGGTCTATCCTCATCCTGATGCTGGCGGCTCTTCTGCTAGCGCCGGTCCTGGCCTGTTTTCCGGCTTCCTTTGAGAACTGGACCTACAAGGACGACAGCGGTCAGGAGGTGACTGTGAAGGGCCGGGAGGCTCTTCTTAAAAAGGCGGAGAACCAGGGACAGTTCCAGGGAGAAATTACCGAAGAGAAGCTGCTGGCGGCCCTCCAGAGGTGGCAGGATTTCGCCGCGGGCTATGAGGGCGGATTGCCCGATGGCATCTATGACGAGCGGGTGACAGTCAGCGATTACTGTGAAAAAGTATCCAATGTAGGCGGCATCCTGAACCGGATGTGCGAGGCTTGGGCGGACCCGGATACAGGCATGGCTCCCGGGCGGGATGATCTGACCGAGGGGCAGGCGACAGGCTTTTACAGCCAGTGCAGGCAGCATATCAAGGACCTCATCTATCTGGAAGGCGGAGGAGAGAGCGCCCGCACGGACAGCGCTGTGCGGCAGGCACTGGCTCTCTACGGCCAGGTGGAGATGCCCTTTACCTACGAACCCGGCCTGACGGCAAATGCTATAGAGTACGTGGGCATCTACGTGTTCCTGCTGGTGCTGATCTGTACCTTTATCCTGGTGCCGGTCTTTGCCAGCGACTGCCAGAACCAGGCGGACCAGATCCTGAAGTGCGCCAGGGACGGGAAGAGACGCCTGGCCGTGAGCCGGATTTTGGCGGGACTTCTCCTTGTGAGTGCTCTGTATCTCATCTGCATGGCCCTGTTCCTTCTGCTCCTCAATGCCTCCTTTGACTTCAAAGGACTGAACACTTCCCTGCAGCTGTTGGTGTCCGTGTCTGTGTTCCTGCCTCTGACAGTGGGGCAGCTGGAGCTGCTTATCGGGGTGGCGGGATTTGTCTCCTTGCTGGCCACGGCTGCCTTCACCCTCTTCCTGTCGGGAAGGATGAAGACAGTGGCCTCTGCCAGTATAGCTGCCTTTGCCTTTCTTATCCTGCCGATGGTGGTGTACATGATCCTGAGCGGGAATATAGGAAAGTGGATCCGCTGTCTGCTGCCCGCCGGCGGCGTGGGTTTGATAAACAGCTTTACCTATGCGGCCATGGACACGGGCTTTGCCTACCTGGGAAATACAGCCATCTGGCTCCCGTATCTGATGATGGGAGCGGCGGCAGTGGAGTTTTTCCCCTTTGCAGTGCTGGCGGGAGTGAGCTGGTGCAGGCGGGGGAGATGAGAGGGAAAGCCAGTGCGACAAACCGTCTTTCCATCGCCCTAGGCATTGTGAAGCTGACTGCGCTGCTGATCATTATGGGGATTTACGGATTTCCTGTCGGAAGTACGGAAATCTGGCCCGGCAGATACTTCTCCAGCGTCACCCTTGTCTCCTCCACGACAGGAAAGGTGAGCTGTACCTTGAACTGGTCGCCGTCCACGGTGACCTGCAGCCCGCCTTTCATGTTTTTTACAAAGCTCTCCGCTATGGCAAGGCCCAGGCCGTGTCCCTCCGTGTTCCTGGATCCATCTCCTCTGGCGAACCGCTCCATGATCTCCTCCGAGGTAAAATCCATCTCATAGGCCGCGGTGTTCTTGATGGTGACCTGTACCTGGGAGGCCCGCCGCTTTGCGATGATGTAGATGCGGGTTCCGGAAAGGGAGTATTTCAGGGCGTTGCCGATCAGGTTCTGGAGCACCCGGTACATTTTTTTCCGTCCCCCGTGAATTTGAGGGGCATCTCCGGCAAAGCCTCACGGATGACCAGGCCGCTGCCCTTTATGGCGTCCTCCATATCTCCCAGCGTCTGTTCCAGCAGCTTTTTCATGTCCAGCGTCTCCAGGTGGAGCTCCGCAGTGCCGCTGGTGGACTTGGACAGGTCAAAAATGTCCTGTATCATGTCTTTTAAGCTCTCCATCCGGGAGGACAGCACCTCCACATAGTCCTTTGCCGCATCGATTAGGGACTCCTGCTTTAAAAGGTCCACATACCCGATCATGGAGGTCAGGGGGGCCTTCAGGTCATGGGATACATTGGTGATAAGGTCCATCTTCATCCGCTCCGCCCGCATCTGCTTATCCAGGATGGTCTGCAGGCTTTCGCTGATCTCTTCCAGCTGGCAGGAGGCAGGATACAGATCCGATCTGGCCTCCAGGGAGGTGCGGATGGACAGCTCGTTTGCCCCGTACCAGGTGGAGAGCAGGAAGAAGCAGAAAATGTCAAGGAGGAGGCCGCCGGCCACCAGGAAGAAGGAAAGGAGATATTTTGTGCGCAGCTGCTTCTCAAAGGGAGCGGAGCTCTTCCACTTCCGGTACAGCCTGCATGTGAAGGAGGTATCTCCCCAGATGCCCAGGAGACGGCGCCGGATCAGCAGGATGAGGCAGCCGAAAAAGAGGAGGGCCAGGGGGAAGAAGAGGAGCGCACAGCCAAGTGTCAGGCTCTCCAGACTGTAAAAGATGAAAAAGCCTGCCAGGGACTCGGACTGAAAGACCACGGACCGAAGCTCCCCCACCCACAGAAATCCTGTTAGGATAGCCGCGGCCAGCAAGAACTCGGCGTTGAACCGATCCAGAGCCCGCACCTGCAGCTTTTTCCAGTTATCCGCCCTGGAGCGGAAAAAATGCAGGTAGAGATAAGCAGCCAGCGCTGCCCCCCCAAGGAGGCCAAGGCCCAGGGCGTATGTCTCCCAGAGGGAGGACGAGTAGGAGACGCTGTGCCAGCTGATATAAAAATTGCGCTGATAAATGAACCTGTAGGCTGCGGAGGCAGCCACAGCGCCGCCAAGGAGCCAGAGTACAAAGACAGTCTTTGCCCAGACGGGCACAGACCTCAGTTTTTCCGCTGCGGATTTAATCGTATTTTTCAATCTTGTAGCCAATTTCCCACACCACCTTTAAATATTTTGGATTTTTCGGAGTGATCTCGATCTTCTCCCGTATCCTGCGTATGTGTACCATCACCGTCTTTTCCCCGGCGTAGGCGTCTTCCTGCCACACCCGGCTGTAGATCTGCTCTGCCGTGTTGTAGGGCTTTGTCACATAGTCGTCAGCGCCCATGGTGAGGCCGGAGACCTTGTCGCTCTCCTCTGTCCTGGCAGACAGGATGATGACAGGGATATTGTGCTCCTGGCGGATGCGCATGAGGGCGGAGAGCCCGTTGAGCTGCGGCATCATCACGTCCAGGAGAATCAGGTGGACCGTGTCACTCTCCAGCCGATCCAGAGCATCCATGCCATTAAAGGCCGTCAGCACCCGGTAGCCCTCCAGTTCCAGCAGCTTGCCCAGGGAGCGGACGATCTCCCGGTCGTCATCCACCACTAAAATGCTGTATTGTTCCATCGAAAATCCCCTCCGTTTTTGTTTTTAAATGCAGTATAGCAGACGGATATGAGTTTTTTTCTTCATAAATCTTACATTTTTCTTAAGAAAAGAGAATGGATTTCCTTCGGGGCGGCCCCGTTCCGTCCGGCAGACAGATTGATAGAAATCATCTATAAGTGCATATGCAAAATCAATTGGCTTTTGCGCTCCGAAAAAAACAATAGGAGGTAATGGAAATGTCAATTACAGCGGAAACCGCAAAACAGCATGAAAATGATCCGGCAGTGCTTTGCTGCAGGGCGGAGGCAGGGATCACCATCGAGGCTGCAAACCTTGAAGATCCCGCCATTTTTGATGAGCTGGTTGACTCCGGACTGCTGTCTTTGGACGGCTGCCTGAAGATCAAGCAGGTACTTGGCGCAAAGCTGACCAAGACAAGCGACTCCTTATGTCCCCTTACACCTGACAATGTGGAAGGATACAAGGATGACAACGGCGAGGAAGAAGCGCCGCAGGAGGAGACAGCGGAGGAGACGTCAGCAGTACCGGCAGTGGAGGCAGCTGCCAGCGTGCAGGGAGCAGTTACGACCATCAAGAGCGGTAAGGTTGTGATCTCTATCAAGGAAGGAAAGGATATCTATCTGGAGCTTCCTATTTAATCGAATCGTGAAGCCGGCAGAGAAAAATGGGGTGAAATGATCTGTCGCAGGCTTGCATATCTGAATTGTTTTTTGTTGCTATGGAATGATCAAAGAAGGCATAAAAAGGCGGTTCCCTTTCGGGAACCGCCCATTCCATTTCCGGAGAAATGATCCTCGGGAGTATCCCAAAGTTTGTGTAAACCTTCAAACTGATGTAAGATAGACTTAT
>CAZZBJ010000010.1:26282-33808 GCA_964652805.1 uncultured Mordavella sp. | reverse complement strand
TAGAACACCAGCCTTCCAAGCTGGATACGTGGGTTCGATTCCCATCACCCGCTTGATTTTTTTTACAAATGCTGTTATACTGAGAACATGCAGATATAGTCTATCGGTATGACGCTAGCTTCCCAAGCTGGAAAGGCGGGTTCGACTCCCGTTATCTGCTCTTGAAAATTTATCAAAGGCTTCACAGCTTTGCTGAAGCCGGGCAGAAAAGTAATCAGGCACTCACTCGGGTGGCTGGTTATTTTTTTGCTCTCCCTCTCTCCCGGCTCTGCGATCAGATGCTGCAGGGACACTGTCATAAATTCCTTGATTTTATGACATTTTCTGTTATAATAAAGGATAATAAATAGAGTGAAAATTCTCGATATTTGTCTCATTTTTAATTCTAAACATGTAGATTATAAAAACTTAAGGTTCTATTAAGAAACTTTCTGATTTTTTTAGAGACTGGTCATATTTTAGACATATCTGTTCCCTATAATAACAATCAGATAGTTGATCAACAGTCAACTATCTTCCCCCCTCATAAAGTAAGACACCACGGCAGAAACCTCTGGTGTTGCACTTTGCTCTCATTCCTTTAGATAACTATAACAACAACAAAAACCCGCGGGCCGAAAGGTCAGCGGGTTTTTGTTGTTCAGGAAATATCCCGGTGTTGTTCCATCCACTCGTACAGGTCCTTATACACCTGCTGCCGGTCCTGCTCATTGAGCACCTCATGGCGGTCATTTTCGTACAGCTTTATGCTGACATCCCTTATCCCGGCATCCTGATACATCCGGAAGAGCTTTTCCGCATCCTTCCCGAAGCGGCCCACCGGATCCTGCTGTCCGGACACAAAAAGCACCGGCAGGGTCCTGGGAATACGCAGCGCTCCCTTCTTTCCCGCAATCTGCTTCATGCCCTCAAACATCTGATAGTAGCCGTTGACTGTAAAGGTAAAGCTGCAGAGGGGATCTGCCTCATATTTTTCCCGCATCCCGATGTCGGATGTGACCCACTCCTTTTTGCTCTCACAGGGCTCAAAGCTGCGATTGTAGCTTCCCAGCCCCAGACTGTCAATGAGCCGGCTTCTGTAGTTCCATCCCTTCACCGCCGCCAGCAGACGGCAGAGAAGCTGGCCCGCGCAGAGGGTCGGCACTCCCTTGTATCCCGTTCCCATGATGATGGCGCCGGCAAGGCCCCTGCCGTGCTTCAGAAGATACTGGCGCAGGAGAAAGGATCCCATACTGTGACCCAGCATAAAATAAGGAACGCCAGGATATCTGTCCCTGGCGCGTTCCCTGAGCGTATGGATATCGCGGATGATACAGGCATTGCCATCCGGGTCATGAAAAAATCCATACTTCTCCTCTGATGTAACGGACTTCCCATGTCCCAAATGATCATTCCCTGTGACATACCATCCTCTTTCTGCAAGCCAGGAAGCAAACCCGTCATAGCGGTCTATGTATTCCACCATGCCATGGCTGATCTGAAGCACAGCCTTCACCTCGCCCTCCGGGAGCCATTCCACACCGTGGATCTCTGTCTCTCCATCTGCGGACGGGTAAAAGAATTCTCTCTTCATATCCTTCCTCCTAGCGATCCTCCATCTTGACGTATGGTCTGTTCTCTGCCAGCGCTTTGTACGCAGGACGGATGATCTTGTCTACATTTTTCAGCTCCTCCAGCCGGTGCGCGCTCCAGCCCACGATGCGGGCCGCGCCAAAGATAGGCGTGTAGAGAGCCGGCGGCAGTCCCAGCATACTGTACACCAGTCCGCTGTAGAAATCCACATTGGCGTTGACGCCCTTGTAAATCCTTCTCTTCTCTCCGATCATCTCCGGAGCCATGTGCTCTACTGTCTCATAGAGCGCATACTCCTTCTCATAGCCTTTTTCAGCAGCAAGCTGTTTTACAAACGACTTGAAAATATCAGCACGGGGATCGGACACAGAGTACACCGCGTGTCCCATGCCGTAAATAAGTCCCTTATGGTCAAATGCCTTCTTGTCCAGCAGGTCGCTCAGATACTGGCGCACCTCGTCCTTGTCCTCCCAGTCCTTGACATGCTTCTTCATGTCGTCAAACATCTGGGTCACCTTCACATTTGCCCCGCCATGCTTTGGTCCCTTCAGGGAAGCCATGGCTGCCGCGATCGTGGAGTAGGTGTCTGTGCCCGACGATGTAACAACATGCGTAGTGAAGGTAGAGTTGTTTCCGCCGCCGTGATCCATGTGGAGCACAAGAGCCATATCCAGGATCTTGGCCTCCAGCTTCGTGTACTGCCGGTCCTCACGGAGCATCATCAGGATATTTTCCGCCGTGGACAGTTCCGGCATGGGTGCGTAGATAAACAGATCCTCGCCCATGCGATAGTTGTAGGCGTGATAGCCGTATACCATCAGCATGGGGAACTGGCTGATCAGATTCAGACTCTGGCGCAGCACGTTTGGAATGGACGTGTCGTCCGCCTTCGCATCATAGGAATACAGGTTCAGGATCGAGCGGGACAGACTGTTCATCATGTCGCGGCTTGGAGCCTTCATAATGACATCCCTCACAAAGTTGGGGGGAAGCGTCCGTCTCTCCGCCAGCATCTTCTGGAATTTATTCAGCTCCTTCTCATTTGGCAGTTCACCGAAAAGAAGGAGATACGTAATCTCCTCAAACCCATAGTGATGCGCGTCCAGAAAGCCCTTTACAAGCTCTTTAATGTTGTAGCCCCGGTAGTAGAGCTCACCCTCACAGGGCACCTCCTTCCCGTCCACCACCTTCTTGGCGATGATGTCGGAGATATTGGTAAGTCCTGCCAGAACGCCTTTTCCGTTTAAATCTCGCAATCCTCTCTTTACCTCATACTTTGTATAGAGCTCTTTGTCAATGGCTGTATTCTTTTCGCAGAGCTCCGCCAGATGCTCAATCTCTGGTGTGATCTCAAAAAGTGCTCTCACTGCCGGATAACGTTTTTCCATCTTATGTTCTCCTTGTATGATAAGTCTATACCCCGGATATACAGGGAGACTTATTTATTTTTAGTGGTATAGAGGAGTCATCCTTCCGGAGGGTCTCTCCCTGCTCTTCATCCCCTATACAGTTTACGTGTTACTTAATTGCTTTCTTTGCTCTGTTCATGGTTTTCAGGCTGCCCATTTATTCTGTGATAAATGATATTACTAAGCAGGGCGAATTCTTCCAGTGTCAGGGCTTCTCCGCGGATGCCCGGGCCCTTGCCCAGCTCCGCCAGACTCTCTTCGATCACGTCCCTGGAAAGATTCAGCTCCGCTGAGTTTTTCAATCCATTTGCCAGCGTCTTTCTGCGCTGATTGAAGGATGCCCGTATGATACGGAACATCAGTCGTTCGTCCTCCACCCGCACCGGCGGCTCCTCGTGTACGGTCAGCCTTATGACCGCTGATCCGACTTTCGGTCTGGGCATAAAGCAGTTGGGCGGTACATTGGCCACAATATAGGGCCGGGCGTAATACTGCACGGCCAGGGAGAGGGCTCCGTAGTCCTTTGTGCCCGGTCCCACCTGCATCCGGTCCGCCACCTCTTTTTGCACCATCACGGTGATACTCTCAACGGGCACATGACTCTCAAAAAGTCCCATGATAATGGGGGTTGTAATATAATAAGGCAGATTTGCCACCACCTTCACAGGTTTTCCGCCGTTCTCTTCATCTACCAGCCTCTGAATATCCATCTTCAGTATGTCCTGATTAACAATATTGACATTGTCATAGTCTTTCAGGGTATCCGCCAGAATCGGGAGCAGCGCCTTGTCGATCTCCACCGCTGTCACCTTGCCCGCCGCCGCAGCCAGATACTGCGTCATAGTGCCGATGCCGGGGCCGATCTCCAGCACAAAATCGTCTTTTGTTATGTCGGCCGCCGCAATGATCTTATCCAGGACACGGGTATCTATAAGAAAATTCTGTCCGAATTTTTTTTGAAAAGAAAACGTATACTTTTTCAGTATCTCAATCGTATTCTGAGGATTTCCCAGTGTTGGTACGGGCATCGCCCCGCCTCCCTCCGTCCTTTAACATTCCATATAATTTTCTTGCGTTTTCTTCCGTCTGCGCCACCACCTTTTCGCAGGAAATATGCTTCAGCGCCGCAATCTCCTCCACCACATAGGGAAGGTTAAGAGAGCTGTTCCTCTTTCCTCTGTTGGGGACAGGCGCAAGATAAGGGCAGTCCGTCTCCAGGACAATGGATGTGAGCGGAATATCCTCCACAACCTCCTTAAGCTTTCGCCCGTTCTTAAATGTCACAACGCCCCCGACGCCAATAAAAAAGCCCATCCTCACATATTCCCGGGCCAGCTCCTTCGAGTAGGAAAAGCAGTGGATCACACCCTTCAGCCTCCGTGCGTGCTCCTGCATGATCTCCAGCGTATCTGCCGCCGCGTCCCGGCTGTGTATGATCACCGGCAGGGACAGCTCCCGGGCCAGCTCAAGCTGACGCACAAACCACCTCTTCTGTATCTTTCCGGGAACCTCGTCCCAGTAGTAGTCCAGTCCGATCTCACCCACTGCAACGACCTTCTCCCGGCGGCACAGCTCCCTCAGTTCCCGAAAGCTGTCCTCGTCCAGCTCTCCCGTGTGGTCCGGGTGAACTCCCACGGCGGCATAGATAAAGGGATACCTCTCCGCCAGGGAGACAGATGCCCGGCTGGAAGCAAGGGATGCACCCACATTGACGATCGTACCCACGCCTCCCGCCTCCATGGAGCCAAGAAGCTGGTCTCTGTCCATATCAAACTGTTCATCATCATAATGCGCATGGGTCTCAAAAATCATGCTGCTTCCGTCCAATTCTCTTTCTGATCTAAAGTAAGTAGGGCAATTATACCATAATTTCTCAGCAAATCATATAACGGGAAAATTAATTTTTTATTAAAGATTTGGTTCCCTCGTCTGCCCGGAAGTCCGCATCGCTTCTGCCGCTTTCAGCAGATCTCCGCTCCCGCCGGCATATCCTTCTCCGGCGTCATGAGGGCCAGATTGCCCTCTTCATCCTCGGCGCAGAGCAGCATGCCCTCTGAGAGCACGCCTGCCAGCCTGGCCGGCTTCAGGTTCACAAGCACCATGACCTTCTTGCCTACCATCTCCTCCGGCGTGTAGTTGGACTGAATACCGGACACGATCTGTTTGATCCGGCTTCCCACGCGCACCTTGGAGCAGAGAAGCTTTTTGGACTTCTTCACAGCCTCGCACTCCAGGATCTCGCCTACCTGGAACTGCATTTTTCCGAACTCCTCAAACGTGATCTCCGGCTTTGCCTCCATGTCAATCACAGGTTCCTCTTCTTCCTTCTCTTCCACAGGGGGATGAAGCTCCTCCACCTGTTTCATGACCTCCTCAAGATCCAGTCTCCGGAAGAGGATCTCCGGCTTTTCTGTCACCTTGCCCTCTCCAAGCTGTGCCCGGATCTTCTCTGATGTCTCAGGCATAAAGGGCTCCAACGCCGCCGCACCGACCCGGATGCTTTCGAGCAGATGGAAGAGCACCGTCTCGAGGCGGTCCCTTTTTGTCTCATCCTTTGCAAGGGCCCAGGGCATGGTCTCATCGATGTATTTGTTGCAGCGCTTGAACAAAGTAAAGATCTCTGTGATGGCGTCCGCCACCCGCAGATCCTCCATCTTGCTCTCTACTGCCTTTGGCATATTCTCTGTCACAGCCTTCAGGTCCGCATCCACTTCCCCTAAGACGCCTTTGTCTGTCACTGTGCCGCCAAAGTATTTATTGGTCATGGAAATCGTGCGATTTACCAGATTTCCAAGGGTGTTTGCCAGGTCAGAATTCATTCTTTCCACCATCAGCTCCCAGGAGATCACGCCATCGTTGTCAAAAGGCATCTCGTGGAGCACAAAGTAACGCACGGCGTCCACGCCAAAGAAATCCACCAGCTCATCTGCATAGAGCACGTTTCCTTTGGATTTGCTCATTTTGCCGTCTCCCTGGAGAAGCCATGGGTGTCCGAACACCTGCTTCGGAAGAGGCAGATCCAGGGCCATGAGAAAGATAGGCCAGTAAATGGTGTGGAAGCGGATAATATCCTTTCCGATCAGGTGCAGGTCTGCCGGCCAGTTTTTCTTAAACTGCTCCGTACTTTCTCCATCGCAGTCGTATCCAATTCCGGTAATATAGTTGGTCAGAGCGTCCAGCCACACGTACACGACATGGTCCGGGTCAAAATCCACCGGGATTCCCCAGTTAAAGGAAGTTCTGGACACGCACAGATCCTGCAGTCCCGGGAGAAGGAAATTGTTCATCATCTCATTTTTCCTTGATACCGGCTGAATGAATTCCGGATGGGTGTTAATGTGCTCGATGAGCCGATCCGCATATTTGCTCATCTTAAAGAAATAAGCCTCTTCCTTTGCAGGCTGCACCTCCCGGCCGCAGTCCGGACATCTGCCGTCCACAAGCTGGGACTCTGTGAAGAAGGACTCGCAGGGAGTACAGTACATTCCCTCGTAATATCCCTTGTAAATATCTCCCTGGTCGTACAGCTTTTTGAAAATCTTCTGCACCTGCTTCTCGTGGTCCGGATCCGTGGTGCGGATGAACTTGTCGTAGGAGGTGTTCATCAGATCCCAGATCCTCTTGATCTCCCCTGCCACATGGTCCACAAACTCCTTTGGCGTCACGCCGGCTTCCCCGGCTTTCAGCTCGATCTTCTGTCCATGCTCATCGGTTCCGGTCTGGAAGAACACGTCATATCCCTGGCTCCTCTTGTACCTGGCAATGGCGTCTGCCAGCACGATCTCGTAGGTGTTCCCGATATGGGGCTTGCCTGATGTGTAGGCAATGGCTGTTGTGATGTAATATTTCTGTTTTTCCATACTCTCTACTCTCCTTTTTTAATAAAAAAATCTTCTCTGACTCCCATCGGAAATCAGAGAAGACGAATTGACCGTGTTACCACTTCTCATTCACTCCTGCCTTGCGGCAGAAACCTCATAAGGTGCCGGCCCGGCCGACATCTCTTCGCTGTAGAGGGCGATCCCTTCGCAGACTTACACTGAATGACAAAGTACTTCTGACACGTCTTTCTGTTCGTCTGCGCCGCTCAGAAGCCATCTTCAGCCCGCTTCCATTCATTTCCTCTCAGCATACGGAAATTTCTCTGTAAAACTTTCCCGAACCTACTCTCTTCGTCACAGCGTTTCTGTTATGAAAAATAATCTGTCTCAAATCGTAGCATAGGGGAAGCGAAATGTCAAGGTGTCCGGTCTTCGCTCCCGGTCTGTCTTCCGCCTGTTTCCCGGCTTATTCTTCAGACTCCTCCATCAGCTCCTCAAAATCCTGCTTCTCAAACTCCATGATGGAGATGTTCTGCTTATCCGGATTGGCAAAGACAAAGGTCTTGTCCACGTTCTCCAGATAGTTCTGAATCTTGTCGTTGGTGGCGCTGATGACAGCCTGGAAGCCGAGACCCCGGATCAGCTCAATGCAGGTGGCCACCTTCTCTGCGTCCATCTTGGAGAAGGCCTCGTCCAGGATGACAAGGCGGATGGTGGGGTTCCT
>CAZZBJ010000010.1:0-26272 GCA_964652805.1 uncultured Mordavella sp. | reverse complement strand
CTGACTCCGGGCGAGTAGTCCAGGCGGTAGAGCTGGGCAAAGCTGGCCAGAAGCGCCACATAGAGGGGATTCTGGCCCTCCCCGCCGGAATTCTTGGAAATCATCTTTCCAAGACCGATGTGCATGTTCTTCTTACCCCCCACGATCTGCTGCATGTCAAAGGAGAGGTATGTGCGGTAGTCCGCGTATTTGCGCATGTTCTGCTTCGCCTCCTCCATCTCCTCGGCGGAGGCGTTCTCCGGCGGGATGAAGATCTGGATCAGCTCGCCTATCAGCTCCCCGTACTTCTCCTCGTGTTCCATGGTAAACAGGTTCATCTGGTTCTCCATATGGCAGGAGAGCTGAGAGGGATCGATCTCCAGAGAGTCGTCCATGAACATGTCGTAGTATTCCCCGTAGGCCCCCTTGTTCCTGGTGATCACAAACTGATACTTATCCTTTCCAAAATCCAGCCTGCTGATGATCCGGTTCAGCTCGTCCTTTCGCTGAAGCGCCTCCTTGATGGCGCTGCGTATCTTGTAGATAAAGTCCTCCTTGAAATGCAGGACCGCGGTCCTTGCCTGCTCTGCCGCCTTCTCCTTGTACTCCTCCAGATGGTCGCACCGGAGCGTGTTCAGGAGCTTCTCGTAATCTTCATTGTCCTTTGCACTGGCCGAGAAGGTGCGGTGGGGGTACTCCCGCAGATAGCTGCTGCGGATATCCACCAGCTCCTGGTATCTCTTCTCCCTCTCCTCCCGGCAGACAGCCTGCTCCCGGAAGCAGAGATTTTTCAGGTACTCATAGTTGGAGCTCCTCCTGCTCTCCATATAGGATCGGAAGCTCTCCGCAAATTCTTTGTCTTCTTTAAAACGTTTCTGTTTCTCACTTAACTCTTCATCCAGGTCCAGGTACTCCTGATCCGCCTCCTGGATCTTTCTCTCATGCTGCCAGATGGTCTTCTGGATGCTGTCCGCCTGCTGCTTTTTCCTTGTCTGACGTTCCCGCAGCTCCTCCTTCTTCTGCTCAAGCCTGCCTACCGTCTCCTCCTTGAGCTCCTGTATCCGGCTCTGCAGCATTTCTCTTTCGTTTTCCTTCTCGCCGATCATCCGGATATCCTTTATCATGCTTAAGTACTCTCCGGCAGGGCGGTCCAGATAGTCCATGGCAAGGACAGCCCGGATCTCCTCCTTACGCTCTTCCAGGGGCACTCTCTGTTTTTCCAGCTTCTCCAGCTTTTCCTCCAGCCTCTTTCTCCTCTTCCGGAGACTGTTCTCGCCGATAGAGGCACGCTCTGTGTAGTTCTCCGGATTGATGTGCTGCAGCTTATAGCTCTTATACAGCATGCACCCCGGGGTGATGCCCACGGTCTGCTGCCCCAGCTCGTCCATATCCCGGCATTTGATCACCCTGCCAAGCAGGAAGTCCGTGTAGGCCTGGGCATAGTCCATCCCCGCCTTCACCTCCTCGGCCAGCGCTCCCTTTCTGACCGGGTGGCTGTCCCGCATGAGGCGCTCTGTGTCCACCACGGCGGCGCGCCAGAATTTCTTTTTGTCCAGGGTCTCGTAGATTTCCATGGCCTCCTTTGCGTAGGCCGGCTCCACCATGAGGGACAGCTTGTTATTCCCCAGACAACCCTCCACCGCATTATGCCATGTCTCGTCCTTTACCTCCAGCATGTCCGCCAAAATCTGTACATTCACAAATTTTCCGGCCCTCTTCTGAAGCTCCTCCCGGATATAGTATCTGGCCTCCTCCAGCTCCCGGGGATAGGCCTTCTTTCCCCGCTTCAGATCAGCGATCTCCTGGCGGGCCGTCTGCATCTCTTTTTTCAGGGATCGAAGTCGGACGCCTATCTCGCCTCTCTCCTCTTCCAGCTCCCGCCGAATGTCGGCGAAATTGTCCTTGAGCCGCCGGAGCTCCTCCTCCGTGATGCTGCCCTGGCAAAGCTTTTCCATATCTCTGAGCATGGAGTTAGACACCAAGTCCTGCTTCTTCCACTCCTCCAGACTCTCCTTTGTCTTCTGCAGGCTGCTCCTGCTGGCGGACAGGTGCTCCAGGAACAGGTTGACCTGGGAGAGCTTGTCCTTCAGCTCCTCGTACCCGGTCTGGGCAATACGGACAATGATCTCCTCGTACTGCCTCTGCAGCTCATCCGCCTCCCTGTCTGTCTTCTCCTTCAGGCTCTGCTGCTCCTTTTTCTCCTTCTCCTCCTGAGCCTTCCGGTCACGGATGCCCTCCAGACGGCGGCAAAGCTGAAGAATCTCCAGGCGCAGGGCCCGGTACAGCCAGCTCTCCTCCTCTGTCATTTTATCTCTGTAGAGAGAGAAACTTTCTTTTATTTCCGTCAGCGATCGGATTTCTTTCAGTGTGGCTTCAATCTTGCTGCGCATCTGCCCGTAGCGCATGACGCTCTCCTGCATGTCCTGGATCTCAATATCCCGCTCCATGCAGATGTACTCCTTCACAAAGTCCTCCAGCCGGATGTTCATACGGAAAGGGATGGCCCGCTTGAAAAGCCTGGGAAATTTCTCCTTGTCCAGCCCTCCCAGATACACGTCGTAGAGCTGGCGGCGAAACCTTTCGTTACTGGGGCCACAGTAGTAACCGTCCTGGGGGAGATTTCTCTGCAGATACTCCCGCACCTCCACGGTGGACAGGATCCGCCCTTCTCCACGGTACAGATTTGACAGGAGGGCGCCCCTGTGCCAGAAGAAGAGGCGGCTGATCTCGTTGGTGGCCGTCTCCACGTCAAAGACAACTCCCACGCACTCCTGCTCCCCGGTGACGCTGTTTGTGAACTCCAGCACGATGGTGCTGGAAAAAGTCTTGTTTCTCCGATACTGAGACTCGTTGTTGTCGCCGATGTTAACCATGCCCCGCAGATACTCGATCAGGCTCCGGTCCGAGTCGTCGGCCGCCGCCTTGTTGAAAAAGCCCCGCCCGTCGGTGTTGGCGTACAGGACGATCTGCAGCGCGTCAATGACTGTGGACTTTCCGCTTCCGGAGTGGCCGGTAAAGAAGTTTACTCCCTTGTTCAGCGACAACACCTTCCTGTCTATGTAATGCCAGTTATTCAGACAGATCTTCGATAGTATTTTGAACGCCTGTTTCGTCTCCACTGTTCTCCTCCTCGCCAAATGTCTTTAAGAGCGCCCGGATGTCGTCCCCGGTGAGCACCATGTTGATGGTGGGGTAAATGATCATCCTGGTCCCCTCGTTTAACTCCTCCAGAATGTCCAGCGGCTCTATGATCTGATATTTCTTCAGAAGCGCAATGCCGCGCCGCATCTCCGTGGGGGACGGCAGGGATTTCATCACCTGGAACTCCCCGGCTTTGCCATTCACAGCCCCCAGCGTTGTCACGATCCTTGTGCTGGACGAAACCTGGGACATCTGCTCGTCATACAGGATCTTCAGCACAAGGATATAGATGGTGGCAAGCCGCGGAAGTTTCTCGCCCATGAGCATGCCGTCCCGGATGTAGAACACGCCCAGATAGACATTCTCCACAAGCTCGATGCCCGCCACCCGGAAGTACGCCTTCAGAAATTCCATGTGTTGGACGCATATCTTGTATTCTCTGCTGTACTGCCATCTCTCAGAGCGCCTGTCGTATTTTCTCTCCAGGATGAAGGTCTGCCTGTACAGAAGCCGGATCACCTCGGTGATCTGCTCTCTTGCCTCATCACTTAACTGTTCTATGTAATCGATCATATAGTTCTCACACCTTCCTGCGCACAAATGTCAGCCTCGGATACCGGTATTTTCCGCTCTCCACCAGGCCGCCTTCCTCGATCACCTGGTACCTGCTGCCGTGCTTTGTACTGTAGTCGTAGGCCAGGATGATCTTCTCAAAATCCTCGTCATCCTCCACCTGCATATCCGCAAGCCGCATCTGCTCTCCGGTCATGTGTTCCTCGATGAAATCCTCGATCTGCTTCCTCGTATACCGGGTGTGGATGCGGTTCAGCTTCAGGACGTCCTTCTTTGAGAGCTCCCGGGACTCCTCCTCCCGCTCAAGCTGGCTGACAAAGTCCTTCTTCGGCTTTCTCCGCTTGTAGAGAGATTTCTCCGACAGGATCTCAAAGAGTGACAGGTTCATCCGGGAGGCAGTCTCCCGGAGCCGCTCCTCCTTCCCCTCTTTTCCAAGCTGGTTCAAAAGCCGGATCACAAGCCCCTTCGTGTCCGTCTCCCCGTTCAGAAGATAGTTAAGCCTGGTCACCGTGGCCCGGATGTACTTTGTGTTCTCCTTGTCCATATTGGCGATGCGCCGCTCGATGTCGTCAAAGCTCCGCTCGATCCGGTCCAGTATATCCAGTCCCTTCTCGCCGATGCGTTCGTAGATGCTCTCGTCCTCCCGCATTTTCTCCAGGCACTTTTTGATATCCATCTTGTAAATGTAGAAGTTGTCGCTTGTCTTTAAAATATGATATTTCTTACGGACAACCTCCTCCACATACCCCTCCAGGTGCTCGGCCAGGAGCTGCCCGTACTCCTTCTGCTCCAGCAGCCGCCCGTAAAACAAGTCCATATTGTGGAGCATGTCCTGCAGAGCCTTGTTCAGCTTCCTCGTGTTCACGAGGGCAGAGCGGAGCATGGCGCTGTTCAGCCTGGGGTTGTTCTGGAAGGAGTACAAAGTGGCGTACACGTTCTGAATGTACAGCTCCGTGTCCTCCATCCCCTCCCGGGTCAGCCGGTCAAAGGCCTCTATAAAAACGGACGCATAGTCGGGGATGACAATATGGGTCACAAGAGTATGGAAGTCCTCGATCTTTTTCAGCCACCGCGTCCGAAGCAGCCAGTTTAAAATCCTGGACGCCGGCGTCTCCAGCATGTCCTTCTCATCCTCCGACTCTTCCGCCTCCAGGGTGATCTTCTTCCGGGTATAGAAATCCCCCAGGATCTCCAGGCACACTTCCCGGCTCAGGAAGTAATTGTTGTACTCGTATTCCTCGTTGATCTGAAGCAGCGCTTCTATGTATATATCCCGATTTCCGGAGCGGAACAGGCTCCAGAAGGAGTCCGGGATCTCGTATAGGTATTTCATATGCTTCTCCTGTCTTTTCATATAGGACAATTATACCACATCTCCCAAACCCGTGAAAACCACTTTCCCCGGACAAACAAAGGGGCTGCCTTGAAAACACACGTTCCAAGGCAGCCGCCGTTTTTCCGTCTCTTCTGAGTTTTTATCGTTCCTTAATCATTCTGCTTTGCATATTCCTTCTGCCGGAGCAGCTTTCCATCCGGTCCCTCATACGCTCTGCCCCATCCGCTAAGTACCGAAAACATAAACACAAAGAACAGGGCGATACAGTGGAAAGCGGATCCTGCCAATGATATCGGATTGACCGACTCTATAAAATCATATTGTCCCATCAGACTGTTGATACAGCTTATAACTATAAATATAAAGGAGCTTGTAAAGGGAATGATAACAGCAAGGGTGCTTGCAAAACCATCCAGCAGGTTCGCTCTTCTGTAGGGATGCAGATTTTTATCTTGTCCGATCTGGTCTGCAATCGGACCATACATGATAATAGCGGGCCCATTGGCAGATCCCAGACAGATGGAAGTAAGGATGATCCCGAATCCAATGATCAGCTCGGAGCCTATCACCGTCTGATTCAGCTTACTGTTCATCAGGGCATCCACCATCTTCTTCATCATGCCGCTATCGTTCAGTATCCCTATAATACCTGCCACTACATACAGATATCCGACTGTTCCAAGCATGCCTTTCACACCTTCGATCAGGTAGCCGGCCAGAGCATCATCCTGTACAGACAAAATATCCGCGGGAGAAAAAATGCCAAACAACAGTCCTATGATCGTTCCGCATATAGTCCCCACTGTAGCCGCAATAAAGATCTCTCTCGTAACAATCGCTACAGCAAGAAGAATCACAACCGGAATAAGCATGATCAGGCCCTTCGCGTTCATATAAGAGGCCAGGATCTCCTCCCCTGCAGGATCGCCGCTTCCCGCATTGCCAAAAATAAAATAAAGAACACAGGCAATTGCCATAGCTACAAGGGCATATTTCATTCGGGTGGCAACCGCACCGCCAATATCGGCTGTTCCAGGTTTATTTTTATAATGCTGGGAGGCCACGGATGCGATCGTTGTGTCTGAGATAGGCGCTACATTATCGCCAAAGATCGCGCCTGACAAAATGGCTCCTGCCAGGAGAAGCGGATTGGCGCCAAGGAGCACTCCCGAAGGATACAAAATCGGGAATCCGGAAAACAGTGTTCCAATGGAACTTCCTGTGGACAGTGAAATGATACTTGTTGCGATAAAAGTAAACACTACAAACGCGCTGCCGTGAAGCCCCATCGTATCTCCCAGCCATACAAAGCCTTCTGCAACACCACCACTGGACATCATCTCAGCAAACACGCCCACAACAAGAAGTACGAGCGCAAGGGTATTCATCATCTCCGAAGTCATTCCCGTTACTACCGCCCGCCAGTAACGGGGCATATCCTTGGAGAAAAAGCTGCCGATCATCAGGACAATAATGCCGCCCATACAGAGGCCTTCCATCTCAAATACTTTCAGTACCACAAAAAGAATGATACAGGCTCCTACAAATAACACCAGCGGGAGCAATGCTACATACTGACTTCCTCTGAATTCCAAGTATTTCTCTTTTCTTTCTTCCATTCTCATTTACCTCCTTTTCCTTTAGGTTTTATCTTGTTTTCATAATAGTTTGTCCCCCACACACTCAAAATTATGCAAAACCCTCCCACGATCTGATACCAGTAAAGATGTTCTTTTAATATCAGCACCCCAGCCAATATAGATATAACAGTAGCCAGATTATTAAAGACAGAAGCATTTGCCGCCTTCAGTCTGGAGAGCATGAAATTCATGCAGAAAAATGCTATCACAGATGTTCCTATACTCAGCTCCAGCACCACAAACAGGTTTTTGAGAGATGTGAAAGGCATGGTATAGCCTGTCCATACCTCTCTGTCAAAAATCCCCTGTATGCACGCAATCCCTGTAAAGATCACAGCACCCATCCAGATCATCATATATGTGATCTCTATCGCAGAAAAATATCTGGAATATTTTCTCGACAGCACATTGTTAAGAGAGCCGGCCAGCACAGACACCAGCAGGAGCAGTATGCCCAAAAAAGTCCCCCTATCCTGACTGTTTCCTGCAAATACGACTGTAATCAGAACTCCCGCCACCGATATCACGATAAACAGTACCTGTATTTTCTTTGGTCTTTCTTTTAGTATCACAATCCCAAACAGCGTCACAAATATGGGCATGATCGACACCAGTATCCCTGCCTGTGATGAAGAGACATATGTCAGCCCTATCGTCTCAAAAAAGAAAGAAATCCCCGGATAAAAGACGGACAGTAAAATGACTCCGCCGATCGGTTTTGCTTTATAATCCACACAGATCACGCCGATGCAGCGCAATCCCGTCAAAACGACGGCCGCCACTCCAAACCTGTAGCTCAAAAGGACCATCGGCGGCATCCGGGCCAGTCCCTGCTGTGTTACCAAAAAGGACAGACCAAAGAACAGCGCCATGACAATCCCCGCCAGATAAGGCAAAATCCTATTGTTTTTCATAAACACCTCACCTTGCCAATCTCATTTCACTTTAATCAGGGCATCCACTCCTTTCGCTCCTTTCCCTTTTTCGTAAAGGAACAGCGGATTGATATCTATTTCCTCCACCTCCTCTCTTTCCATTGTCAGCACCGCTATCTTTAGAAGGATGTCTACCAGGGTTTCTTCGTCATATACGGTCCCTCTGGCGCCTCGGATGATCCGACAAAGCTTTGTCTCTTCCAACATTCGTACGACCTCATCTCTGGTCAGGGGGATGAGTCTGAGCGCCACATCCTTAAAGATCTCCACATAGATTCCTCCAAGCCCTGTCATAAGGATCGGGCCAAGCTGGGGATCTCTTTTCATCCCTACGATCACTTCCAGTCCTCTGTCTGCCTGCTCCTGCATCAACACACCATCAACACGCGCGTCCGGGACGTATTCGCCGGCATTTTTCAGTATCCTGTGAAAGGTATCCTCGACCTGCTCCTTCTCCACTCCCAGGAATACGCATCCTGCTTCTGTCTTGTGCTGTATATCTGCAGACAGCACTTTCATGACGATCGGGAAATCCATCTCATCGGCTATCACAGCTGCGGTTTCTTCGGTTGCTGCCACCTTGCTCTTTGCCATTGGCACATCATAGGAACTGAGGAGCTCTTTGGCATCCAGTTCATTTAAAAATCTACTCATGCCTCTGCCCTCCTCCCTGTCTTTTAAGAAATCCGGCATATGCTGCCATGTGCCCGGCTGCCGTCACGCAGTGAGCCGGTGTCTCAAAGGTGCGGATCCCATTCTCTTCCAGAAACTCTCTGCACTCACGCACAAAATTTCCTGCCATGATACAGATATATACCGGCTTCCGTTTCCCGTATCCTTCTTCCCACAAAAGTCTGACGAACCCTTCCGCCAGCTCCTCTCTCGGAAGAAAAGTCGGTACAACAGTCACCAAGATCACACTGTCCACATTTTCATCTTCCATGACAACCCGAAGGCTTTCCACGTGATGCTCTACATTCGCCGCAGCCGTAATGTCCGCATACCCCTCCGGGGAACAGACATTTGCCATGGGAGGCAGTATCTCTGTAAGTTTCTCTTTCGTCTCTTCCTTCACCAGCGGGAACCGGAGGCGGTCTTCTTTTTCATATTGATCCACACAGTAGATCCCAGGCCCGCCGGCCTGTGTCAGCAGAAAACACCGGTTGCCATCAGGAAGTTCCATAGAATCAAAGGCCTGAAGAGCACTCATCATCTCCTCGATCGTATCCACCCGGATCACGCCGTACTGCCGGAAAGCCGCATCGTAAACCGCATCCGATCCGGCCAGCGAACCTGTATGAGAATTGGCCGCCACTGCTCCTATGCCGCCTCTGCCCACCTTCAGTACTATGATCGGCTTTTTCAGCACGATCCTTGCCATTGTATCCATCAGCGCCCGTCCATCCGGATATCCCTCGAGATACATGCCGATCACTTTTGTGTCTTCATCCTGTTCAAAATATTCCAACAGATCTATGAAATCCACATCCGCCATATTTCCTATAGAAACAAATTTGTTTATGGAAATGGGTGCCGGCTGAGAGGCTCCCATCATGAGAATGGATGCTGCCATGGCCCCGCTCTGGGAAATAAAGCTGATACCGCCCTTTCTCCCTCTCATCTCCTTTGGGAGCATAGTTTCTATAAACGTGGTGTCCACTCTGTTCACATTGTCGATCACACCAATGCAGTTTGGTCCTACCACGCGGATACCGTATTTTCCGGCTGTATCCATGAGGCATGCCTGACGCCTGACGCCTTCTTCTGTCTTCGTCTCCCCGTAATCTGCCGCGATACAGACGATCACCTTCACATCTCCATGCTCCTCCATGCGCCTTTCCAGATCTTCCATCATGTCATACACAAGTCTGGCCGGTGTGCCAAGCACCACAAGCTCCACCTTCTCTTCAATCCGGGAAAGTTTCGGATAACAGGGATGTCCAAGAATTTCCTTCTCTGTCGGCGTGACCGGAAATACCTTTCCCGGATACCCGATTTCGTTGAGATTCCAGATCACAGTATATCCGGCTTTGAGAGGATTGCTGCTGGCTCCGATCACAGCTATATTTTCCGGCCGGAACAGCGCGTTTAATTTCTGATCCATCTGACACCTCCTTTTACAGCCGCTCCAATTGAAGGAGTCGCTCCCACTTCCTGTCTATCATCTGCTGTATATCCGCAATCTCATCTTCATTCAAATGCCGGAACTTTTTCATCCGTCCAAGATAGTCCTTCAGGGATTTTGGTTCCTTAAACTTTTTGCTGATCGTAAATTTCCCGTCCTCCACTTCATACAGCGGAAAGAAATTGGTCTCTACTGCCAGCCTCGCCACCTCAATGCTTGTTTCCGGCTGTATGCCCCATCCTGTAAGGCAGGGGTTAAACACATGCAGATAGGCCAGCCCTCTTTTCGATGCTTCCATCGCCTTCTCCAGCTTTCTGACCATATCCGGTATATAAGCCGGTGAACAGGTTGCCATGTAAGGGATGTCGTGCATAGCCATCACCATCGGGAAATCCTTTTTGTGCTGTTTTTTCCCGCCTCGACCATCCTTGCTCACAGGAGTCGTTGTGGTCCATGAATATTTTGTTGTGGCACTGCTTCTCTGGTAGCCAGTGTTCATATAACCCTCATTGTCATAGCAGATATAGATCAGCTTATCTCCTCGCTCCGCCGCCCCTGACAGGCACTGCATGCCGGCATCTGTGGAAGCGCCATCTCCTGCAAAGGCAACTACGTTCACATCTCTTCCCTGCTTCTCATAGTGCATTTTTATTCCCGCCAGCATAGAAGCTACATTGTCAAGGAGCGGGAAAAACACTGGTATTTTTGAACCAGACTGGGTATCCCATCCGACAGCTCCCACACCTCCCATACAGCCCGGCGGAACGGCATAGATCGTATTGGGTCCCAGGAGCTTCATGCAGGTGCGCAGCGTCAGCTCCACATTACATCCCACACATGCGGAAATACCCGGCGATATCATATCCTCCATCTGATCGAGTTTATCTACAACATTCATCTTTGCCACCTACCCTTCTTCTGCCATAAGCCAGACCGTCTCGCTGTCCGCCTGCTGACAAGCCGCCTCCACTGTCCTGTCTATCACGTCTCCCATCATCCCAAGGGAAATGTCTTCACCTCCCAGTCCTCCAATAACCGGAACCGATGGAACTGCATTGCCTCCATACATTGCCGCCCGCACTTCCTGATATACAATACCGGTGTCACAGCCAAAGGATACATTTTTGTCTACTACAGCAAAGGCTTTCACTTTCTTTAAGGCCTCCCGCACCCGCTTCTTCGGAAACGGCCGGATCATCCTCATTCTGACGAGCCCTGCCTTTATTCCCTCTTCACGCTTTGCGTCCACCATATCTTTTGCAGCCCCCGCCATGGAACCTGTCGTAACGATAGCGTACTCTGCGTCTTCCATCTTGTATTCCTCAATTGCTCCGCCATAGCTTCTTCCAAACAGATCGCCGTATTCCCGGTCAACCTCCTCGATCACTTCAAGCGCGGCCTGCTGCGCTTGAAGGTGTTTGTATCTGTATTCCATCAGAAGCGCGCCGTTCGTGAGAGGGTCTACTGCCATCGGTTTTTTCGGATCAAGAAGGATATGCTCCGGATGATAGGTCCCCAGAAAGGCATCTACCTTTTCCTGTTCCGGCACCAGAACGCGCTCTGTCATATGTGACAGATAAAATCCGTCATAACAGATATTGATCGGTAAGAGCACCCTCTTATCTTCGGCGATCTTAAATGCCTGCACTACCAGATCCAGGATTTCCTGGTTGTCCTCTGCATAAATCTGCAGCCATCCGGCATCCCGCACGCTCATAGAATCCTGCTGTCCTCCCCATACGCTCTGAGGTGAGATCATCTCTCTGTTCACGACAGCCATCACGACCGGCAGCCTCAAAGTGGAGGTTCTGAAATACGGTTCATACATCAGAGCCAGGCCCTGGGATGCCGTTGCTGTAAACGTCCTGGACCCAGCCAGAGACGCACCTGTCACCACACTCATAGCTGACAGTTCCGATTCGACCTCGCTCATAGCCGCGTCTATTTTGCCATCTGCCGCAAACTGTGTCAGATATTCTACCACCGGCGTCTGTGGAGTGATCGGGTATGCAGCTATGACATCCGGTTTTGCCAGCGCGGCTCCGATAGCAGCCGCCATATTTCCGTTTACTACATCAAGTCTCTGCATTTACTTTCCCCCCTCCGCTGTCATAATAATGGCCTTCTTTGGACATTCATGGGCACAGACTCCGCATCCCTTGCAATAGTCGTAACAGACATAAAATTCCCCGCCTTCATTTTTATGTATGGATCCAACAGGACAGTATAAAAGGCATGTTCCACACCTGATACAGATTTCCTGATCCAGGGAAGGCCGCTGTGTCCGCCAGTCGCCCGTATTGATCGTATGGATCCCATCCGCTCCTATCGGGACAATATACTTGCTTTTAAACTGCATGTTTCCCGCCTCCTTCCAGTTCCAGGACAACTGCTTCTTCGTAGCCTCTGTGCAGGGCTTCCTTATTTTTTCCGCCCCACAGCTCTTCGACTTTTTTTGCCACTTCTCCTTCTGACACAAGCCCTGTGGCCCTGCAGAACGCACCGAGCATGACTGTATTGGTGATCGGTCTTCCCAACATTTCCATGGCAATACCTGTGCCGTCTACAACGGCCAATTTCTTCACCTGCGGCGGGATCGCAAGGTCGCTGATATCCTGCGTTGTATTGAGGACAAGGATCGCATGGTCTTTGACTCCCTCAAACACATTGACCGCATTCATGATCGTGGGATCCAGAACAATCACCACATCCGGGTTGTAAACTCTGTTTTTAGGCCGGATCGGCTCATCGCTGATCCGCACAAAGGCGGTAACAGGAGCTCCCTGGCGCTCAAAGCCAAAAAAAGGGATCGAGTTTCCGTATTTCCCATCCATCACCGCGGCATAGACAAGGGCCTCCGCTGCCTTTACAGCTCCCATTCCGCCTCTGCCGTGTATTCTTATCTCTTTCACCTTCCATTTCCTCCTATCTCTTCAACATATGCCCTGCTGCCCTTTGATCAGTCAGACGGCCATTTTCAGCCAGTATCTTCCCGCCTTTGATCGTCATCACTGGCCAGCCCTTCAAACAGCGGCCCTCGTAGATAGAAAAATCTGACCTTGATACCAGATCTGCCGCACGGACTGTTTTTTCCTTATCCATATCTATCATGACAATATCCGCATCGCTTCCGGGAAGGAGCGTCCCTTTTTTCGGATAAACTCCAAATATTTCAGCAGGCCGCTTGGTCATATGAGCGATCACCCGCTCCAGGTCCATCCCTCTCTCCCACACTCCCTCTGTCAGGACTGCCGGCAGATGAGTCTGCAGCACGGAATACCCGGGAACAACGTCCCATATGGGTCTCCACGGCTGCTTTTCCTCTCTGGTCGCACAGACATTGTCTGTTCCGATCGTATCTATGACCCCCTCTTCAAGCGCCCTCCAGAGAGCTTCTTTATCTTCTTCTTTTCTGAGGGGTGGTTCCATCTTATACAGCGCGTCTTTCCTGTCGCTCCCGGCCACCGCAAGATAAGGGCTTGTGGACTCCACATGGATATAACGATTAAAGGGTTTGATCGACCGCAGTCTTTCTATTCCCTCTTTTGTTCCGATATGTACAAGATATACCGGCATCTGTGCCTTCTCTGCCAGATAAGAAATCCTCATGACGGCCTCTTCCTCTGCCATCTCCGGATGGGTATCTTCCCATTCCTCTATAGTTCCTCTGTCTCCGAATTTCTCCTTTGCCATGCGCAGCGCTCTCTCCACGAGATGACTGTTCTCCGTATGACAGCACAGCACGCACTCTTTTCCTGTCTTTTTCAGTCCATCAAAGACATCCATGATAAACCCGTCGTCTACACTGGGAATCATCCCTGGTATACCGTTCATGTATACTTTAAAAGAAGATACATCCAGATATCCGGCATATTCCGGTATCTCTCGTTTCTGCTCTTCATTTGCGATCACAAGGTGCGGTATGATATCTGTGTAGGAAAAACGCTCCGCCTGTTCCTGAATAACCGGAAACGTTTCAAAGTGGGAGGCGTTCCCTCCAAGGAAGACGCCTGTCGTCGTGATCCCTCCGATGACAGCCGCTCTTGTCTCCGAAATCATATCCGTCTCCATGGGAGCGAAAAGTCCCAGATGTACATGGGGATCGATGATCCCCGGGCATACATATTTCCCTTTGGCGTCCACCTTTTTTTTCGCCACCAGATCGTTCCTCTCACCCAGGGCATAGATCTTCCCGTCTTTCACATAAATATCTGTCTGCAAGATACCGCAGTCCGGCAGAACAACCTGTCCGTTTATAACGGCGAGATCCACTATGGCTGCGCGCTTTTTCTCATAAAGGTCATCCTCCTTCGATACAGAAGGGCTCTCCCCCACAGCCGCAAAAGATAGGTGATCCAGCTTCCTGCTGATCTCCCTTAACACCTCCAGGGCTGGTCCCTCTCCTCTTCCTGACACTTCACCTGCGCGCTTTTCTTCTTCTTCGGAAGACTGCCCGGGGGACTGCAGTCCTTTGATATACTCTGCAAAAATGTCTCTTCCCATAGCTTATGTTCTTCCTTCCGTCGTCTCTATGGCCGCAACCGCGGCGTCCCTGGCGCTCCTTACTTCCGATTCCCTCCCGGATACATACATCCTTCCAAATTTTCCCACAGGATCAAAGGTCACTACTTTGATATCCGCATTCTTTTCTGCCTCATTTACCGCAATGGATATATAGGCCGCCGGCTCAACTTCCATGATAAATACGCTCTCTCCCGGAACAAGGACCGACCCGTACCGGCCATCCCTATTGATAAGCTGCGCCTGATACGCATCCACATTTGAGATGATCTGTTCCGATACGATCACCGGCTTCATCCTGTCAGACACCGTCAGCGAACAGGCCTCCAGGATCGCCTCCCCCGCTGCCTTCACTTCCTCAGGGGAGAAAGAATGAAGCTCGATCTCCCCATACTCACGCTCCACAATCTGAAATGCGGGTTTGGCGCCTGACTTTTTCAGCGCCACATTCAGCAGGTCATACACACCGCTCCCCGGCGCCAGCTCGATGTACAGTTCGCTCATGCCCGCCAGAGGAATATCTCCCTTTGATACGGTTCCCGTGACCGCCGCATATTGAGGCTGCATATTATCTACAATCACAAATGTTCTTAAATCCAGATTTTCTTTCATATGGAAGCACCTGTCCTTCTGCCTTTTTTTCTACAATTTCAGTTCTATTCCTCCATATTCCTCCAATAAATTTTCCACAGCCGCATCCGGTCTTGCTATTACATGGACGCTTACCAGCTCTCCGACCTTCTGGGCCGCTGCCGCACCTGCATCCACCGCCGCTTTCACCGCGCCTACATCACCCTCGATCATGACAGTAACAAGTCCGGCTCCTATCAGTTTCTTTCCTGTCAAAGTTACATTTGCTGCTTTAACCATCGCATCTGCTGCCTCGATTGCCGCTACCAGTCCCTTTGTCTCAATAAATCCTCTTGATTTCATATGTCCAACCTCCTGTTTCTTCTTGATTTTTATCCCGCATCCTCTGTATGATCAGCTCAGATCATACGTGTCCACAATACCGATCACAGCCATATCTGCACAGGAACCAGATCCCAGCATCTCCCGTACACTGCTTCCCCTTGCGACCAGGACTGTCTCTCCGATACTGCAGCCGATCGTATCTACCGCCACCAGGATCTCTCCTGTAGGATCTCCTGATCTGTTCAGCCGCTGTATAGTGATCAGACTGCAGCCCGTAAGGCTTTTATCTTTGATGGTAGAAACACACTTTCCCTGTACCTTGCAGATATACATACGAGCACCTACCTTCCTTCAAGGATGTCCTTAATGCAGTCGAGCGCATAATCAATCTCCTCTGGTTTGGTATAAAAATGAGGTGCAATCCGAATGACTTCTCCTCTGCCTGAGCCTATCACGTTCCTTTGTCTCAGCAATTTTTCCATTGTGTGGGAGTCCACTTTATCTCCGCACACGACAGCAGTCGTTCCGCCCTTTTTACTCACATCAAACGGACTGAGCGTACGCAGGCCTCTCTTTATGACCCCGTTCAGCGCATAAGCGCTCAGCATATCGATCCTGTCTTTGATCTTGGGCACGGTCACTTCATTAATGATCTCCAGTCCCGCCCTCACTGCATAGGCATTCAGCACTGGTGGAGTTCCCGTATCAAAGCGGCTTGTCTTATTCGCCCAATCCAGGTATCTGGTCTGGAACAAAAAAGGATTGCTCTGCCCAAACCAACCGGTGACAGATGGTTTCATCTCCTGGATCAGCTTCGGATTCACATACATAAAAGCCACGCCCGGAAGGCCAAACAGATACTTCAGACATCCGGAAACGAGAATGTCAATATTCATTTCCTTTACATCCATAGGCTCCGTCCCCAGACACTGATAAGCATCCACCAGTATCAGAGAGCCTTTCCTGTGGGCAATCTCTGCGATCTTTTTTACATCCTGTTTAAATCCATTGAGATAGTATACCTGTGTCACAGAGGTAAGAAGGGTATCCTCATCAATGTACCGTTCATATTCACTCAACTCGATCTGATGATCTTCATTTACAGATATAAAATCTACTTTCGCCCCATGCCGCTGGTTTGCCAGCCACACGTAATCAACCGTAGGAAATTCCATGTCTGTCACAACCACTTTTTTTCTCTTGCCCGTATAATCAAGGGAATTCGCAATGGAACTGACCAGATCCGACACAGAGGATGCAATAGCGATCTCTTCCGGCTTTGCGTTGATCACCTTGGCAAACTCCGCTTTTGCCAGCTCGATCTCCCCCATCCAGGAATCCCAGTCCATCCCGACGCTTCCCCAATTGTCCAGATATCTCTGGATCCCCGCCAACACACGTTTTGACTGGGCGCTCTGAGAGCAATTGCCAAGATGGGCCACCTCCTTCAGGATAGGAAATTCCTCCCTCCATCTGTCTATCTCGGCCTCGCTCAAAAGTCCCTTGTAGGGCAGGGACTTTACCTGCGGATATTCTGACGGCATGTACAGCGGGGCCGCCTGTGATGGCTGATATACAGAACGGGCCTTCTCCTGCTTTTGCATACCTGCCGTCTCATTTTTCTTCACAAACTGTATGCCTTTTTTTTGCGCTTCTTCCATTGCGATCGATGTCACCACATCCGCAGCTCCGATTTCAATGATCTTCTCTCCTCTGGAAGCATAAAGATCAACGTCTGACGCTGTATAAAACTTCTTCAATCCTCACATCTCCTTTCCCGCACCTTTTGTGACCCGGCTTATACCTCCTCTTTGCCGTTCAGGAACACTTCCAAAAGCCCTTCATTTGGTCTGGGGATCACATGCGCGCTCAGCAGTTCCCCAACCCTCTGCGCGGCTTCCGCCCCTGCGTCTACAGCAGACTTTACGGCTCCTACATCACCTCTGATCACAACGGTCACGAATCCTCCGCCAATCTCCACTTTTCCTGCCAACTCCACGTTCGCCGCCTTTACCATGGCGTCAGCCGCCTCAACGCTTCCTACATAACCTTTTGTTTCAATAAATCCATACGAATTCATTCATAAACCCTCCTTTCTTCCTGTTGTTGACAATTATAGCTGGCATGGTATAATTTTTCTGTAAAACACTTTACAAAATGCCATATATTTTGTATTTACTGTTGTTTGTCAAATAATTGTCAGACTATTGAATTTTTCTAAATGTTAAAGGAGTATTCAATGGATTTACAGAATATCGACAGAAAAGACCATATTTCATCCGATTCCAACTACATGTCCCCCTGGCTCAGTATGGATACCGAAGATTGGAAATCATTGACTTCACGCTCAGAAGTCAGAACTTATCCAAAAAATAGTGTCATTTATCATCAGGGACTTATAACTTCATTTGTATATCTTGTAAAAGAAGGGCGGGTTCGCCTGGATACTTATGGAAGACACGGAAAGAAAAGGAGCGTCTACATTGCGGATGAAGGAACCTGTTTTGGTGAACTGTCCTGTCTTGATGGTCTGCCAAATTACTGCACTGCCACCACCAACACAAAAACGTCCCTTTATCTGATTCCCAAAGAACTGTTTATAGAAGAAATCCCCAAAAACCCGTCCTTTGCCTTTTCTCTTTTAAAAAGCCTCTCACTGAAAACACGCCTGATAACCGGTCTTTTGGAGCAAATGTGCTTTGACGACTCACATTACCGCTTCTATCACTCTCTTATGGCCCTGATACAGTTATATGGAGTAAAGACAAAGGAAAATACTTTAAAACTGACGATCAAATTCACCCATCAGGAATTGGCAGATCAGACCGGGCTTTCCAGAGTATCTATATCAAATATATTTCTTTCTCTGGCTTCCAAGGGGTATATAGAAAAAGAAGACGGATTTCTTGTGATCAAAGATTTTTCGGCTCTGGAGAAGTATCTGATACACGAAAAATTATAAGAGCCGCCGGCTTCCCGCCTGTTGCTTCTATCATATAATAAATCTGAGCGGTCACTTCCAAAGGGATGAGCCTGTTCGAGAGGATCTGAAGCACTTCCTTCGCTATCCCTCTTTTCGCTGATCACATCTGAAATACATCTGTATATGGAGAAATCTTGAAAACCATTTCAAAAAAACCTATACTATTTACAGAAGTTTTACATAGCAGAAGGTGATCACATGCAGAATACAGCACAGAATTCCAGCGATTTCAGCAAGGGGAGCGTAGTCAGAAACATTCTGAGGCTAGCCGTCCCCATGACCTGCGCACAACTCATCAACGTCTTATATAACGTGGTGGACCGGATCTACATCGGCCACATTCCCCACACTTCCACCCAGGCTCTGACCGGGATTGGCCTCACTCTTCCCGTCATCACCATCATCACTGCCTTTGCCAACCTGTTCGGCATGGGAGGTGCGCCCCTTTTCTCCATCGCAAGAGGCGCCGGGGAGACAGAAAAAGCAAAAAAAATCATGGCAAATTCCTTTACCATGCTCCTTGTAAGCGGCCTGATCCTGGCCCTGCTATGCTATATCTTCCGCCGCCCGCTGATGTATCTCTTCGGCGCCAGCGACGTGACCTACCCCTATGCGGACGCCTATCTCACCATTTACCTGTGCGGCACGCTCTTTGTGATGGTGAGTCTTGGCATGAATAACTTTATCAACGCCCAGGGCTTTGGCGTCACAGGCATGCTCTCCGTGTCCATCGGAGCTGTGCTGAACCTGGTCCTGGATCCCTTGTTCATCTTTGTGTTCGGCATGGGTGTCCGGGGCGCCGCGCTGGCCACTATCATCTCCCAGTTCGTCTCCGCTGTGTGGGTCTTGCATTTCCTCTCCGGAAAGAAGGCAGTCATCTCCCTGTCCCCCGCTCACATGAAGCCGGAGCTTCCGATCATTAAAAAAATCACCGGACTGGGACTGTCCGGCTTTATCATGTCCGTCACAAACGGATCGGTGCAGATCATGTGCAACGCCACCTTGCAGCACTATGGCGGCGACCTGTACGTGGGCATCATGACTGTCATCAACTCCGTGCGGGAGATCATCGTCATGCCCGCCAACGGGCTGACAAACGGCGCTCAGCCTGTCATGAGCTACAACTACGGCGCCGGGAAATACGAAAGGGTGAGATCAGCGATCAAATTCACCTCCTGGGCGTGTATCGTATTTTCCTTCTTCGCCTGGGCCCTTTTGTTCTTCTTCCCCCAATTTTTCATCCACCTCTTCAACAGCGATCCAGAGCTGATCGAGAAGGGCGTGCCCGCCATGCGTATCTACTTTGCGGGCATCTTTATGATGTCCCTGCAGTTTGCCGGCCAGTCCACAGCCCTGGCCCTGGGCCGCTCAAAGCAGGCGGTTTTCTTCTCCTTGTTCCGAAAGGTGATCATCGTGATCCCGCTGACCTTGATCCTGCCCGCTGTGGGTGGACTTGGCACAGACGGCGTGTTCCTGGCCGAGCCCATCTCCAACTTTGTGGGCGGTACGGCCTGCTTTGTCACTATGCTGCTGACTGTGTGGCCTCTGCTTGGCAGGAAGGAAAAAGAGACAAAAATCACTCTTTAATAATATCCCGGAAGCCGAAACGCTTAAAATAGAGTCCGGCTTCCTTTTCTTATACTTAATTCATTTCCTTATATCATCACAAATTTATTCTACCACTTTATATTTTGAATACTTTCCTCCACAGAAAAGTTCAAGTTTTCCTTCCTTTCTAAGCTGTTTGATCACAGCATATGCTTGTGACGGAGAAATCTTCAGCAATTCTGCAATATCCTGTTTTGTAATGATCCCATCTTGCGCCTTAGCCAGCTTCATTACCAGCTCCGGATATCTGATACGGTCAATACCCGTCTGTCGCACATACTGTATCGTTTCTTTTTTCTCCCGATATATTTTTTTACCAAGCACAAATGTACGGTATTTTCCTTTTCCAGAAGCCTCTATCAGACCTGACTCTGTCATGCGTTCCAGGGATGAACGTATCTTATTTTCACTTAGATTTGTAACCTCCATTATCCTTTCAATCGTTGCACGCCGCTCACTGTTTAATAGTGATAGGATCATCAATGTATAAATAGATAAAGATTTCCCCTGCCTATTCTGTTCATCTGCCACGAATTTTGCAAAAGGAATATCTGCCTTTGCTCTCTGAACAAACAGCTTGACCATTCTGCTTGTAGACTCCGAATAATCCGGCCATGGCCTTCCGAACATGATCGAACCTTCGTATATTCTATCAATTCCCCTTCCAGTTTTTTCAGCCAGACCTATTCTCTTCATGGCATCGGCAAGTGCCGGATTTCTTCCGTGCGGCTCAACTGTTAAAAGATTTTTGAGATTTACTCCATCTATAAATCCACCTGGATTGCTGATGACCATTCCCTCGTCATCAATTAACACTCGAACATTCCCAAGCATCGTATAATCCCGATGACAAAATGCATTAACTAAGGCTTCTCTAAAGGCCGCCCAATCAAACTCCGGAATTGGAATTCTAAATAATCCATACTCCGTCTCCCTTTCAGGATTCCACGCTTTCAGATATGTCTCATATATTTCAAATAATTCAAGCAGCGGCTTGATGCTGTCTTTATTCATTCTGATTGCTGTACCTTCAAGTACCTGAAAAGAAGATTTGGCTGTTGGCATTAACTCTGCGATTCTTTCTTCTTTACCTATAAGCAACATTCCAGCTACTGTAGGTACGTATTTTCCATTCACTTCCATTACTATGTGTAAGGCAATATCCAGCTCGTCATCCGGTAATGCCAACAGGTTTTTTTCGCCCCCCTGCCTTGTCTGAATGATTTTGCGCAGTCTAACACGCTGATTGGGATCCAGATCATCCAATGTTGCTCCTGCAAGTGGTTGAGCCGAGTAATCAAGCATCCCCAATTCTGATAATCTTGAGGGTATTTCATAGGAATACATGGGAACTACTTCCGGACTTCCATCTAATTTTAATCTTCGGCGGAGAATTTTTCCAGAAGATGTCGATACGATCATTCGGCTTCTTGGGATTTCTATTTTTAATATATCCATTCCATCTTCATCAATTATTTCCGCTCTCACCGACACGGGGGGAACCGTACTATTTGCTATCAAAGCCGTAACTCCTACTGCATCCTTATGCTTCTTATGAACTCCTGTAACTGCACCATCGTCCTCTACGCCAAGATATAAGACTCCTCCAATTGTATTTGTCATTCCAACGATCTCCTCAATTAAATCGTGGTCTGAGTATCCCTTTAAATCACTTTTAAATTCTATTTCTAAACTTTCAGCTACAGGAAATGTACGCATTTGATCCACCTCACATTTCTGAATATGACAACTTTCTAATTTGATTTTAACTCATTTTAATTCGATTGTCGAGTTAAAATTATTATTTTATTTTTCATTTGCATTAAAATCAAATTAAAACAAATTGCCACGCCAGATGGAATTAAAGAAAAACTTCACACTCTTCACCTTTTTCTCTCCATCACCCCCGCCATGGTGATGCACAAAGTGATGGCCTCTTTGGAAGAGTCCAGTGCCGCGTTCGTCACCTCCACGATATGTCCCGTACACGTCGCATACACGATGCCGACAATGATCATTCCCGTCCAAAGATAATTCAGCATGTCTGTCTCCCTCTAAAATTTATCTTTTTATATCCTATGAAAAAAACAAGCGGATACACCGCCTTGCGGAAGAGGGCGTAGACCACAGATACGATGGGGATGAAGATCAGCATGCCCACAACCCCCATCAGACTGCCGCCCAGACTGACTGCTGCCAGCACCCAAATGGAGGGCAGTCCTACGGAATTGCCCACCACGTGGGGATAGATGAAATTCCCCTCGATCTGCTGCAGCACCAGCATGACAAGAGCTACTACGCCGATGACAAGCAGGATCACGGCAATCATGCTGAAGGGGCGGGACGCCTTTTTCAGAAACCTGCTTTTTTCCGTGACCTTTTTCAGAAACAGGTGTCTCTGTATAAAGTTCATGGGAACATTCAGCACAAAGGCAAAGGCGCCTCCCAGAATAAACGGAAATGTCACGCCAAAGATAAAGCGCAGCACTGAAAATAATGAGTCCTCTGATCTTTTTAATGTTTTCCCTGCTTAAATCCATTTTATTTCCTCAACTTCTTTAAGAGCTGGATGATCGGCAGATTGAGAAACGCAAGTCCGTACACGATCAGGAGATGGGCTCCATCCAGCGTCTGTACACTGAACAGGTTGTGAAGTCCGGGGATCAGAAGAACGCCCGTGATCAGGAGGAATCCAAGTACAAACGCGCCGATCAGGTAAATATTGTTGAAAAATCTGTTTGTAAATATGACAGGCTTGTTGGATTTACAGTTAAATCCATGTACCAGCCTGGATGTACAAAGTGTGCCGAAGGCCATTGTGCTTGCCAGGAGGCTGCCGCTCTCATTCAGACCAATCAGGAATGCGATGGTCGTCATAGCGCCGATGCACAATCCCTCCGTTCCGATGCGGAGCAGATAGTCCTTTGTCAGAATAGACTCATTAATCGGCCTCGGCTTCTCAGACATGACATCCTTGGCGTGGGGCTCAAGTCCCAGGGCAATAGCCGGGAGGCTGTCGGTCAGAAGGTTGATGAACAAAAGGTGTACCGGTGCAAAGGGAACCGAAAGTCCCGCAATGGATGCAAAAAGCACGGTGAGGATGGCTCCAAAGTTTCCGGAGAGCAGGAACTGAATAGAAAACTTGATGTTCCTGTACAGGTTACGCCCGTTCTCCACTGCCTTAACAATGGTAGCAAAGTTGTCGTCTGTCAGCACCATGGCCGCCGCGTCCTTGGAAACCTCGGTTCCTGTGATACCCATGGCCACGCCGATATCCGCCTGCTTCAGAGCCGGCGCGTCGTTGACTCCGTCTCCTGTCATGGCAACGATGTTTCCTCTGTCCTGCCATGCCCGGACGATGCGGATCTTGTGCTCCGGTGACACCCGGGCGTACACGGAAATCTTCGGAACAAACTCCTGCAGCTCCTCGTCTGTCATGTCCTCGATCACCGCGCCCTCGCAGGCCTCAGACTCATTCTTCAGGATACCGATGCGCTTTGCGATGGCCGCTGCTGTCACCTTGTGGTCTCCTGTAATCATGATAGGCTTAATGCCGGCCTGGATACACTCCTCGACAGCCGCCTTGGACTCCTCCCTGGGGGGATCCATCATGGCCACAAGACCGAGGAACGTGAGGTCGTTCTCATCCTCAAGGGTGATATCTCTGTCCTCCTCTATTTCTTTATAAGCAAATGCGAGCACCCGGAGACCGTCTCTGGAGAACTCCATGTTCTGCGCCTCGATCCGGGCTTTTCTCTCCTCTGTCATGGGCTCAACGGTCTTGCCGAGACGGATATGTGTCGCCCTTGTGAGAAAGACATCCACGGCTCCCTTGACCACCATGATGTGCTTTCCGTCAAGGATGTGCGCTGTGGACATGAGCTTTCTGTCACTGTCAAAAGGAATTTCGGACTTTCTCTCATACAGCTCCCGAACCTCCAGGACCTCTCTTCCCAGCTTGCTTCCCAGGTTGATGAGGGCTGTCTCTGTAGGATCGCCGATCTCCTGTCCGTCTGTGTTTGTGGAGTCATTGCAGAGGATACTGAAGTTCAGCAGTCTCTCCTGGTTGGGATCGTTCAGATTGATCTGAGCCGCCGGAATCCTCTTTTCGTCCACATAGTAGTCCTCCACTGTCATCTTGTTCTGTGTCAGTGTACCTGTCTTATCGGAACAGACGATGGACACGCTTCCCAGTCCCTCCACTGCCTGGAGCTTACGGATGATGGCGTGCTCCCTGGCCATCTTCTGTGTACCGAAGGAAAGCACGATGGTCACGATAGAACTCAAAGCCTCCGGGATCGCTGCCACTGCAAGGGCGACCGCAAAGAGGAATGCGTCTCCCGGCTGGTCTCCTCTGAAAATGCTGATGCCGAACAGGATCGCACAGAAAATGATGATCAGTATGGAGAGCTTCTTTCCGAAATCGTCCAGATTTACCTGGAGGGGGGTTCTCTTTTCAGATGTGTTTTTCAGAAGGCTGGCAATCTTGCCCACCTCAGTGCCCATACCGATTCCAGTGACCTCGTAGGCCGCACGCCCATAGGTTACAAAGCTTCCTGAGAACACCCGGTTTGTCTGGTCGCCCAGGGCTGCTCCCTCAGGCACCTCGTCCAGAGATTTTTCAACTGATAAGCTCTCTCCTGTCAGTGCGCTCTCGTCCACCTTCAGGCTGGCACATTCCACCAGCTTTCCGTCTGCCGGCACGCAGTCGCCTGCCTCCAGGATCACCCGGTCACCGATGGTGACCTCCCGGGACGGAATCTGTTTCAGCACGCCGTCACGGATGACCTTTGCCTCCGGCGCTGACATCTGCTTTAAGCTGTCCAGGGACTGCTCTGCCTTTAAGGTCTGCACTGTCCCCAGGATCGCGTTCATGGTGATCACGACAAGGATAACGATGGCGCTCTCAAAATCCCCCAGAAATCCGGACACAATGGCCGCGATGATCAGTATAATGACAAGGAAGTCTTTATACTGCTCCAGAAAGATCTGCAGCGCGCTCTTCTTCTTCCCTTCCACCAGCTCGTTAAAACCATATTTTTCCTGGTTTTGTCTGGCCTGTTCGCTTGTTAACATAGCAGTTCTCCTCTCTTCATTTGCGTTTTATCCTTAAGTAAATTTTATATAAAAGGAAGTTCTCTGATAAATAAAAAGAGACTTTTATTGCATACGCTTGTTATGCAATAAAAGTCTCACTGTTTCATTACGATACGGATGAGTGTTCATCGTATTGACGTTATCGCAAACACGCGGCCACCTCCAGCCTGCATGCCAGTTACTCCCTTTTATTTACAGAAACAAATATAAACGATATTTTCCCTTGTGTCAACCATTATTTTTTCCGGAAAATGTATCGGCTATACTTAATTAAAATTTATCTTCTGATCGACAGGGAGGATACACATGAGATTGACATTGCGCACTAATGTCTCCGAAAATATATTTATTCTTAAAACAGCCATACTATTCTCTTTCTTTAAATTAACTATGATCTTTTATGAATTCTGCTGCAACGCTTTTTCCGCCGCTTCTTTTTCCCTCAGTGTGACTATGCCCACATCGGAATACACACCCATCTTATGCCTGCGCTCCCTTGCAGATCTCACGGAACTGACTATCATAACTGCCCCAAAGGATACCGATTGCCAACGGGAACAGTACAGAAAACATGGATGAAAGGTCAATAGATGCAAAACCTGTAGCTCCCAAAGCCACCAGCGTGAAGAAAGGTCCATCGTTCAAACTTAAGATAGACACGGCTCCCGCATCAGAAGCATCGCCGTATCGGCTGGAAAGGATAATGTACAGGGAACTGTTGGAATTTGTCAGGGCTGCAATCGCAACCATGGGTGTGATCCCCAGGATCCCTGCAGGTCCGAAAACTGTTCCGATGAAAACGCCAATCCCAACACCCACAAAAAATTTGATGGCTGTCAGGACCACTCCTTTATATAATGGAAGACCCATTTGGCGGATATTAAGAGAAGCGCCGCAGCAGATCAGGAAAATACCCATTGTACAATTTCCACCGTCCACAAAGAGGGCCTGCGTGATTCCTCCCATTCTGAAGAGCTGGGGGAAAAATTGTTCAGGATCAGCGACAGGAACAGCAAACCTCTCTCTTTCACTCCGGACGGTGAGAGGTTTATTTTTCATGTTCATCGTATCCTGCGAGATGTCCGCATTGCCAGTCTCGAGATGTCTGACGCAGAAGCCGACAGGGAGATTTCCATCCGCCTCTCCTGGCCGAGCTGCTTCGTTCACGATTATCTGCTCCCAAAGCTATATACGGATTTTAATGATCTATATCCAAATTATCAGCTTCTCTGCATCGATTCAACGATTTAATGATACGATTCAGTATCTGCTGCGAAATGTGTGTCCTTGTATCAAAAGACAACCCCCTCGCCTCCATGAAAAACCTGTCAACACTTGGAAATATTGTCCTTATTCCATTGGAAGAACCGATTTCCTTTGTAAAAGGATTTCTTTTAAAAAGGGGAACCAGCTCTCTCC
>CAZZBJ010000009.1:29092-34504 GCA_964652805.1 uncultured Mordavella sp. | reverse complement strand
TTGTGCTGTCAGGTTTTTTGTGGGAAAGCAGTACTACCGTCTCCACATGCACCGTATGCGGAAACATATCCACCGCCTTCACCCTGTCCAGCTCATACCCATTCTCCCGCAGATACTTCACGTCCCGGGCCAGGGTGGCGGGGTCGCAGCTCACGTACACGATCCGCTCCGGCTGCATCTTCACCATGGTCTCCAGCACGATCTGCTCACAGCCCTTCCGGGGCGGGTCCACCACGATCACATCCGCCTGCACCCCCTCTTTTACGTACATGTCAGGCAGTACCTCCTCTGCCTTTCCCACATAGAACCAGGCGTTGGAAATATCGTTGATGGCTGCATTGTTTTTGGCGTCCCGGATGGCCTGGGGGACGATCTCCACCCCGTAAACGCGGCCCGCCCTCCGGGCGAGGAAGAGGGAGATCGTGCCGATGCCGCAGTACAGGTCCCACACGGTTTCCTCCCCTGTCAGTCCGGCGAACTCCAGGGCCGTGCCGTAGAGCTGCTCCGTCTGCACCGGGTTCACCTGGTAAAAGGAGAGGGGTGAAATGTGAAATTTTACATCGCCGATGCAGTCTGTGATATAGTCCTGTCCCCAGATGGTCTGGATATCTTTTCCCATGATCACATTTGTCTTCTCCTTGTTGACACTGCAGGTAATGCTCGTTATGCCCTGGATGCGGGACAGCCGCTCTGCCAGCACGTCGCTGTGGGGAAGGGCATTTCCGTTGATGACAAGGCAGACCATCAGCTCACCGGTGGCAAAGCCCTTGCGGATCAGCACATGGCGCACCAGCCCGTCGTGGGTCACCTCGTCGTAGGGCTGCACATGGTATTTCTCCATAAAGGCCAGGATTTCCTGCAGGATAGGCTGATTTTCCTCTGCCCCCAGAGCGCAGTCCATGTTCGGCAGAGGGATGATCTGGTGAGTCCGGCCGACATAGAAGCCTGCCGTCAGACGGCCTTCTCTGTCTCTGCCAATAGGATACTGGGCTTTATTGCGGTAGCGGAAGGGCTCGTCCATGCCGATGATCCCCTCCATAGCAAAGTCCAGCGCCTCTCTTGGCACCGCGCCGAGCCGCAGAAGGTTGTTCTCCACCTTATCCTTTTTAAACGCAAGCTGCTGCCGGTAAGCCATCTCCTGAATCTGGCAGCCGCCGCATCTTCTGGCCTCCCTGCACTTTGCATTTTGACGGGCAGGTGAGGGCGCAAGAATATTCATTAATCTTGCATACCCATAGTTCCTCTTCATCTTCATGATCTTTGCTTCCACCAGATCCCCGATGATCGCATCCTTAATAAAAAGAGTGCATCCGTCTACCTTTCCGATGCCCTCTCCCTCAGTGCCCATATCCTCTATCCGCACTGTCACCAAATCATTTTTCTGCATAAACATTCCCCTTTGTGCCACTTTTACACACCAGTTATATGAATTTGGGACGTAACACTTTTAAACGTTGTTACGTCCCCAAATACATTTCATACTATTCACATCTCCGTCCGGCGCAGGTTTGTCTCGAAGAACCGATTGTATCCCAGCCACTCCCTGCTGCCCTGCTTATCCTTGAAGATCTCGGTCAGCGTCTGCATCTTGGCGTCCGTGCAGTCTGCGAAATTGAGAGCCATGGCCTCAGCCAGAGCCGGCTTCTTCGGGGAACCGTACTCCATTTCACCGTGGTGGGCGATGACGCAGTGCTTTAGCTCGCTCGCCAGTACCTCCGGGAAATCCGGAATGGTGCGGATGGCGTCGCTGATCATCTCCACACCGATGACGATGTGGCCAAGAAGCTGGCCGTCATCTGTGTAGTCATTTGCCGGGAAGGAAGACAGCTCTTTGATCTTCCCGATGTCATGGCACATGGCCGCGGTGTAGAGAAGATCCCGGTTCAGGATGGAGTAGGCTCCCGCCATGTACTCGCAGAACCTCACCACGCTGAGGGTGTGCTCCAGAAGGCCGCCGGCAAAGCCGTGGTGAACGGTCTTGGCCGCGGAGTGGTTCTTGAATTTCTTAATGAAATCCGGGTCGTTTTCAAAGTAGTACTCTATGATCTTCCGAAGATACGGGTTTTTCACCTGACGGCCGTAGGATAAGAGCTCCTGGTACATGGCCTCCGGATCCTTCTCCGTGGAAGGCATGTAATCCGCCGGGTTGTACTCGTCCTCGCAGGCCCTGCGGATCTGCTTGATGTTCAGCTGCCGCGCGTTGTTGTAGCTGATGACCTCGCCGTACACCTCGATGAAATCCATCTCCTCGTAGTCTGCGATGCCGCTGGAGTTAGGATCCCACACCTTTCCGTCCAGTATTCCTGTCTTGTCCTGGAGGATCAGGTTGTCGTATGGTTTGCCGTTTCTTGTCTCAGCGGAACGTTTGCCCTTGCACAGGTAAATGTTCCTGATAGTCTCTCCCTCGCAGAGCGTGTTGATATATCTCATATAAAATGCCTCTTTCTAATAATTTTCTAATTCTCTTGCGTCCTTTAATGTTTGGGGCTTTTGCGTTTTCTTACTCTTTACTTCCCACAGTCACCCGGAAGGTGATGTCCACATAGCCGCCGGTTCCCTGGCGCTGCCCCTGGATCTGTATCTCGTTTCCTGTCTCCTGCTGCATCAGGGCCTTGTTGTAGCCGGACAGAGTCGTCACTGATGTGCCGTCCACCTCGGTGAGCACATCGCCGCTCTGGATGCCCGCCGCCATGGCCGGCGAGTCAGCGCTGACCTCCTGCACATAAACGCCGGCAGGGATGCCCTGACTGGTTGTCAGCTCCTCTGTCACCGTGACTCCCTGTATGCCGATGTAAGGAACGGACTGCCCGTTGGACAGAAATTCCAGGGCGTCCTTCAGATCAGAGATGCCGTAGGCCGCCACCGGACCGGACTCTCCGTCCTCGTAGAAGCGCTCCTGATCGATCAGGCCGATGATCTGGCCGTCCGTGTTGAGCAGGATCCCGGTGCCGCTTGTGCTGCCGCCGATATCCGTACACAGCAGGCTGTAGTCTCCGTCCGCCTGGCTGACTGTCTTTCTGGTGGAGGAGACAACGCCAATGCCCATGCCGCCATAATACCCGAAGGGGCTGCCCATGGCAATGACAAGATCTCCCTTTGAGACGCTCCCCGAGCTGCCCAGAGCCACTGTCTGGATCTGGGTCCGAACATTTTCTGACAGGTCGTTTTTCGCAATGGCGTAGACCGCAATGCCAAGGTTGGTATCCCGCCTTTTCACACTGACGCTGTAGGAATTGCCGTCCACAAGCCGGGCCTGCAGAGAGCCTCCCTCCGGCACGGCCAGACTTTTGGCCGCCACCAGGAATTCTACGCCGTTGTCCTCAAAAATGACGCCCGCCACGCTGTTCTCGTCTACAAGCGCCTGGTCCTGCTCTTCCGATTGGGAAACCTGGACAGATATCTCCACCATGCTCCTGTTTACCGTGTTCGCCACAGTCACAAGAGCCTGGTTCAGTTCCTCGTAATCATCCACCGTGAGAACAGGAGCGGTCTCTTCTGTCTGTCCTTCCTCTCCTTCCTGGGGCTCCTCCTCTTCCTCCTCCGGGATGGTGATTTCCTTGGGATTGCCGGAAAACCAGTCCTCCGCCCAGGGCTTGAGGGCATAAAATCCCAGGCAGGCCGCAAGTCCAAATATCAGACCCAGGCCCGCATATTTCAAGACCGCGCTGCGGATCTTCCTGTATCCTACGTTCTCATCCTTGATCGTTTCCTGCATAAAGGAAAATTCTTCTTTCTTTTCTTCTTCGTTTTCCTCTCTGCTATCTTCAGGATTTTCACGATATTCCATGACTATCTTCTCCTTGTGCAATCCTTGTTTTAGTATACAATATCCCCCCGCAATGTTCAATAATTATCCTTTCCTTTCCTCTGTAAATAAGCTATAATAACCACATCGGCATAATAACTGCATCACGGCTGTCATACCTGCGCACAGAGCGGTTTTTGGCAAAACCGGAGAAATCCGCTCCTCATCCGCCGGAGCCGCGGAACGTTCCGCATATAAACAAGTAATACAGGTGAACCTATCATGAATCATAAAACACTGACAAAACTGGAATTTGACAAAGTGGCAGACCTTCTCACCGCCCAGGCGACCTGCCCGGGGGGTGTGCGGTTCTGCCGCTCCCTGAAGCCATACACAGACATCCATAAAATAGAGACCGCCCAGGAGCAGACCCAGGCCGCCTTCACAAGGATCGTGAAGAAGGGCCGCCTGTCTTTCTCCGGCTGCGACCCGGTGAGCGATTCCCTGAAGCGCCTGGAGATCGGCGGGACTTTGGGGGCCGGAGAGCTCCTGCGCATCTGCAAGATCCTGAAGGCCGCCGGCAGGGCAAAGTCCTACGGCCGCCACGAGACAGTGGACGAGGCCGCTGACTGCCTGGACGTCTATTTTGACCAGATCGAGCCCCTCACCAATCTGGCGGGCGAGATCGACCGCTGCATCATCAGCGAGGAGGAGATCAGCGACGAGGCCAGCCCGGGGCTGAAGCACATCCGCCGCCAGATCAGTCTGGCCGGGGATAAGATACACTCCACCTTGACCTCCCTTGTAAATGGCCCTCTGCGCAGCTATCTGCAGGACGCCCTCATCACCATGAGAGGGGACCGGTACTGTATCCCCGTGAAGGCCGAGTACAGAAGCCAGGTGCCGGGCATGATCCACGACCAGTCCTCCACCGGCTCCACCTTGTTCATCGAGCCCATGTCCATTGTCAAGCTGAACAATGACCTGAAGGAGCTCTACGGAAAGGAGCAGGAGGAGATCCAGGTCATCCTGGCGGACTTAAGCAACGAAACCGCCCGGCATGTGGACGCCATCCGGGCAGACTACAAGGCCATGACAGAGCTGGATTTCATCTTTGCGAGGGGAGCCCTGGCCCTCTCCATGAACGCCAGCCGCCCCCTCTTCAACAACGAGCGGAGAATACGGATCCGCCAGGGGCGTCATCCCCTTCTGGACCCAAAGACCGTGGTCCCCATCTCCCTTACGCTGGGGGAGGACTTTGACCTGCTCATCATCACAGGCCCCAATACGGGAGGAAAGACGGTCTCCTTAAAGACCGTGGGACTTTTCACCCTGATGGGACAGGCAGGCCTTCACATCCCGGCCCTGGACCGCTCCGAGCTGGGTGTGTTTACCAATGTGTTCGCGGACATCGGGGACGAGCAGAGCATTGAGCAGAGCCTCAGCACCTTCTCCTCCCACATGACAAACATCGTGTCCTTTTTAAAGCATATCACCCCGGACAGCCTGGTGCTCTTCGACGAGCTGGGGGCCGGCACAGACCCCACCGAGGGAGCCGCCCTGGCTATCGCCATCCTGGAGCACCTCCACAGGCAGGGCATCCGCACCATGGCCACCACCCACTACAGCGAGCTGAAGGTGTTTGCCCTCTCCACAGAGGGAGTGGA
>CAZZBJ010000009.1:0-29082 GCA_964652805.1 uncultured Mordavella sp. | reverse complement strand
CGTGGCCGCCCTGCGGCCCACCTACCGGCTTCTCATCGGCATCCCCGGCAAGAGCAACGCTTTTGCCATCTCCAGCAGACTGGGGCTGCCGGACTACATCATCGACGAGGCGAAAAAGCAGCTTTCCGAGCAGGAGGAGTCCTTTGAGGATCTGCTGACGAACCTGGAGCAGAGCCGCCGCACCATCGACAAGGAAAAAGAGGAGATCCGCGCTTACCGCCGGGAGCTGGAGAAACTGAAGAACGAGACCGCCGCCCGCCAGGAGAAGCTGGATGCCCAGCGCAGCCGCATCCTGGAGGAGGCAAACGAAAAGGCCCGGGCCATCCTGGAAGAGGCCAAGGAGATGGCCGATGAGACTATGAAAAATTTCCGCAAATTCGGCAAGGAGAACATCTCCGCCGCGGAGATGGAGAAGGAGCGGGAGCGTCTCCGCAAGAAGATCGCCTCCACCGGTTCCGGCAAAAAGTTGGAGACCGCAAAGCCCAGGAAGCAGCATAAGCCCGGCGATTTCAAGCTGGGCGAGTCTGTCCGTGTGCTGAGCCTGAACCTGAACGGCACCGTCACCTCCCTGCCCGACGCAAAGGGGAATGTGAACGTGCAGATGGGCATCCTCAACTCCCAGGTCAACATCTCCGACCTGGAGATCATCGAGGAGACGCCCGTGTACTCAGCGGCGAAACATCTGCGGCGCACTTCCCAGGGCAAGATGAAGGTGGGCAAATCCCTGTCCGTCAGCCCGGAGATCAACCTCCTCGGGAAGACCGTAGACGAGGCCGTGGCGGAGCTGGACAAATACCTGGACGACGCCTACCTGGCCCACATAAACCAGGTGCGCATCGTCCACGGCAAGGGTACCGGCGCCCTGCGCAATGGCGTCCACAAATATCTGCGCAGACAGAAGCACGTGAAGGATTTCCACCTGGCCGCCTTCGGCGAGGGAGATGCGGGGGTCACCATCGTAGAATTCAAATAGAGACTGACATGATCTTAAGAGGGAGGATATTTATGGTAAACAAACAGAAAATACTGATCGTAGATGACGATGAAAATATTGCGGAGCTGATCTCTTTGTACCTGACAAAGGAATGCTTTGACACCATGATCGTCCACGACGGGGAAGAGGCCCTGAAGGCATTTGACCTGTACCACCCGAACCTCATTCTCCTGGATCTGATGCTGCCCGGCATCGACGGGTACCAGGTATGCCGGGAGATTCGCAGCCGCTCCCAGACCCCTGTCATCATGCTTTCCGCCAAGGGGGAGGTGTTTGACAAGGTGCTGGGACTGGAACTGGGGGCGGATGACTACATCATGAAGCCCTTTGACTCCAAGGAGATGGTGGCCAGGGTGCGGGCTGTCCTTCGGCGCTGCCAGCCGGCCCGCCAGGAGGCTCCCAGGGAAGAGCGGGGTAAATGCGTGGAGTACCCCGGCATTGTCATCAATCTGACCAACTACTCTGTCCTTCTGGACGGGAAGAATGTGGACATGCCGCCAAAGGAGCTGGAGCTCCTCTATTTCCTTGCCTCCTCTCCGAACCAGGTGTTCACAAGAGAGCAGCTCCTGGACCAGATATGGGGGTACGAGTACATCGGCGACACCCGGACCGTGGACGTGCACATCAAGCGCCTCCGGGAGAAGATCAAGGACCACCCCTCCTGGTCTCTTGCCACCGTGTGGGGCATCGGCTATAAATTTGAGGTAAAATAGTGTTCGAGGTAACATCATGTTTTTCAGACGAAAAAAAGCAAAAAAGAATACTCTTCCTCTGAACAGCACGCTGTACCTGAAATTTATCATCGTCTACATCATCCTCGGGTTCCTGAGCCTTTTCACCGCCGCCACCCTGGCCTCAGGGCTGACCTACAGCGGCCTCAAGTCCTCGGAGGCGAACCGGCTCTACGCTCAGGCCACTGCCATGGCCAACGACTACCTGCCTGAGTACTTCAGCGACCTGCTCACAGTCTCCGAGGTGAAGATGCAGCTGAACGGCATTTCCGCCTACGCGGAAGCCGCCGTCTGGCTGGTGGACCGGGAGGGCAATGTGCTGGTTTCTTCCTGCCCTGACAGCTACCCTGCCGCCCCGGCCCAGATCCAGGACTTTGACCCCGCCGCCAGCGGCAGCGCCACCTACCAGGAGGGAAACTATCACGGCTATTTTGAGGAGGATGTACTCACGGTCAGCGCCCCGGTGGTCCAGGGCTTTTCCACAAAGGGCTACCTGCTGATCCACAAGGAGGTCTCTGACCTGGCGGATTTCCGGGACACCCTGATGCGCTCTGTCTACGCTACAGTGATCATCATCTATCTACTCTCCTTCATCGTGCTGCTGGCCTTCCAGTTTCTCGTGTACCGGCCTCTGCGCAAAATAACAGAAGCCGCCACCCAGTACGCCTCCGGCAACCTGGAGTACGAGATCCCGGTGACCACCCAGGACGAGATGGGCTACTTATCTGCCTCTCTGAATTATATGTCCGCACAGCTCAGAGACATGGAGGACTACCAGAAGAAATTCGTGGCAAATGTGTCCCACGATTTCCGCTCTCCTCTCACCTCCATCAATGGCTATGCGGAGGCCATGGCGGACGGCACCATCCCGCCGGAGATGCAGCAGAAATACCTGCGCATCATTCTCTTTGAGACGGAGCGGCTGACAGACCTGACCCGGGACCTGCTGACGCTCAATGAGTTTGACACAAAGGACATCCTCCTGGACAAGGAGGTCTTTGACATACACGAGGTCATCAAGAACACGGCCGCTACCTTTGAGGGCATCTGCACAAAGAGAAAAATTTCCATCGAGCTGATCCTGGCCGCCCGCCATCTGAACGTGTATGCGGATCGGAAAAAGATTCAGCAGGTCCTCTACAACCTGATCGACAACGCCATCAAGTTCAGTGACTCCGACTCCAGCATCACGTTGGAGACCACGGACCGGGGCGACAAGGTCTACATCTCTGTGAAGGACTACGGCATCGGCATCCCCAGGGACTCCCTGAACAAGATCTGGGAGCGTTTCTACAAGACAGACACCTCCAGGGGGAAGGACAAGAAGGGCACCGGCTTGGGCCTGTCCATCGTCAAGGAGGCCCTCCAGGCCCACGGTGAGAACATCAATGTTATCAGCACGGAGGGGGTGGGGACGGAGTTCATCTTCTCCCTGCCCAAGAAGAGCAATTAGTTTTCTATAAAACGCACGAAAAAGGAAGGCCACATTCCCTTGAGGCCCTCCTTTTTCTGTTTGTACGCAAAGCTATCCTTAGTACAGCATGGCTGCCACTTCCGGGTCCTCCATGTTGTCTGCGGTGATCCAGATGTAGCCGGAGTCTATCTCCGCCTCATTTCCCAGTTCCAGGATGGCCCTTGAGCAGGCCACCACCGTGGCGTAGCCCATGCCGTAGGGGTTCTGGACGATGAGGCCGTCCACCAGCCCCTCCTCCAGAGCCCGGGCCTCCTCCTGGGTGGCGTCAAAGCCCAGGATGCTCACGCCCTCCATCTCCAGCCGCCGGGTGTTCTCCACAGCTGTCATGACCGCCTCCCCGCTTGTACCGTAGATAGCTGTGACGTCAGGGTTTTTCGCAAAGATATAGTCCATGGCCTCCTCATCGGAGATATCCTCTGCGGCAAGCTGGCTCTCCTCGTCCTCTATGGGGGCAGCCTCCTGCCCCTCCTTTGCGTAGGTTCCCGCATTGATCTCGTCTGCTATGGTCTCCTTCAGCTCGTCAAGCTCATCCAGATAGTAGGTGGTACTCACCGTAATCTCCGGGTGGTCCGCCGCCAGCTTCCGGGTAAAGCCGTCCACTCTCTCCTGGGTGGTCAGGGAGCGGGAGTCGTGGGCAAGGATCAGGACCTCCCCGCTCTCCACCAGGATCTCCGCCAGGTGGTCCGCCGCTTCCGCGGCGGCCGCATCGTTGTCCGTGCTGATCTTGGCCATCACGTTCTGGTAGTCGCTCAGGGAGTCGTATGTCACCACGGAGATCCCGTTCTCCGCCGCCAGGTCAAACTGCACGTCCCCGGACTGGGAATCTATGACGGAGATGCCCACCGCCTGGGGATACCTGGCCAGCTCCTCGTCCAGGATGTTCACCTGCTCATCCACATCCCCTGACTCGGAGGGGCCGCTGTACACCACGTACACCTGGTCATCCCCCTCATAGCCAAGCGCGTCGTTGATATCGGAGACAGCCTTCTGGGCTCCCTCCTCCACATTGTCCCAGAAATCCCCGTCAGAGGCCTTCCCGATAATGGATATATAGGTGCCCGCCTCCAGGGCCAGCCCTTCCACATTGCCGTAGGCGGATGGATTCAGGGCGTCCAGGCGCACCTTCTCCTCGTCCACCTTCTCTTCTGTCCTGTTGACGGTCGTTGTCTGCTCCTCCCCATCGTTGATCCTGGTCTGACTGCACCCTGCCAGCGCAATGGCCGCACCGGCCAGGAACGCCAAAGCTCTCCTTAACATTTTCATATTCTCCACACTCCACATCGCTGAAATTTTGACTACAAACACTATACACCAAAATATCGAAAAAATGTTGAAAAATTTCTTAAATTTAAAAGATGTATAATTTTTATCATGTTTGTATCCTGTATAGGAATAAATACAATCCATCTATTGACCAAATGATATTCATTCTCATATAATGATGTCACAACAGCTGTTTATTCCCTTTATGATTTTAAATTTACATAGTATACGAGGAGGAATCTATATGGAAAAACATTGGAACGCAGAAAGCTGGGACGGCTTCCGCCCGGGCAGATGGAACCGCACCTCCGTAAATGTGCGGGACTTCATTCAGAACAACTATACACCCTACGAGGGGGACGAGTCCTTCCTGGCAGGCCCCACGGACGCCACAAAAAAGCTCTGGGATCAGGTCATGGACCTGTCCGCAAAGGAGCAGGCGGCAGGCGGCGTCCTTGACATGGACACGAAGATTGTCTCCGGCATCACTTCCCACGGCCCAGGCTACCTGGACAAGAACCTGGAGCAGATTGTGGGCTTCCAGACGGACAAGCCCTTCAAGCGCTCCTTGCAGCCCTTCGGCGGCATCCGCATGGCCCAGAACGCCTGCCGCGAGAACGGCTACGAGGTGGATCCGGAGGTCGCAGAGATCTTTACGAAATACAGAAAGACACACAACCAGGGCGTCTTTGACGTGTACACACCGGAGATGCGCCTGGCCAGAAAGTCCGCCATCATCACCGGTCTCCCGGACGCCTACGGCAGAGGCCGCATCATCGGCGACTACCGCCGGGTGGCCCTCTACGGGACAGACTGGCTCATCGAGGACAAAAAGCAGCAGCTGGCCACGTCCCTGGTCCGCATGACCGGTGACAACATCCGCCTGCGGGAAGAGCTGGCCGAGCAGATACGGGCTCTGGGCGAGTTAAAAGAACTGGGCGACATCTACGGCTTTGACATCAGCAAACCGGCAAAGAACGCAAAGGAGGCCATCCAGTGGCTCTACTTCGGCTACCTGGCGGCCGTCAAGGAGCAGAACGGCGCCGCCATGAGCCTTGGCCGCACCTCCACCTTCCTGGACATCTACATCCAGAGGGATCTGGACAAAGGTCTCATCACAGAAGAGCAGGCCCAGGAGTACATCGACCACTTTATCATGAAACTGCGGCTTGTAAAATTCGCCCGCACGCCGGAATATAATTCCCTCTTCTCCGGGGACCCCACCTGGGTGACAGAGTCCATCGGAGGCGTGGGCATCGATGGGCGCCCGCTTGTGACAAAGACATCCTTCCGCTTCCTCCACACACTGGACAACTTAGGGACAGCGCCGGAGCCCAACCTGACTGTCCTGTGGTCCACCAGACTTCCCAGGACCTTCAAGGAGTACTGTGCGAAGATGTCCATCCAGACTTCCTCCATCCAGTACGAGAACGACGACCTGATGCGGGCTGCACACGGCGACGACTACGCCATCGCCTGCTGCGTGTCCTCCATGCGGGTGGGCAAGGAGATGCAGTTCTTCGGCGCCCGGGCCAACCTGGCCAAGTGCCTGCTCTATGCCATCAACGGCGGCGTGGACGAGCGCATGAAGATGCAGGTGGGGCCAAAGTACCGCCCGGTGGACACAGAATACCTGGAGTACAACGATGTGATGGAGAAATTTGACGACATGATGGAATGGCTGGCAGGGCTCTACGTCAACACCCTCAACGTCATCCACTACATGCACGACAAGTACTGCTACGAGAAGCTCCAGATGGCACTCCACGACAGGGAAGTGAAGCGCTACTTTGCCACAGGCATCGCCGGCCTCTCCGTTGTGGCCGACTCCCTGTCCGCCATCAAATACGCAAAGGTGAAACCCCTCCGGGATGAGGACGGCCTCGTGGTGGACTACCAGGTGGAGGGGGATTTCCCCAAATACGGAAACAACGACGACAGGGTGGATGAGATCGCCGTGGAGATCGTGCGGACCTTCATGGACAAGATCCGCAAGCACCACACCTACCGCCACTCCATCCCCACCATGTCCATTCTCACCATCACCTCCAACGTGGTGTACGGCAAGAAGACCGGAAACACGCCGGACGGAAGGAAGCAGGGCGAGCCTCTGGCTCCGGGAGCCAACCCCATGCACAGGCGGGATACTCACGGCGCTCTGGCGTCCCTGGCCTCTGTTGCAAAGATTCCCTTCCGCCACGCCCAGGACGGCATCTCCAACACCTTCTCCATCATCCCGGGGGCTCTTGGCAAGGATGACCGCATCTTCGCCGGCGACCTGGATGTGGACCGTCTGGAGGACGAGTGCGCCAACATGGCATGCAACATCCCCAATATCGAGGAGAGCATTGACAGAGAATAAATAGCAGAACATCAAAAAACAGAGATTAAAAGCAAGACACAAAAGGAGAATATCATTATGGCAGTAAATCAGCAGCAGGTAGACAACCTTGTGGCAATGTTGGACGGATATGTGGAACAGGGAGGACACCACCTGAACGTAAACGTGTTCACCCGCGAGACCCTTCTGGACGCCCAGAAGCACCCGGAGAAATATCCCCAGCTCACAGTCCGCGTGTCCGGATACGCGGTCAACTTCAACAAACTGACAAAGGAACAGCAGGACGATGTTATCTCCCGTACCTTCCACGAGGGAATGTAAGGGCCGGATCCACTCCATCGAGAGCTGCGGCACCGTGGATGGGCCGGGCATACGGTACGTGATCTTCTTCCAGGGCTGTCCCATGCGGTGTCAGTACTGCCACAATCCGGATACCTGGGAGTACGGGAAGGGAACCCTCATGAACGTCCATGAGGTGCTGGAGGGGTTTTATTCCAACCTCCCCTTCTACCGGAACGGGGGCGTCACTGTGACAGGCGGGGAACCCATGATGCAGATGGATTTCCTTGCGGAGCTGTTTCGGGATTTAAAGCGCAGCGGCATCCACACCTGCCTGGACACCTCCGGGATCATGTTCAATCCTCACAACAAGCGCTTTATGGCACAGCTGGGGGAGCTCCTATCCCTGACAGACCTGGTGCTGCTGGACATCAAGCACATGTCCGACAAAAGGCACCGGAAGCTGACAGGCCACACCAACCGGCAGATCCTCTCCTTTGCCAGGTATCTGGACGAGCAGAACATCCCTGTGTGGATACGCCACGTGGTGGTGCCTGGCATTACCCTCTACCGGGAGTACCTGGAGGATCTGGGCTCCTTCATGGCCTCCCTCCACAATGTGCAGGCCCTGGACGTCCTCCCCTACCACACGCTGGGCAGGACAAAGTACGAAAAGCTGGGATTCGGGAGACCACAAAGGAGGAGGCAGCGGCGGCCCGGCAGATCATCCTTGCAGCCTACAAAAGGGCCAGGAAAAGTTGAGGATGATACTCAATATCTTGTGTTAAAATTAGAACATCACTAAGCCTTGTATATTTGAAGCTTTTGTATTATTATATGTATAAACAACTGATAATAGTCAAAGGAGGAAGATATCATGGCACATGTAATTAGTGATGAATGTGTAAGCTGCGGCGCTTGCGAAGCGGAATGTCCAGTAGGAGCTATCTCTCAGGGAGCTGACCACTACGAGATCGATGCGGACGCGTGTGTAGACTGCGGTGCTTGCGCAGCTCAGTGTCCTACAGGAGCTATCTCTCAGGGCTAAGCCTGAGAGGGGTTTTCCCAGATACGGCATATGAACATAGCAAAAAATCGGACTGTCTGCATAAAAATGCAGGCGGTCCGTTTTTTTCGTATTTTCGGGCGCGAGGAGCAGCCCGGCGGTTAAAACGCCTATTCCTTCCAGGTCAGGTTCGCAAACTTTGTGTAGTCCGGCAGCCATGCCAGATGAACGGTCCCTATGGGGCCGTTTCTTTGTTTTGCGATGATGATCTCCGCCTGGTTTGGGGTCTCTGTATCCTTATTGTAATAGTCATCCCTGTAGATGAACATGACCACGTCCGCGTCCTGCTCGATGGCTCCGGACTCACGCAGATCCGACAGCATGGGCCTGTGGTCGGGGCGCTGCTCCACCGCGCGGCTCAGCTGAGACAGAGAGATGACAGGGACGTTCAGCTCCCTGGCAATCCCTTTCAGGAACCGGGAGATTTCGGAGATCTCCTGCTGTCTCGACTCGGCCCTGCCGCCTGCCCGGCCGCTCATGAGCTGCAGGTAATCGATGATGATCAGATCCAGGCCATGTTCCAGCTTGAACTTGCGGCACTTGGACCGAAGCTCCGAGATGGAGATACCCGGCGTATCGTCTATGATCAGGTGGGACTTCCCAATGATGCCGGCGCTCTCAATGAGCTTCTCCCAGTCATCGTCCTTCAGATTTCCCGTCCGCAGGGACTGGGAATCCACCTGGGACTCCAGGGAAAAGAGACGGTTCATAAGCTGCTCCTTTGACATCTCCAGGCTGAAGATGGCCACCGTCTTGCCGCCCTTGAAGGCGACGTGCTGGGCGATGTTCAGGACAAAAGCCGTCTTTCCCATGGAGGGCCTGGCCGCCACAAGGATAAGGTCCGAGGGCTGCAGACCGGACAGCTTGTAGTCCAGATCCAGAAACCCGGTGGGGATACCGGTCACAGTCCCCTTTGTCTTGGACGCTTTCTCGATCCTCTCCAGAGCGCTCAGCACCACTTCTTTGATGGGCACATAGTCCCCGGCGCCCCGCCTCTGAACCAGCTCAAAAATATGTTTCTCCGCCGTCTCAAGGACGGCTTCCATGGGCTCGCTGCCCGCATAGCAGGCACCCGAAATCTCATCGTTCACCTTGATGAGCTTCCTGAGCATGGATTTCTCAAACACGATCTCCGCATAGTATTTCACATTGGCGGATGTGGGCACGGCAGCTACCAGCTCGCGGACAAACTCCAGGCTGGAAATCTCCTCCGGTACATTTTTCTCCTTGAGCCTCTCCTGCAGAGTGATCAGATCCACCGGCCTGCCTTCGTTGAACAGCTCTATCATGGAGTCAAAGATGACTCCGTATGAGGTCTGGTAGAAGTCACTGCCGCTGATGATCTCGGAAGCAGTCAGGATGGCATCCTTATCCATCAGCATGGCGCCGACTACCGACTGCTCCGCCTCGATACTGTGGGGCGGAACACGCTTGATGAGGGCTTCCTCCATATCCGGCATCTTCCTATGCCTCCTCCGCAACAATCACTGTAAGCTCTGCAGTTACCTTCGGGTGGAGCTTTACAGGCACCTGGAAGGTTCCCAGAGATTTCAGCTGCTCCTTCAACTGGATCTTTTTCTTATCAATGTCCAGTCCCAGCTGCTCCTGGGCAGCCGCCGCGATCTCCCTGGAGGACACAGATCCGAAAGCCCTGCCTCCCTCTCCTGTCTTGATGGAGACGGTCACCTTGCTCTCTCCCAGCTTCTTCCCCAGCTCCCGGGCAGCCGCCAGCTGCTCCTGGGCGATCTTGTCCTGGTTGGCCTTGTGAAGCTTCAGGTCGTTCATGTTTTTATTATTTGCCTCCACACCCTTCTTTGTCTTCAGAAGGAAGTTTCTTGCATATCCGTCGTTGACTTCCACAATGTCTCCCTTTTTTCCAAGGCTTCTTACGTCCTGCAGTAAAATAACTTTCATTTATAAATCTCCTTTTTCTTCTATCATCTGGTCAATAACCCTCTTGAGGGTTGCCACCGCCTCGTCCATGTTGGTGTGGTCAAACTGGGCTCCGGATGCGTTCAGGTGCCCGCCGCCTCCCAGCTTCTCCATAATGACCTGCACGTTGACCTCGTCAATGGACCTGGCGCTGACGTAGATCCTTCCGTTGTAAACCGTCAGCACAAAAGTTGCATTGATGCCGTCAATGTCCAAAAGCTCGTTGGCAGCCTGGGCGCCGATGATGGTGGGACTCTCTATGTGGAGGGACTCCCCTCTGGCGATGGCAAATCTGCCTCTGTAGACCTCCGCATTGCTGATGATGCCGGCCTTGGCCTGGTAGGACTTCATGTCGTCCCGCAGCATCTTCCGGATAAAGGGGATGTCCGCCCCGCAGCGGCGCAGGAAAGCGGCTGCCTCAAAGGTGCGCACGCCGGTCTTATTCATAAAGTTGTTTGTGTCGATGACAATACCCGCATACAGGCTGTTGGCCTCCACAGCGGGGATCTTCACGTCGTCCGTAATATACTGGAGCACCTCAGACACCATCTCGCAGGCCGAGGAAGCGTAGGGCTCAATGTAGGACAGCAGGGCATTGTCGATATTGTCTCTGCCCTGTCTGTGGTGATCGAAGACCACGATGGTGCGGGTCATGCCCAGGAGCTCAGGGCACTCTGTCATGCCCGGCCGGTTGGTGTCCACCACAATGACCATGGAGCTGTCGTCGATCATCTCCTTGGCCTCCCAGGACGTGACAAACATGTCCTCCGGGTAGGAGGGATGCTCCACAAACTCCTCATACAGAGGCCGGATGCTGGCCGACACATCATTGATGACGATGTGAGCCTTCTTCTCCAGCGCCGCGGCAGCCCGGTAAATACCGATGGCCGCTCCGAAGGAGTCCATATCCGTCATCTTGTGTCCCATAACCAGGATGGTGTCGTTCACGGTGATAAACTCCCGGAGAGCCTCCGCCTTGACCCTGGCTTTCACCCGGGTGTTCTTGGAGGTCTGCTCCCTCTTGCCGCCGTAGTAGGTGATGCCGTTGCAGTCCTTGATGACCGCCTGGTCGCCGCCCCTGGCGAGAGCCAGATCGATGGCCGCCCTGGCATAGGTGTAACTCTGCACGTAGGCGTTCCTGCTCAGTCCCAGTCCGATACTTAAGGTGGCCGGGATGCTGTTTCCGATGTTGATGGCCTTCACGTCCTCAAGAAGAGAAAAGCGGTCCGCCTCCAGCTCCTTGAAGCAGGACTTCTTCATGACGATAAAATATTTGTCCGTCTCCATCTTCTTGACAATGCCGTCCAGCTGCGCGATGTACTGATTGATCTTCCTGTCGATGAGGGCTACCAGAAGGCTCTGGCGCACCTCCTCCACACTGTCGATCATCTCGTCGTAGTTGTCGATGTAGATGAGTCCGGCCACGAGGCGCTGCTCCTCGTTCTGGCGCAGCGCAGCGTTCAGCTCCGTCACGTCGGACAGGTAAACGGCGATAAAGTACTCCTTCTCCTCCGGCACGTCCAGCAGGCGCTCGGAGTCGCTGAATCCCTCCACGGACACCTTCCGCAGCTCGGCCCGGTACTCCTTGTCGTGGTAGTGGACCTCCATCTCCACGATCTGGTCCTCTTCTTTGGGGAAAATGCTCCGGTTCAGCTCAGGTATATACCTGCTCAGCACCGTCTCCCCCTTCAGCTTGCCGTCCAGTATCTCCCGGAACGGATCGTTCATCCACATGAGACGCCCGTCCTCCAGCAGAAGGGCATAGGGCACTGCCAGCTTTTTCAGAAGCGTGTTCTGTATAATGCCATACTGCATCGCAAAGTCCATCAGATCCTTCATGACAAGGGACTTGTTGTAGAAATACATGATCCCCACGATCACGATGTAGATGAGGACAAATATGAGCATCAGAAGCCCCGCTTTCCTGTCCAGGCGGTAGATCCATATATTCATGGCGAGCAGCAGGATCGTCATAAACGCCGGCCACTGCATGTAGAGCTTCAGCTGTCCTTTCAGGCGCACATTTTGTTTTGCTTTCTTCTTCATACCCGTTTCCTCGAAAAAACTAAAAATCCGCTCATCGTATTATAGCACTTTTCTGCGGAAAAGAAAAGAGAAAAGGCAGGGCAAAGCCCTCTGACGGCCCGCATCCCTGCCAGTGTGTTCTGCGCTGTCTTATGTCTTTCTCTTTTCGACCTATTTCTCGTATCCGCTGGGGTTCTGCGACTGCCATCTCCATGTGTCCCCGCACATCTCGTCCAGACCTCTCTCGGCTTTCCAGTCAAGCACTCTGGCCGCCTTGGAGGGATCTGCATAGCACATGGCGATATCGCCTGCCCGGCGGGGTTTGATCTCGCAGGGGATCTCTTTTCCGCAGGCCTTGGAGAAGGCCTGCACCATGTCCAGCACGGAGTAGCCCTGTCCGGTTCCCAGGTTGATGACATCCAGTCCCGGATTTGTGAAGATATAATGGATAGCCTTCACGTGTCCGATGGCCAGGTCCACTACGTGGATGTAATCTCTTACGCCGGTTCCGTCCGGTGTATCGTAGTCATTTCCAAATACGCCCAGCTTCTCCAGCTTGCCAACGGCAACCTGTGAGATGTAGGGCATCAGGTTGTTGGGGATACCCTTCGGATCCTCTCCGATGCGTCCGCTCTTATGGGCTCCCACCGGGTTGAAATAGCGCAGAAGGATCACGTTCCAGGAGGGATCCGCCTTCTGCACGTCTGACATGATCTGCTCCATCATGGATTTTGTCCAGCCATACGGGTTGGTGCACTGTCCTTTGGGGCACTCCTCCGTGATGGGCATCTCCTCCGGACTTCCGTATACTGTGGCGGAAGAGCTGAACACGATGTTCTTCACGCCCACTTTGCGCATCACCTTCAGGAGCGTCAGCGTGCCGGAAATATTGTTCTGATAGTACTCCAGGGGCTTCTGCACGGACTCGCCCACAGCCTTCAGGGCCGCACAGTGAATGACCGCATCGATCTTCTGTACCTTGAACATCGCAAGGAGCGCTTCCTCGTCCTGCACGTCTCCTTCGTAGAAGCGGATCTTCTTTCCCGTCAGCTCCTCCACTCTCTTGATGGACTCCCTGGAAGAATTGCACAGATTGTCGTATACAACCACGTCATATCCCTCGTTCAGCAGCTCCAGACCCGTGTGGCTTCCGATATAGCCGGCTCCTCCTGTGATCAAAATCGTCATGATGGTCTCCTCCTTTTTGGCTCTGTTTTCCGGTATCTACTGTAATTATAGTTTGGACAGCCTGGGATTTCTATAATAATAGTGGCTGAAACTATAAAAATATTGCGGATTTTCCTGTGTACTTTTTATTTCTGCTCCCACAGATGCTGTGGATATACGCCGCTGTCCTTCAGCTTCTGGATGGCAGCCATGACTACCGGCTTGTCCTCTTTGTATGTGATGCCGTACCATTTGTCAGCAGAGTGGAGCACTGCCACGGAGGCCTTGTCCTGCCCGATCAGGTCGCTGACCACAGAGGGAAGGAAATACTCGCACTTCACGGGATTGGTCTTCAGCCCCTCCTCCAGGAAGGCCGGAAAGCCCTTCCGTATCTCCTCCAGGATGCTGCTTGTAAATCCCCACATATTCATGGAGACAGTCGTGTCTGCCGGCACGGATACCCATGTGGCTCCGTCGTCCACAGAGTAGGCGATGCCGCCGTCCCTCTTCTCGATGCGGGTCCGCTCGTGGATGCCTGTCAGCTCTCCCGCAGCGTTCATATCGCACAGACCTCTGGCTACATGTCCGTTGTCCGTCACCGTGTTGCCGAGCTGATAGCCTACCATGGTGTAGCGGTATTTCTCGTCATCCTTATGGGTGGACAGGTAGTCGTAGATCACCTGGACGGCGTTTTTTCCATAGTAGTCATCCGCCTTGATGACCACAAAGAGGCCGTCGATGCGGACGATGGCGGAGAGGACAGCGTGGGCGGTTCCCCACGGCTTCACTCTTCCCTCCGGCACCTCAAAGCCCTCCGGGATGTTGCGGAGATCCTGATAGGCGTACTCCACCTCCATGATCCGGCTCATGCGGTTGCCCACAGACTCCTTGAAATCCTTCTCAATTTCTTTCTTGATAATAAATATCACCTTCTCAAATCCGGCCCTTCTGGCATCGTACATGGAAAAATCCATGATGATGTGGCCCTCTTTATCCACCGGATCGATCTGCTTGAGCCCCCCGTAACGACTTCCCATTCCTGCTGCCATAATGACTAATACTGGTTTTTTCATCTCTTTTATATCCTTTCTGAATATTTCTGATGTTCTCGATCGCTGCGCTTATTGTAGTATAAATACCCCGAAAAATCTTTGTCCTATTTTGTGATCAATTTGTACAATCTACATTTTGTTTTTGCTTTTTCTGCAAAATCAGGTTATGATAAGCATAAAGGAAACACAAGAAAGGAGGATTGCGCCGTGCCCTACATCGGAATTGACCTGAAGGACTCCATCACCGTGGGAAAACTCTACAGCATCCACTATTTTGAATACATGAGCGACTTTAAATTTCCCGGGGAATCCCACGACTTCTGGGAGTTCATCTGTGTGGACAAGGGGGACGTAGCCGTCACCGGCGGGGACAGGCAGATGATCCTGAACCGGGGCGAGGTGGCCTTCCACCAGCCGGGGGAGTTCCACACCGTCCAGGCCACGGGACACAGCGCGCCCAATCTGGTGGTCATATCCTTCCAGTGCGACAGCCCGGCCATGGACTTTTTCCGGGAAAAGGTGCTGCAGGTGGACGAGACGGAGCGTAACCTCCTGGCGGACATTGTCATCGAGGCCCGGCACTGCTTTGACTGCCGGCTGGACGACCCCTATCTCCAGAACATGCCCCAGAAGGAGGCGGAACAGTTCGGAGCGGAACAGCTCATCCGCCTCTATCTGGAGCACTTCCTGATCCACCTGCTGCGCCGCTGCTCCCAGCCCATCCACCTGGTGAAATCGGCCATCCGACCCCAGCTCCAGAAGGCCACCAAGAAGAAAAGCGACATCGATCTTTTCAACCGGGTGGTGGACTACCTGGAGGCTCACCTGGGGAGCCGCGTCACCATCCAGCAGGTGTGCCTGGAAAACCTCATCGGCCGCTCCCAGCTCCAGAAAATCTTCCGGGAGCAGAGCGGGCTTGGCATCATCGAGTACTTTTCTCTCATGAAGGTCAATGCGGCCAAACAGCTCATCCGGACGAACAAGATGAACTTCACCCAGATCTCCGAGCAGCTGGGCTACACCTCCATCCACTATTTCTCCCGGCAGTTCAAGAAGATCACAGGCATGACTCCCTCGGAGTACGCCTCCTCCATAAAGGCAATGGCAGACGGGGATTTCAAACCGTAAGGTATGAGATCCCCGTTCGCCTTTTTTCGCTCCGGTCAGCGAACCGCCTGCCGGTCCTCCTGCCCGAAAACATATTGTCTGAAATACGCTCCGCGCTCTTCAAAATTTTTGAATATCCCGTAGCTGGCGGCCGCCGGCGACAGCACGCAGGCGCCTCCCTCCTCCCCCAGCTCCCTGGCCAGATCCACAGCCTCCTCCAGGTGCTCTGTCAGCTCCAGCCTTCCGCTGGCAAACAAGGTGGGATACTTTTCTTTGATCTCTCTGTAAATCCTCTTTCCCGTAGCCTCCATGAGGATGATGTGGCGCACGCTGCTGCCCGTCAGATACTCCTCCAGCTGGCTGTAGTCCACCCCCCGGTCCATGCCGCCGATCAGGATGCTGTCCACATTTTTCACACTCTCCAGAGCCTGGATAGTGGTCTCCCCGATGGTGGAAATGGAGTCGTCATAGAATCGCAGGCCCTCCCTCACGCCCAGGTACTGGAGCCTGTGGGGAAGGGTCCGGAAGGTGCGCAGGCCCTTCAGGAACTTCTCGTCCGTCACGGAGAACTCCTTGCAGACCCCGTAGACCACGCCGATGTCAAAGTAGTTATGCCGCCCGAACAAGGAGATGCCCTCCTCCGGGATTCGCAGGCCGCTGCTCCTATAGCGGACCGCATTCCCGGCCACCTCGATGTCCCCGGCGCCCCGGGCCGTTTCGTCCTCCGGCATCATGACAGCGGAGATGATCTCACCCCGGCAGGGCACGCAGGCGCTCTCCTTTCCGGCTCCCTCGATCTCCTTCCCGGGCAGTACGTCCGCATGGCAGAAGAGGATGTCCCCCTCCTGCTGCCAGGCATAGATGTTCTGCTTGGCCCGGACGTATTTCGCCATGGTCCCGTAATGGTCCAGATGCTCCTCATACAGGTTGAGAAGGACCGCGATGCGGGGGGACACCCGGATGTGCTCCAGCTGGTGGCAGGAGAGCTCCAGCACAATGACCTCCCCGGGCATGATGTCCTCCGCGATGTCGAACACGGGGATGCCGATATTTCCCGCAAGCACGGTGTCCTCCCCCGTCTCCTTCAGGATATGGTACAGAAGGGAGGACGTGGTGCTCTTCCCCTTCGTCCCCGTGATCCCTACGATCTGATCCCGGAACCTCTCGATGAAGAGCTCTGTCTGGGACACGAACCGGCACCGGTAGACTTTCGGCTCCTCCGGCAGGACGATGCCCGGCGTCTTGAACACAATGTCAAAGGAGTCCAGAAGCTCCCTGTCCAGATAGTGCTCCCCGGTGTAAAGCTCCACCTTGTTTCCGCCGGCCTCTCCGGAGGGATCCACCTTCCGCCGGTCCGACACGGCCAGTCGCTCCCAGCCGCCGGCCTTGCTGACCAGCCGCAGGCTGGAGCAGCCCTCCCGTCCCAATCCAAGTATCAGCACTTTCTTCCCTTCTATCGTCTGACGTATCTTTTCCAGCATCCTCTGTCTCCCCCTTTATAAACACTTTTCCTTTATCAGAGCCAGACAGGACGGCGGCAGAAGATTTTCCCCGTCAAAATACGTAAAGAAACGTCTGTTTTCCGGGTCCTCTTTCCTGTAGAACCCGGAATTCCTGTAGTATGCAAAAAGCTTTGGCAGAGCCTGTCCTTCTTTTTCCATTTTATCGATGGTGAGGGATACGGCCGCGTTCACTTCATCCCTGCTGCCCACGCACTCAAAGGGCTTCTCCTTCTCCATCCCGGTGAGCTTGCGGAAATCCTCCCGCATATCCGGGTCATCCAGCATGTCCCGCCCGAAGATGGCGATGATCTCCTCCCTGGAGAGGAAAGGGGACAGGATGAGGCAGACAAAGAGGCACTTGGAGCAGTGACCGCACCACTTGTCCTCCTTGCTGCCGGCGTTGCAGCTGCGGAAAATGTCGTGGAACTGGCGGCACTTCGCAAAGTACCGGGCGATCTGGAACTCGCTCAAAGGCCGCAGCAGGCTGAAGTAGTAGGTGCCGCTCCCGATATAGGCCGCCTCGTAGTCGTGGAAGGCCTTCTCGAAGCGGAAGCTTTTGGAGTACTGGTGGTTCACTGTGCTTCCCTCCACCGTGCTCTCGTTGGCGCTGGACTCGTTGGACAGGGCAATGTATCGCACGCCCCGCATGTAGGCCGCAATGGTGGCGGAAAAGGCCACAATGGCGGAGTAGGGGGTGTGCCCGTTTAAGTAGCCCTGCCGGTTCAGCTCCAGCATGTTCCTGTCCAGGGTCCGCTTCACTGTCACAAGCTGCTCCTCCCCGTAGCCCGCTCTCTCCACGGTCTTCAGGGTAGCGCCCCGGGGATTGATGATATAGCAGCAGTTTTTCTCCTTCTCCCCCTCCAGAAGGGACAGGGTCACAGCTGAATCCTTGCCCCCTCCCACAGGGATCAGATATCCCTCCGTCCCGTCTCCCAGGGGCATGTCCGGCTTCCCTGTCTCACTCCCCAGGGAGCGGATCTCCATGAAGTCCTGCTGGTTCTCCCGGATGCCGTTTGTGTAGTAGAATTCTCCCAGACCGTTGAAATACAGGTCCTTCCACCACTCCCTCTGCTCCTCTGTCAGGCTTCCCGCCTCTATCTTCACCACAGGGGGACAGGCCGTCTTCCAGTAGCTGATGAGCTCCACCATGCCAAGGGAGAAGACCAGCTTCTGAAATGTGCCGCTCTCCTTAAAGTTCCTCTTCTCCCCCTTCCGCTTGGGAAACTCCCACGAGGGGCGGAAGGCGGCAAGGCCGGGGATTTCAAAATCGTAAACGATCCCCACCTTGTCCTCACTCTCCTCTATCGCATACCCGTGGTAAATGAACGCCGGGTGTTCCTTTCTCAGTTCTGTATAGGAAAACATACATGCACCTTCCTCATTCTTCTTTTCTTTGTCTATCTTATCTCATTTCATGCCTTTTCTCAAGTCATTCCGGGCAGCCTGCAGGTTGTTTTACGCCGGCCCAAAAGCACGGTTTGTGCAAAATTTAACTTATTTTTTCAAAAAGATTGACAATTTATTTTCCTTGTGCTAAAGTCTCTTTAAACCAGTGATGAAGGGTGAGTACTTTCTGGCACCTGGCTCACAGAGAGCTGCAGGCGGTGGGATTGCGGCAGATCAGACCGGAAGGGAATGGACTTCGGAGGGCGAGCGGAAATCAAAAGTATGCGAGCCGGAGAGAGGACTCCGTTATCAAAGACGCATATGTCAGTATGCATGAGTGGATGTATATGCTACATCAAGCCGGGTGGCACCGCAGGAGCATTTTATTGATCAAGAAACAGACCACAAGCTCCTGTCCCTGCATTTTATCTGCAAGGGGCAGGGGCTTTTCTTTTGGCTTTCCCCGGGCAGAGCGTTTCCTGACACATTGCATCAACAACAAGAAAGGAGAACAAGACAATGGCAGCAGAGACAAAGATCCCCTACAAAATCTACCTGGAAGAGAGCGAGATGCCAAAGGAATGGTACAACGTGAGAGCGGATATGAAGAACAAGCCGGCGCCCCTCCTGAACCCGGGCACCTTGAAGCCCATGACGGCACAGGAGCTGGGAGCGGTGTTCTGCGACGAGCTGGTGAAGCAGGAGCTGGACAACGAGAACCGGTACATCGAAATCCCCAAAAAGCTCCGGGACTTCTACAAAATGTACCGCCCCTCTCCCCTGGTGCGGGCCTACTGCCTGGAGGAGAAGCTCCAGACCCCGGCAAAGATCTACTATAAATTCGAGGGGAACAACACGAGCGGCAGCCACAAGCTGAACTCCGCCATCGCCCAGGCGTTCTACGCAAAGGACCAGGGGCTGAAGGGTGTGACCACGGAGACGGGAGCCGGACAGTGGGGCACAGCCCTCTCCATGGCCTGCTCCTACCTGGACCTGGACTGCATCGTCTTCATGGTGAAGTGCTCCTACGAGCAGAAGCCCTTCCGCCGGGAGGTCATGCGCACCTACGGGGCCAGCGTCACCCCCTCCCCCTCTGACACCACCGAAGTGGGACGAAAGATCCTGGCCCGGCACCCGGACACCACCGGAAGCCTGGGCTGCGCCATCTCTGAAGCGGTGGAAGCGGCCACCGGCAAGGAGGGCTACCGGTACGTGCTGGGCAGCGTGCTGAACCAGGTAGTGCTCCACCAGTCCATCATCGGTCTGGAGACAAAGATCGCCATGGATAAATACGATATCAAACCGGACATTATCATCGGATGCGCCGGCGGCGGCTCCAACTTAGGCGGCCTCATTTCCCCCTTCATGGGCGAGAAGCTGCGGGGCGAGGCAAACTACCAGTTCATCGCCGTGGAGCCGGCCTCCTGCCCCAGCCTCACAAGAGGCGTCTACGCCTACGATTTCTGCGACACCGGCATGGTGTGTCCTCTGGCCAAGATGTACACCCTGGGAAGCGGCTTCATTCCCTCTCCCAACCATGCGGGAGGCCTGCGCTACCACGGCATGAGCCCTGTCCTCTCCCAGCTCTATTACGACAAATATATGGAGGCCAAATCTGTGGAGCAGACGGCCGTCTTCGCCGCGGCGGAGCAGTTCGCCAGGGTGGAAGGCATTCTCCCCGCCCCGGAGAGCAGCCACGCCATCAAGGTGGCCATAGACGAGGCCATGAAGTGCAAGGAGACAGGGGAGGAAAAGACCATCCTCTTCGGCCTCACCGGAACCGGCTACTTCGACATGGTAGCCTACGAGAAATACCACAACGGACAGATGACCGACTACATCCCCTCCGACGAGGACCTGCAGGCAGGCTTTGCCGGCCTCCCGAAGGTGCCTGCGGATCTGTAAGGACAGACAATGCCTCTGCAGAAGCAGCACTTCCCCCTGTAAACAGCAATGCCCCGGAGCGTAAAACAAAAAAACGCTCCGGGGCATTTATGAAATAATAGAGAAAAACTTCTATACGGCGGCAAGATTTTTCAGTCCCTCCAGGATCTCCCTCTCCACGTCCAGGGAGAAGCCGTCCACGCTCAGGGTATGCTCCTTGGTCACACCGTCCACGCTGCCCATGTCCACGATCCTGGCCAGATACTCCTTCAGCTCAGAGAATTTCGGGAGAACCCGGATCCCGGTCAGCTTCTGGATGTAGGCGGCCACCGCATAGGCGCCCCAGTTGGACACGGTGGCTATGACGAGGGTGTCCACCTTCACCTTGCAGGGCACAAGCTCCAGCTCTCCGGCGATCACGTCCTTCAGGTTGCCCATGCCAATCTCATTGCCACCGTCCCCTACGCCGAAGGTGGGGATGCCCCTCTGTCTGGCTTTGATAAAAAGCCAGTCCATCTGGGCGGTGTGCTTCCGGATGCTGACGCCCCGCATGTTGGCGTAGTCTCCCTCCGTATTGCGCCCGCATCTCTCGATGGCGATCAGGCCCACAGGCTGATAGGCATGCAGCACTTCCTCATATTCGTCCTCATAGGCGTCCACATCCATGTAGCAGACATCCAGTCCCGCCGGCTCAAAAAAGCCGCGGCAAAACTGATCTGTGACGATGACCGGATGAAATCCCTGGCTCTTCAGGGCCCTGGCGAGGACCACTGTGCCCAGGGGGCCGTCGGTCTCCGCATAGCCCGCCACATAAAACCCGGTAGTGAGAAGGAGCGTCCCCCTCTCCAGCTCCAGGATCTGCTGGGCTGCCTTTTTGCAGAAATCGCTGTCCATGTACTCTCTTAGGACCGTCATCCCCCTCTTGGAATGGCGAAGCACAATATCCTCAATGGTTTCCTGTCCCGCAAGTGCTGCTTCCATTTCGCTCTCCCTTTCCCTTCCTGTTTTCCGTCTGTTAATATTTCAGTTCCGCATTTTTCACGTCTGTGATCAGCATATGTCCCGGCGAGTGGGTGATCACGATCTCCGGCTTTACATTCATGACCACGTTCTGGGGGGTCACGCCGCAGGGCCAGAACACCGGCACCTCCCCCTCCCGGATCGTCACGGCATCGCCGAAATCCGGCTGGTGGATGTCGGCAATACCAATCACCGACGGATCTCCGATGTGGATAGGCGCTCCGTGGACTCTGGGCATCTCCCCGGTCACAAGGACAGCCTTCACCACCTGGTTGCAGGGCATGGGCCGCATGCTCACCACCATATTTCCCTTGAAGATCCCCGCCGGTGTGCAGGGGATGTTGGTCTTGAACATGGGCACGTTCCGTCCCTCCTCGATCTGGCGGACAGGCACGCCTACCTCCAGAAGCCCGGACTCAAAGGAAAAGCTGCACCCGATGAGGAAGCTGACAAAATCATCCTGCCAGAATTCCTCCACGCTGGTGTACTCTCCCGCCAACTCTCCCTTCCGGTAAATCCTGTATTTGGGAATATCCCTGGCGATATCCACATCACTGGCAATGTAGTGGAGCTCCCGGCTTCCCACATCGCCGACCTCCAGCACCGGGCATGACTTCGGATTTCTCTGGGTGAAGAGCAGAAAGTCATAGGCCAGGTCCTTTGGCAGGACTACCAGATTTGCCTGGGCATATCCGGCGCACATACCGGAGGTCTGCCCTGTAATCGTTTCTTCCCGGATGAGCTTTCGCACCTCCCGGGGCGTCATTGTCGTGTAATCCATAACTGTATCCCTCTATCTTCTATTGTTCTCATTGATCTTCTGAGCCTCCTCCAGGGTGATCTTCCGAAAGCAGACCGTGTCCCCCGGTTTTCCCTGAACCAGCTTTGGTATGTCAAAGGAGCATACGGTAGCGATCTTGGCGTATCCCCCGGTGGTCTGTCTGTCTGCCAGGAGCACGATGGGCTTCCCGCCGGCCGGAACCTGGACAGCTCCAAAGGCGATGCCGTCGGAGATAATGTCCGTGCCGTCCACGCTCTCAATCTCCTCCCCCTCCAGCCGGTACCCCATCCGATCGCTCTGGTCGGATATCACATACCGGGCGCTGTAGAAGGTCTCTTTTCCTTTTTCTGTAAAATACTCTGCCTGGGGCCCCTCGATAACCCGCACCTCGATGAGGGACCTGTAGGCCTCCGCCGGGAAGCTCCTGTCCCGGACTTTTTCGTACCGCTCTATGGCTTCCTCCCCGCACAGACCGGTCTCAAACACGTCTCCCGCCTGCAGGGGACGGCCCTCATAGCCTCCCATGCGGCACTTCATATTGGTGGAGCGGCTTCCCATGACCACCGGCACATCCACACCCCCCGCGAAGGCGATGTAGCTGCGGCAGCCGCTTTTTGCCATATCCAGGGAGAGGGTGTCGCCGGCCCGCAAAAAGATCGGGCGGTTCATCCCGCAGGGGACGCCGTTGACCCGGGGCTCCATGTCCGCCCCGGTGACCGCCGCCACCGTGTCTGCGGTCGCCTCCAGCATGCCTCCGAAGAGGGTGACCTCCAGCACCGCCTCCTGGCCGGTATTTCCCACCAGGGCGTTGGCCTCCTCGTAAGCCTTGTGATCCATAACGCCGGAAGTCTGGATGCCGGAATTCTGATAGCCGTATCTGCCTGCGTCCTGGACCGTAGTCAGGGCGCCGGGTATGAGCACTTTCACAGACATGTCTCATCCTCCTCCACTGTTTCCACTTTGTAGGTTCCCTTCACGATCATCCTGCGGATGTCATAGTAGTCATCAATCGTAATGGGGACAAAGCGGATGTACTCTCCCGCTTTGCAGAGGATCGGCTCCTCCCGGTCCGGATCGTAGAAATCCACAGGCGTGCCGCCCATGAGTCTCCACCCGCCGGGGGAGGCCAGAGGGTAAACGCCGGTCTGGTTGCCGCCGATCCCCACGGCTCCGGGCTGTATCTTCAGCCGGGGCGTCTTCAGCCGGGGCATCTCGATCCGCTTATCAAGCCCTCCCAGATAGACAAATCCGGGCAGAAAGCCCATCATGTAAATCTTGTAGTCCACAGCACTGTGGATGGCGATGATCTCGTCCCGGTCCAGCCCTGTGTGCTTCTCCATATCTGCCAGGTCCGGTCCAAATCTGGCGCCGTAACAGCAGGGAATCTTCAATATCCGTTTTTTTCGTCTGCCGGCGTTCTCCCCCAGCTCACCAAATCCCAAAAAGGTATCCCTGAGCTTCGGGTAGGAGGTCTGCCAGGGATCATAGTAAACCATCAGCGAGCGGAAAGTGGGAACAAGCTCCAGAACGCCCGGCACCTGCTCCCCTTTTATCCTCTCCGCCAGGGCGTGCACCTGATCATTGATGCCGGTGCTGATCTCGTTTCCGAACTCAACGACCATCGCCCTGTCGCCGGATGGCATGAATTTCATCGCGCCCATGCCTTCTCACTTTCTTACTCTTTCTCTTCTTTATTTAGTCTTCTTTTGTCGCCTCGTAGAACTCGTCCAGAAGGGCTGTCCGTATCTTCTCCAGGAGCTCGCTGTTCTTTCCTCCCACCGGCTTCCCATCGATCTCGTCCGCATAGAGGCAGAGGTTGCTGGAGCTTGTCACAATGACCTCCTCAGCGTTAAACAGATCGTCCAGGGTGTAGGACGTCTCGCTCACCGGAATCTCCAGCTGCTTGCAGATTTTAATGAGATGAGCCCTGGCAATGCCCGGCAGAATCAGGTTGTCTGTGGGCGCTGTCACCAGCTTGCCATCTCTTAAGATATGTACATTGCTGTGAGCGCACTCCGTCACACGACCGCCAGGTCTGTACAAGACGGCCTCCTGGCATCCCGCCCTTCTCGCCTTCTCCGCTGCCATGCAGGAGGGGATCAGGTTCAGAGTCTTGATATTGCAGTGCAGAAAGCGCGTGTCCTCTGTGGTGATCAGCTTGATGGGCTCCTTTCCGTCGGAGATCTCAGCCGGCTTCAGGGTGATCCACAAGTTTCCCGGCCCCTCTGTGAACACGTGATCGCGTGCGCCTGAGCCCCGCGTCACCTGATAGTAGACAAACAGGTTTCCCGTGTCCATCTTGTTCACCATCTCCTGAAGAAGCGCTTTCAGCTCATCCTTTGTCACCGGCATCTTGATATCCAGAAGTCCGGCGCTGTTGAAGAACCGGTCCACGTGCTCGTCAATGGCAAAAATCTTGTAGTTCTTCGACGGTCCTGCATCGTACACGCCGTCCCCGAACCAGCACACCCGGTCGTTCATGGGAATCATCATCTCGTCCAGCTCTCCATACTTTCCGTTGTAGTAACCTAAAGTTTTCATGATTTTTCTCCTCTCTGTTTTCTCTATTATTTCATTTAAGCCGGAAACCTGATAGCCATCATAGCAAAAAGGGCGCAGGAAAGCTGTCTGCGCGACTTCTTTGCCTACGTCCTCCACGAATCTGAATGTATTGTAGTCCTTTCAGATTTGGATGTCAAGATGTGGATTTATCTTCATGCTTTTTTCATATATTCCGCCCTCACACCCTCCGGAACCAAGGAGCCTCCCGTGGCCCAGACAATGTGGGACGCTTGTTCCATTCTACATTCCAGACCCTTTTCTCTGAGGTAGGCCCTGCACTCCTCGGCTGTCTCGATCCTGGCCGGCCCCGCAAAGGCCGCGCAGGAGCTGGGCTCGATAAAGATCCCCTCCTGATCCAGCAGCTCCTTCATATACACATAGAGCCTGTCGTCTGTGACCGTCATCTCTCCGGAGAGAAGATGCTCCACTGTCTTTCCCACAAATTTCGACGGCCTTCCCACAGCCAGACCATCCGCCTCCGTCCTTCCGGTGAGGCCGATGTCCTGGACGCAGATCTCGTTGTGCAGCCCCGTGGCGATGCCCAGGAGCATACAGCAGGCCTGAACCGGCTCCGCATAGAATACGTGGACATGGTCACCGTAGATCAGCTTCAGCCCAAAGGTGATGCCGCCCGGCGCGCCTCCCACTCCGCAGGGAATGTAGACAAACAGGGGATGCTCCTCATCCACCTGCACGCCCGCCTCCTCAAGCTGTCTCTGAAGCTGCAGCGCCGCCACCGCATAGCCAAGGAACAAGCTGACGGAATTTTCATCGTCCACGAAATAGCTGCGGGGATCCCTTATGGCCTCCTCGCGGCCCTTCTTCACCGCCGCCTCGTAGTCCCCGGCATACTCGATGACCTGCACGCCCTTGGACCGGAGCAAATCCTTCTTCCACTGCTTCGCGTCCTGAGACATGTGGACATACACCCGGAACCCTATGGCCTCGCTGATGATGCCTATAGACAACCCCAGATTGCCGGTAGAGCCCACGTGCACGGCATACCCGGAGAAAAATTCCCGGAAGTCGTCCCCGGCGAAGACCTCGTAGCTGTCCCCTTCCCGCAGCAGGTCCGCCTTAAGGGCCAGTTCCTCGGCGTGCTTCAGGATCTCATAGATCCCGCCCCGGGCCTTCACCGATCCGGCCACCGCCAATTCCGAATCCATCTTTAGAAGGAGCCGTCCCTGGAAGCCGGCGCCCTGTCTCCGGTTTATCTCTTCCTTCATGCGCCCTGTCTCCCGGATGGGGGACTCGATGATCCCGTCGTCCCTCTCCGTCTCCGGGAAAGCCCGGCGAATAAAGGGCGCAAATCTCTCCAGTCTCGCCTGGGCGTCCTGCACATCCTTCATCGTGAGATCGATCTTCTCCATGGCCTCCTTGGCAGGCTCCAGCAGCGGATTGATCCAGGTCACTTCCTCAGTCCGCCGCAGTCGTCCCACGATAGGGGCTTTTTCTTCCAAAAGTTCTGTGTTTACCATTTCCATACCTCCTAGTCACATGATAGTTTGCAAAACATACGCTTTGAATCGCTATTTTTCTTCGTAGTAAGGAAGAAATATTTCGATAATAAAGCCCATTTCACTGGCCGGAATCTGTATTGAAAAAATTTCTGTAAGCGTCTCAAAGTTCTTTTCCAGTACACGAAAAAGTTTTCCATACTGTTTGATCAGGGAACGGGATCTGGGATACGCAAAGGCTTCTTTTCTTATACACCGTTCCAGAGCAAAAGCAGTGTGAAAGATAAATTTGATGAGTAGATCATCCGTATACTGAATATGCAGGTCGTTGATCATATTCAGCAAGACATTAAATAACTCGCGACAGGCCTTTTCCGGATTCAAAAAAACCAGCGATTCCGCCAAAAGCTTGTTCTGAATATCTTTGAGCAGTTCCTGCGCATGAAGTCCCATCGGGCCCGGCTGTACATTTCTGTCCATGATCAGCTGAGCAAAAATCTGCGAGGATCGGATCGTGACTCCCAGCGACTCTACACGTTCCGCGATCGAAACAATCTTCTGGATCGTCATATCCTCTATGATCGTATACTCTCCGTGATAATATTCTTTGATGCGGTTACTGTTCTCACGGATCGCCGGGTTATCTGTAATGATGATCACTCCCCGTCCCCTGTCAATCTGACCCATCTTCTCCGCAATGGCAGTCATAGCCGAATCTGCCGCTTCCGTCTGTGACACTGTCATGTGGGAAGCATGAGTCTTAAAATTCTGTCCATTAATATACTCCGCATAGTTCTTTGATATTTCTCCGCTGGTCGAAATGATCAGCAGCTGAATATAGAACCTGTCGATCCATTGAGAAGACAGATACAGATAGGTGGCAATATAATCCTGTTCCGCTTCCGGCAGCCGGACGTTATACGTCTCCTGAAGGCTCTCCACTATACCGGCTGCACAGGTATAGTCCTCCGGCCTTGCAATCTGATTTACCAGTCCAGGTAATCCGGCAGTGTCATCGTCTGATATCAGGCGGCTGATCTCCTCAGCCAAATGGAACAGCAGACCATACAGCAGGTTCTCATTCCGACAGATTGGGTGCCCCCTGATCAGAGGATAAATAAGCTCATATATCTTCTGTTGGAATACCGAACGGATCATATTCATCTGTATCTTTCCGGCAGACTCGATATCTTCAATACAGCGATTGATCAACTCCTCTCCCACATTCTGCACTTGCAGGATTTCCTTTGGATTCGGTGACTGATCCAACTCGTATAAAAGCAGAAGTTCCGGATTCTGTCTCTGCGGAGAGAAGAAAAGGTACTCATTTTCAAACAGGTTGAGTGTCTCGTTCAGCTCATTCATTCTTTCATTTATGTCAAAAATATTCTCCAGCACGGGGATGGATAGCTCATCAAATCCAATATCGACATAAAATGAATTTTCATGGAGATACTTCTGATGTCCCATTGCGCAGGCCTGTCTGATCTCCGCCCTCAGATGCGCCAGATTCCCCTTATACTCCGACATAGCGAAACAGCTGAGAATATCCTTCGATATACGTATCGTCTTGTCGATCAGGACCGCCTCATCCTGTAAATACTGCAAAATGAGGACAAGCTTTTCTGCAATAGATCTCTCATGCAGATTGGGCAGTCTAATAAACATCGGAAAGCATCTGTGTATATCGCTGTCATCCTCCATAACCCTCTGAGAAACGGTGGCGATCACCAGCGAATTCATCTCAAAGATTTTATTGGAGTTAATCGGCGAAAAGAAGCCGTCCAGGATCGCATTGTACAGAGAACTCAGAGCATTTGCCGGAAGCTGATCCATATTATTCAGAATGACGATATTATTCTGTGTCTGCTGAAACACCCCCTTTTTATAACCGCCGTTTTTTTCCAGCACCTCGCCGAACAAAAGCTTCAAAAAGCTTTTTTCATTAGCAACATTATAGTTCAAACATTCGATGATACTGGGTCTCTTTTTTTCATCCAAAAAACGCACTTCTTTTGCATAATTCGCCATAGCCTTGGCAAACTGGAAACGCCCGGTCCCCCGCTCGCCGATAATGATCGTGTTAAGTCCTAAAGGATATAAAACAGCTGATTTTGCCCGTTTTACCGGTTCCCCCATTTTGGACCGCCGCAGATTCGTAATATACCGTTCAAAGCTGTTGTTCTTCACCTCATCCTGTACATTTGACATGTCCGAGAGATAATCTTTTATTTCCTTATCTTTTGGAATAATGGAAGGCAAATAGACGTTCTTCACCTGTACTTCAAGAGAGGCCCGATCCACAAAAAGCACTGGCCTGGACATCGTCTTTATAACCCTCCCCTCATTATAAAGCTGATTTAGGAGTCTGGATATGTTGGCCCGATCCATCTTCAGGTCAAGACTGACATTCAGGGTGTCCAGACCAAGAGCGTCATACTCCCCATTCTTGAGCTTATTGATCGTATCTCTGCGGATATACTGGTATATCTGCTCCTTTTTCTCCATTGAAACCTCCTTTTAAAAATCACAGAAGTCCGCAAAAAATTGTGTAATATAATCACACTCCGGAAATCAAAACACGTTTTTCTATTCTCTTATACTGTATTATCGTCTAAAATATCTACATTTTCAATAAAATAAACGAAAAAATTGTTTAGATTTATCATCCAAACAACCTGCTTTTTACACATTTTTTACTTTACACATTTTTGATCTGTGTGTAATTTCAGGCGAAATTTTACAATCAGATTACCCGATGCTATAGTGTAACCATCAAAAAGGCAATGCGATCGCAATCACTTATTTAAGGACAGGAGGTGAGGGAGATAGTTGGATTATTACTAGTCACACATGGCGATCTGGCAAAGGCGCTGCTCAGCAGTGCCACACTGATCATGGGAGAGACCCCGCCGGTAGAAACCTATGGACTCTATCACGGCGATGACGTAGACATATTAAAGGAGAAGGTAAAGGAAGCGATCATACGTCTGAACAAGCAGTCCGGCGGGGACGGCGTTCTGGTCATGACGGATTTGTTCGGAGGCAGTCCTTCCAAT
>CAZZBJ010000008.1:17775-35743 GCA_964652805.1 uncultured Mordavella sp. | reverse complement strand
TAAGATATAAACAAGCAATGAGAGGATGGATACTGCATGGACGAGAACATGGTAAAATTGACGGAGAAGCTGAATGACCTGAAGGCTCTTGCCAGAAAGAAGAAAAATGTGCTGGAGATCACAGAGATCAACGATTTCTTTGCTGACATGGAGCTGAACTCCGACCAGATGGACAAGGTCTTTGAGTATCTGGAGGCGAACAACATTGATGTGCTCCGGATGGACGATGACGACGAGGGCCCGGACGATGCGGATCTCATGCTGACAGACGAGGACGAGGTGGATATGGAGAAGATCGACCTGTCTGTTCCCGACGGCGTCAGCATCGAGGATCCGGTGCGCATGTATCTGAAGGAGATCGGCAAGGTACCCCTTCTGTCTGCTGAGGAGGAAGTGGAGCTGGCCAAGAGGATGGCGGAGGGCGACGAGGACGCCAAGAAACGTCTGGCAGAGGCTAACCTGCGTCTTGTGGTGAGCATTGCCAAGCGCTATGTGGGCAGAGGCATGCTCTTCCTGGACCTGATCCAGGAGGGAAACCTGGGCCTTATCAAGGCGGTGGAGAAATTTGATTATGAGAAGGGATTTAAGTTCAGTACCTACGCCACATGGTGGATCCGGCAGGCCATCACCCGGGCTATCGCAGACCAGGCCAGGACGATCCGTATCCCCGTGCACATGGTGGAGACTATCAACAAGCTGATCCGCGTCTCCAGGCAGCTCCTCCAGGAGCTGGGACGTGAACCTACCCCGGAGGAGATTGCGGAGGAGCTGGACATGCCTGTGGACAGAGTCCGTGAGATCCTGAAGATCTCCCAGGAGCCGGTGTCCCTGGAGACTCCCATCGGCGAGGAAGAGGACAGCCACCTGGGCGATTTTATCCAGGACGACAATGTGCCGGTTCCTGCGGAGGCGGCTGCGGCCACCCTCCTCAAGGAGCAGCTGGACGAGGTGCTGGACACCCTGACAGACAGGGAGCAGAAGGTGCTCCGCCTGCGCTTTGGCATGAACGACGGCCGTGCCCGCACCCTGGAGGAAGTGGGCAAGGAGTTCGACGTCACAAGAGAGCGTATCCGCCAGATCGAGGCGAAGGCGCTCCGGAAGCTCCGGCATCCCAGCCGCAGCAGAAAACTGAGAGATTATCTGGATTAAGAAAGAGGCGCCTATGGAACTATCAAAGAGACTATCTGCCGTGGCAGGTCTTGTGACAGAGGGCGCCTCTGTCGCGGATATCGGTACGGACCACGGATACATTCCTATCTGGCTGGCCAAAAGAGATCCCTCTGTAAGACTGATCGCCATGGACGTCAATAAGGGCCCCCTTGAAAGGGCCAGGGAGCACATCCTGGCGGAGGGACTGGCGGACAGGATCGAGTTGCGGCTGTCGGATGGATTTTCCGCATTAAAGCTCGGGGAGGTGCATACGATCATTGCAGCAGGCATGGGCGGGGGACTGGTGATACATATTCTGGAGGCAAGCCCTTCCATTACCGCTTCTGTGAAGGAATTTATCCTCCAGCCCCAGTCCGAGATCGAGCGGGTGCGGGCCTACCTGGAGAGCCATGACTATGGGGTCATCCGGGAGGAGATGGTGGAGGAGGACGGGAAGTACTATCCCATGATGAAGGCGGTCCACGCAGGGGAAGAACGGCCGGAGACACGGCCCTGCTCCAGGGTGGAGCTTCTCTACGGCAGGGAGCTCCTTGCCCGCCGCCACCCGGTGCTGCAAGACTATCTCCTGCGGGAGCGCCGCATTCGGGAGGAGATACTTGCGCGTCTCCTGGAGGCAGGGACGCCGGGGGCCCTTCTGCGGAAAAAGGACGTGGAGAGAGAACTGGATGAGATCCGGGAGGCGCTGAGCGTGTACGAAGGAAAGGAGCAGTGAGACAATGCTTTGCAAAGATGTGATGGACGTGATCGAGAAGGCCTACCCGGCCGACTATGCCATGGACTGGGACAATGTGGGACTCCTTGTGGGGAGAGACGACAAGGAAGTGAAGCGCATCTACGTAGCCCTGGATGCGGACGATGCGGCTATTGAGGCTGCGGTGCGGTGGAAGGCGGATATGCTGGTGACTCACCACCCCATGATCTTCTCCGGTCTGAAGAGGATCAACAATCTGGACTTTATCGGGGCCCGCATCCTGAAGCTGATCCGGAACGACATTTCCTACTACGCCATGCATACCAACTACGATGTGCTGGGGATGGCTGAGCTGTCGGGAAAGAAGATGGAGATGAAGAGCCCGGAGGTGCTGGAGGTGACAAGAGAGGGTGAGCAGCCGGAGGGGATCGGAAGAGTGGCGGATCTGGCCAGCCCGGTGCCGCTTAAGGAGGTGTGCCGGTCTGTGAAGGACCGATTCCACCTGGGAGCTGTGAAGGTGTTCGGAGACATGGAACAGATGGTGTCCAGGATCGCCATCTCCCCAGGCTCCGGGAAAAGCATGGTGAAGGCGGCCCTTGACAGGAAGGCGGATGTGCTCATCACAGGGGATATCGACCACCACACAGGCATCGATGCGGTGGCCCGAAGCCTGGCCATCATCGATGCCGGGCATTACGGGATCGAGCACATTTTTATAGAGGATGTAAAAGCGTATCTGGAAGAGAGGCTGGAAGGCGTGGAGGTGAAGGCCGCGCCGGTGCGCCATCCCTTCCGGATCGTGTGACGGCAGGGCGCTGCCGTAAAACGGAGCAGACAGGAGGTTTGTCATGGAACGGAAGATGTATCGGATCGAGGCGGACGGAGAGATAAGGGAATACCCGGAGGGGACGCCCTACAGGGTGATCGCCGGGGATTTCCAGAAGAACCACGAGAATGATATTGTACTGGTCTTTGTGGACGGGAAGCTGCAGGAGCTCCACAAGACTCTGCAGGGGGACGGCAGTCTTGTCTTTGAGACTACAGGGGACGAGATCGGGCACAATACTTACAAGAGGAGCATGTGTCTCATGCTGGTCAAGGCCATCTATGACGCTGCCCACCACGAAGGGATACGAAAGGTGCGGATCCACTACTCTATGGGAGACGGATACTACTGCACTGTGGACGCGGATTTTCCCCTGACCTGGTCCTTCCTGGATCAGGTGGAGGGGAGGATGCGTTCCATGGTGGAGGAGGATATGCCGGTGCGCAAAAGGACCATACATACGGACGAAGCGGTGGCCCTGTTCCGCAGGCACGGCATGCACGACAAGGAACAGCTTTTTGAGTACCGCCGCGTCTCCAAGGTCAACATCTACAGCATGAATGAGTTTGAGGACTACTATTACGGTTACATGGTGCCGTCGGCCGGCTATCTGCGGTATTTTGCCCTCTATCTCTACGACGAGGGCTTTATCCTCCAGATGCCCTCCCGCAGGGAGCCCCGCAGCCTGGCTCCCTTTGTTCCCAAGAGCAAGCTTTTTCAGGTCATGAAGGAGTCCACCAAATGGGGGGATATGCAGGGGATCGAGACAGTGGGCTCCCTCAACGACCGGATCACAAAGGGCGGAGACATGCGGGATATGGTGCTGGTGCAGGAGGCTTTCCAGGAGAAGAAGATCGCCCAGATCGCAGAGAAGATCGCCGGCCGGAGGGAGGTCAAATTCGTCCTTATCGCCGGGCCCTCCTCATCGGGGAAGACCACCTTTTCCCACCGCCTGTCCATCCAGCTGCGGGCCGCTGGCATGGTGCCCCATCCCATTTCCGTGGACAACTATTTTGTGGAGAGGGAGGAAAACCCAAGGGATGAGAACGGGGACTTTGACTTTGAGTGTCTGGAGGCGGTGGACACAGACCTCTTCAACGATCAGATGAGGCGTCTCCTGGATGGAGAGGAGGTTGTCCTGCCCACCTTCAATTTCAAGACCGGGCACAAGGAATTCGAGGGAAAGCCGAAAAAGCTGGGATCTGAGGATGTGCTTGTGATCGAAGGGATTCACTGCCTGAATCCCAGGCTGACCCTCTCTCTGCCTGACGAAAATAAATTCCGGATCTACATCAGCGCTCTGACCCAGCTCAACATAGACGAGCACAACCGAATCCCCACCACGGACGGCCGCCTGATCCGGCGGCTTGTCAGGGACGCCCGGACCAGAGGCTCCTCGGCCAGAAGGACCATAGCTATGTGGCCCTCTGTGAGAAGAGGGGAGGAGAAGAACATTTTCCCCTACCAGGAGGAGGCGGATGTTATGTTCAACTCGGGTTTGATCTATGAGCTGGCTGTGCTGAAGCAGTATGTGGAGCCCCTTCTCTTCGGAATTGAGAGGGACTGCCGGGAATATCTGGAGGCGAAGAGACTGCTGAAATTCTTGGATTATTTTGTGGGAATTGAAAGCACCCTTGTGCCGGCCAACTCCCTGCTGCGGGAGTTTATCGGCGGAGGATGCTTCCAGGTATAGAGTCATAAAATAAACGTCTATCTGCGGACATCCATCTATGGACGGCTGTAGAAATCCTTTATGTCGGAGAGGCGGGAACTCATGCGGATCATGAGGAGGTCAGCCACGGTGAGGGCGGCCATCGCTTCCACCACCACCACGGCCCGGGGAACAATGACCGGATCGTGCCGGCCCTGGATGGAGATTTTCAGATTGTTTCCGTCCCTGTCCACGGTGTCCTGCTGCCGGGAGATGGAGGGAGTGGGCTTGACGGCGGCCCGCAGGATGACGGCGCTGCCGTCGCTGATACCGCCCAGGGTGCCGCCGGCGTGGTTTGTCCGTTTGTGCACGCCGCTGTCGTCCGCATAGAAGGGATCGTTGTTCCTGCTCCCAAAAGAGCGGGCCGCTTCAAAACCGTCCCCTATTTCCACACCCTTGACAGCGCCGATGGACATGACGGCTCCCGCCAGGGCGGCGTCCAGCTTGTGAAACACAGGCTCGCCGATGCCTGGGGGCAGGCCGTCGATCCTGCACTCTACAATGCCTCCGGCGGAGTCCTGCCTTCTGATACAGTCCTCCAGGAAGGCTGCGGCCTCCTTAGCGTGGGAGCGGGAGGGCATATACAGGGGATTTTCCGTGATCTGACTGAAATCATATGCGCCATCGGGGATGCTGATATCTCCGATGGCTTTTGTGTAGGCTGTGAGATGGATGCCCAGCTCAGCCAGCAGCCTTGCCGCCACGGCGCCGGCGGCCACCCGCCCGGCCGTCTCCCGCCCGGAGGAACGGCCGCCTCCCCGATAGTCCCGGATGCCGTATTTACAGTCAAAAGTGTAATCCGCATGGCCGGGCCTGCAGCAGTCCTTGATGGAACTGTAGTCCCGAGATCTCTGATCCTCATTTTTGATAAGGATGGAAATGGGGGTGCCTGTGGTCTTTCCCTCAAACACGCCGGAGAGGATCTGGGCTTTGTCCCCCTCCTTCCTGGCTGTGGTAAATTTTCCCTGGCCCGGTTTCCTGCGGTCCAGGTAGCGTTGTATGTCCTCCGCGAAGAGGGGGAGCCCTGCCGGGCAACCGTCCACGACAGCGCCCAGAGCCGGCCCGTGGGACTCGCCCCAGGTGGTGACGGTGAAAAGTGTTCCAAGTGTAGAACCTGCCATGATGTATCGCTCCTTTGTTTTGTGAATTGTTTGTTAAATTCTGTTAAGATATATTAAAATTTATTATAAACAAGAGTAAGATTGTTGACAAGAGAAAGTCGGGACACTATAATTACTACATATTGTGTAGAAATGTATCTTAAAGTATAAATAACAGAGACAGGGAGCAAGATTTTTATGAGCAATAAGGAAAACAGCAGGGAGGGTATTGCGCACTCCTCGGAGGAAATTCTCGAGGAGACGATGAAAGAGACCTGCGACGGTCTGCAGGATGACTTTGCCCCAGCGGATGATGAGGCTGAGAAGGAACCGGCTACAGACTCTCTCCAGGCGTTCGAGGAGGAGCGCAGGGATGGGGAAGAAGAGAAAGATACAGAAGCGGCGGAAGAAGAAAGCTATGAAAAGGAACGCTATGGGGAGGACGACAGCGTGATCCGTCTCGATGACAACGAAGAGTTCTATGACAGGGAGGACGACGGGGAGGACACATTTATGTCTGATGAGGATGAGGAGAAGGCGTCCGGAAAGAAAAAAGGAAAGAAGAAAGCGCTGATCGTCCTTCTTGTCATCCTGGGCGTGCTCGTGCTTGCTTATCTTGGCATGGCTTTGTTTTTTACCAGACATTTCTTTTTCTATACAAAGATCAACGGCACGGAGTTTTCCGCACAGACGGTCAGCGCCGTGGAGAGCTATATGGAGCAGCAAGTCAATGGCTACGAGCTTACGCTGGAGGAGATTGACGGGGGAACGGAGGTCATTGACGGGGACGACATTGACCTTACCTATGTGGAAGGAGACGAGGTGGATGCCCTTCTGAATGAGCAAAACCCCCTTCTGTGGATCACGGCCCTCTGGGATCACCCGGATATCGAGGCTTCCGTGGGTGTGGAGTATGATGAAGACAAGTTGAGTGAAGTCATCGCAGAGCTGAAGTGTATGCAGCCCGAGGAACAGACGGAGCCTCAGTCGGCCCGCCCTGTCTTCCAGGACACGGAGTTCGTCATTCAGGATGAGGTGATCGGCTCTCAGATCGACACAGAGAAGTTTACAGAGGCCGTCAATACGGCCATAAGTGAGTTCCAGTCCACTCTGGATATGGAGGAACAGGACTGTTATGTAGCTCCTACTTTCACCGCCGACTCCCCGGAAGTGGCGGCTGCCAGGGACGCCATGAACAGCTACCTGGGAGCGAATATTACTTATAATTTTGATCCCTACACAGAGGTGGTGGACTCTTCTGTTATTTCTCAGTGGGTGACTGTGGACGACAGCATGAACGTGACCTTTAACGAGGAGGCGGTGCGCACCTATATCGCGGAGCTGGCAGACAAATATGACACATACGGGAAGACAAGGACGATTGTCACCAGTCTCGGAAACACTGTGGAGGTATCCGGAGGCTCCTACGGCTGGCAGATCGACCAGGAGGCGGAGTACAACGCTCTCATAGCCAATATCCAGAATGCGGAGACTGTGACGAGAGAGCCGGAGTATGCAAGGCGGGCAGCTTCCCACGAGGGGAATGATTACGGCGGCAGCTATGTGGAGATCGATCTGACTAACCAGCATGTGTGGGTCTATGTAAATGGCGAGTGTGTGGTGGAGACGGACTGTGTTACGGGCGATACTACCTTGGGATATGATACGCCCCAGGGGGTTTACTCTATCTCGTATAAACAGATGAACACGACTCTGCGCGGGCCGCTGCAATCTGATGGAACCTATGAGTGGGAGTCCCCGGTCACATACTGGATGCCCTTCAACGGAGGGATCGGGCTCCACGACGCCGACTGGCGTTCTTCCTTCGGCGGAAGTATCTACCAGGGCAACGGATCCCACGGCTGCATCAATCTGCCGCCGTCAGTGGCCGGAACAGTATATAACAACATTCAGGCCGGTACGCCGGTTGTATGCCACTATTAAGATAAAGATCGACACGGTAAGGATAGATAAGGTTACAGATGTATGAGCTTTTAAAAAGGGACGGAGCGGCCCGCAGGGGCCGTCTCCATACAGTACACGGGGTCATAGAGACCCCTGTATTTATGAATGTGGGAACAGCCGCCGCAATCAAGGGTGCCGTGTCCACAGAGGATCTGGAGCGGATCGGCACACAGGTGGAGCTGTCCAACACCTATCATCTTCACGTGAGGCCGGGAGACCAGATCATCAGGAAGCTGGGCGGACTGCACAAATTCATGTCCTGGGGGAAGCCTATCCTCACAGACTCAGGCGGTTTCCAGGTGTTTTCCCTTGCAGGTCTGCGCAGGATAAAGGAAGAGGGAGTCTATTTTAATTCCCATATAGATGGAAAAAAGATTTTTATGGGGCCTGAGGAGAGCGTGCAGATCCAGTCCAATCTGGCCTCCACCATTGCCATGGCCTTTGACGAGTGCCCCTCCAGCGTGGCGGACAGGGAGTATATGGAGAGATCTGTGGCCCGCACCACCAGGTGGCTGGAGCGCTGCAAGAGGGAGATGGACAGACTGAACAGCCTGCCTGACACCCTCAACCGTCATCAGCTGCTCTTTGGCATCAACCAGGGGGGCGTTTACGAGGATATCCGCATCAGCCACGCGAAGGAGATTGCCGATATGAATCTGGACGGCTATGCTGTGGGCGGCCTGGCCGTGGGTGAGTCCCATGAGGAGATGTATCGCATACTGGATGCGGTTGTCCCCCATTTTCCCCAGGACAAACCCATCTATCTCATGGGCGTCGGGACGCCTGCCAACATCCTGGAGGCAGTAGACCGGGGCGTGGATTTTTTTGACTGCGTTTACCCCAGCAGGAACGGGCGCCATGGACATGTATATACAAAGCAGGGAAAGAGAAATCTCTTCAACGCAAAATATGAGCTGGATGAGCGACCCGTTGAAGAGGACTGTCAGTGCCCGGCGTGCCGCCGATATTCCCGAGCCTATATCCGCCATCTCCTGAAGGCGAGGGAGATGCTTGGGATGAGGCTCTGCGTGCTCCACAACCTGTATTTCTACAATCATCTGATGGAGGAGATCCGCCAGGCCATCGAGGAGGGCCGCTTTAAGGAGTACAAAAAGAGGACATTGAAGGGCCTGCAGGGCCAAAAACAGTGATAAAAAAACAATATACTGAAAAAAACTCTTGATGAAAACCCGGATATTGTGTATGATAACGATAGTGTCAAGAAGTGAGTGATTTAGGAGGAAATGTTTATGTATAGTTTAGCAGTAAGCAGTTTTTTGAACAGTCCTATCGGGCTGATTCTTTTATATGCTGTGATCATCGGCGGTTTCTGGTTTATTTTGATACGTCCTCAGAAGAAGGAGCAGAAGAGAGTCGCAGCTATGATCGGCAGCATGGAGGTGGGCGATACAGTGCTCACGACAAGCGGTTTCTACGGAGTGATCATCGACATCACAGACGATGATGTGATCGTGGAGTTCGGAAGCAACAAGAACTGCCGTATTCCTATGCAGAAGGCAGCTATCGCGCAGGTAGAGAAGGCAGATGCGGAGTAAGCAGGAAGCGAATGTGAATTGAATAAAGTTTTAGAAGGAAAGATCCCTGAAAATCGCTGAGGTTATATAACTTCGGCGATTTTTTTGCCTTAAGAAAAACAGAGGACACTCTATTTTTTTGCGCTTTTACAGGGTAAAGGGTTGAAACACCGATAAAAATGCGATATTATTATGAAATAGCGAAATTTGTTGTACATAGAAAGGGTGGAGCATATGAACCTCAAGATCGGAGTGATCAAAGGGGACGGCATTGGGCCGGAGATCGTCACAGAGGCCATGAAGGTGTTGGATAAAGTAGGAGAAGAGTATGGGCATACAATGGATTACGACCAGCTGCTGATGGGGGGTGCGTCCATTGATGTATACGGTGTACCGCTGACGGACGACACAACCCGGAAAGCGAAGGAGTGCGATGCGGTGCTCATGGGATCTATCGGAGGGGATGCCAAGACCTCTCCCTGGTATCAGCTGGAGCCGGACAAGAGGCCGGAGGCAGGTCTTCTGAAAATCCGGAAGGCGTTAAACCTTTTTGCCAATTTAAGGCCTGCTGTTCTTTACGAGGAGCTGAAGGGCGCCTGCCCGCTGAAGGAGGAGATCACAGAGGGCGGCTTTGATATGATGATCATGCGAGAACTGACAGGCGGCCTCTATTTTGGAGAGAGGAAGACGGTGGAAGAAAATGGAGTAATGACAGCTTACGACTCCCTTGTATATAATGAGAACGAGATCCGTCGGATTGCAAAGAGAGCTTTTGACATAGCCATGAAGCGCCGCAAAAAAGTGACAAGCGTAGACAAGGCGAATGTTCTGGACTCCTCCAGACTGTGGAGAAAGGCTGTGGAGGAGGTCGCCGGGGATTACCCGGAGGTGACTTTGGAGCATATGCTTGTAGACAACTGCGCCATGCAGCTTGTGAAGGATCCAAAGCAGTTTGATGTCATCCTGACAGAGAACATGTTCGGAGATATCCTCTCCGACGAGGCAAGCATGGTGACCGGATCGATCGGTATGCTGGCCAGCGCCAGTCTCAATGAGACAAAATTCGGACTGTATGAGCCAAGCGGCGGATCTGCGCCTGACATTGCAGGCAAGGGAATTGCCAACCCCATCGCCACTATCCTGTCAGCGGCCATGATGCTCCGGTTCAGCTTTGACCTGGATGCGGAGGCGGCCGCCATAGAAAAGGCAGTGGCCGAGGTCCTGAAAGAGGGCTGGCGGACTATTGACATTATGTCCGAGGGCAAGAACCAGGTGGGCACAGAGAAGATGGGCGACTTGATCGCAGGGCATATCGCATAACATATATGTATCGTATCCCTGCGGAATTGTGTGAATTGCAGATGGAGGTAGAACAATATGAGAAGTGACAATGTAAAGAAAGGGGCACAGCAGGCGCCCCACCGTTCCTTATTTAATGCACTGGGACTGACAAAGGAGGAGCTGGATCGTCCGCTGATCGGTATCGTAAGCTCTCACAACGAGATCGTGCCGGGGCATATGAACCTGGATAAGATTGTGGAGGCTGTAAAAATGGGAGTTGCCATGGCAGGCGGAACGCCCATCGTGTTCCCGGCTATTGCTGTCTGTGACGGTATTGCCATGGGCCACATCGGTATGAAATACTCCCTGGTGACGAGGGATCTGATCGCGGACTCTACGGAGGCCATGGCCATGGCCCATCAGTTCGACGGACTGGTCATGGTGCCAAACTGTGACAAGAACGTGCCGGGACTTCTGATGGCAGCCGCAAGAATCAACATCCCCACGATTTTTGTCAGCGGCGGTCCTATGATGGCAGGCCGGGTACAGGGCAAAAAGACCAGTCTCTCCAGCATGTTTGAGGCTGTTGGAGCTAACGCGGCGGGTCTTCTGGACGACGAGGGACTTCTGGAGTATGAAAACAAGACCTGCCCCACCTGCGGTTCCTGCTCCGGTATGTACACGGCCAACAGCATGAACTGTCTGACCGAGGTGCTTGGCATGGGTCTTTGCGGAAACGGCACCATCCCGGCAGTGTACTCTGAGCGTATCCGTCTGGCAAAGCATGCCGGCATGCAGGTCATGGAACTTGTGCGCAAGAACATCTGTCCGAGGGACATCATCACTAAGGATGCTATCTTAAACGCTCTGACTGTTGACATGGCTCTGGGATGCTCCACAAACAGCATGCTGCATCTTCCGGCCATTGCTCACGAGATCGGCATGGACTTTGAGATCGATTTTGCCAACAGCATCAGTGAGCGCACCCCCAATCTGTGCCATCTGGCGCCGGCAGGCCCCACCTACATAGAGGATCTCAACGAGGCGGGCGGCGTGTACACGGTCATGGCTGAGCTGGACAAGAAGAATCTTCTCCACACAGATTGTCTGACCGTCACAGGAAAGACGCTGGGAGAGAACATTGCAGGCGCGGTGAACAAAAATCCGGAGGTCATCCGGCCCATCGACAACCCATACAGCCAGACAGGCGGCTTGGCTGTGCTCAAGGGCAACCTGGCACCGGACGGCAGCGTGGTGAAGCGCTCCGCGGTAGTGGACGAGATGCTGGTGCACGAGGGACCGGCCAGAGTGTTCGACTGCGAGGAGGATGCCATCGCAGCCATCAAGGCCGGTGACATCAAGGAGGGAGACGTTGTTGTCATCCGCTACGTGGGACCAAAAGGCGGCCCCGGCATGCCGGAGATGCTCAACCCCACCTCCGCCATCGCGGGCATGGGACTTGGCTCCAGTGTGGCTCTCATAACAGACGGACGCTTCAGCGGCGCTTCCCGCGGCGCATCCATCGGCCATGTGTCACCGGAGGCGGCAGTGGGCGGCCCCATCGCTTTTGTGGAAGAGGGAGACATCATCAAGATCAACATTCCGGCGCTGACCATCGAGCTTGACGTGGCGGACGACGTGCTGGCCCGGAGAAAGGCCAACTGGCAGCCCAGACAACCCAGGATCACCACAGGGTATCTTGCGAGATACGCCGCCATGGTCACATCCGGAAACAGGGGAGCTGTCCTGGAGCTCCCAAAAAACAGCCAGCAGTAAGCGGACATCCAAAAGTATGGAACAATCAGAGAAAAACAGAGGAAAGAGGAAGATAGATTTATGCAGTTGACAGGTGCAGAGATTGTAGTGGAGTGTTTGAAGGAGCAGGGCGTGGACACTGTGTTCGGATACCCGGGCGGCGCCATCCTCAACGTATATGATGAGCTGTATAAGCATAGTAATGAAATCAGGCATATCCTTACCTCTCATGAACAGGGGGCCGCTCATGCGGCGGATGGATATGCCAGGGCCACGGGCAAGGTAGGCGTCTGCTTTGCCACAAGCGGACCGGGAGCAACTAACCTGGTGACAGGGATTGCCACAGCCTACATGGATTCTATTCCGATTGTGGCCATCACCTGCAACGTGGGCGTGTCCCTCCTCGGGAAGGACAGCTTCCAGGAGATCGATATAGCGGGCATCACCATGCCCATCACAAAACACAACTATATCGTAAAGGATATTACCCAGCTGGCGGACACCATCCGCAAGTCCTTTGTCATCGCAAAAAAGGACCGTCCCGGTCCGGTGCTCATCGATATCCCCAAGGATATCACGGGGGCAGTGACAGAGTACACGCCCAAGCCGGCTGCCGAGGCAGTGCCCTCCCAGGATATAGACGAGAAGGACCTGGAGACAGCACTTGCCATGATCCGCAGGTCAAAACGTCCCTTTATCTGCGTGGGCGGCGGCGCTATCCTGTCGGATGCGTCAGAGGAATTATATAAGTTTGCCGGGAAGGTGGACGCCCCGGTGGCGGACACCCTGATGGGACATGGCGCATTTCCGGAGACGGATGAGCTCTACACGGGTATGGTGGGCATGCACGGTACAAAGGCGTCAGACTACGGCGTGGACGAGTGCGATCTACTGATCATGGCCGGCGCCCGCTTCAGCGACCGGGTTACCGGCAATGTAAATGAATTTGCGAAAAATGCGGAAATCCTTCAGTTTGACATTGACGCGGCAGAGATGAACAAAAATGTGCTCATCACAGAGGGTGTGATCGGCGACCTGAAGGTGATCCTTGAGAAGATCAACGGTCGGCTTGAACAGCAGGACCACAGCCAGTGGAAAGAGAAGATCCGGAGCTACAAAGAGAAATATCCTCTCGTCTATCCGGCGGAGGACCTGTCCGGTCCCTGGGTGGTGGAGGAGATCTACCGCCAGACAAAGGGTGACGCTGTCATAGTGACAGAGGTGGGACAGCACCAGATGTGGGCGGCTCAGTTTTATCAGTTCACAGAGCCCCGCACCTTCCTGTCATCCGGCGGCCTGGGGACTATGGGCTACGGCCTGGGAGCGTCCATCGGAGCAAAGATGGGGCGCCCGGAAAAGACAGTGGTCAATATCGCCGGGGACGGCTGCCTGCGTATGAACATGAATGAGATCGCCACAGCAGCCAGAAACAACGTGCCGGTCATCGAGGTGGTCATCAACAATCACGTGCTCGGTATGGTGCGCCAGTGGCAGGATCTGTTCTACGGGAAGAGATATTCCCAGACCGTGTTAAACGACGCGGTGGACTTTGTCAAGTTGGCGGAAGCCATGGGAGCTGTGGGCTACAGGGCGCAGACGAGGGAAGAGTTCCGGAAGGCGTTTGCCGAGGCTCTGACTCTTGGCAGACCGGTGCTCATCGACTGCCAGATCGATAAGGACGAGAAGGTATGGCCCATGGTGGCTCCCGGGGCGGCGATCAGGGACGCTTTTGACGAGGCTGACATGAAAAAAGCTGACTGGAATTAGAAAACAAACTTTAAGCAGGGCAACAGGCAGGATTGCGCTTTTTGGACTGCCCGGAAGGTATTGTGTTTCAGAGTAAAGAAATCGGAGGGAACAACTATGAGCAGAGTGTACAATTTTTCAGCAGGACCGGCCGTGCTGCCGGAAGAAGTCCTCAGAGAAGCAGCAGACGAGATGTTAGATTACAGGGGAACGGGCATGTCCGTGATGGAAATGAGTCACCGCTCAAAGGCATTTGCCGGGATTATTGAGGAAGCGGAAGCGGACATCCGGGAGCTGATGCAGATACCGGACAACTACAAGGTCCTCTTCCTGCAGGGGGGAGCGTCCCAGCAGTTTGCCATGATCCCCATGAATTTAATGAAAAACAAGGTGGCGGACTATATCGTCACCGGCCAATGGGCGAAAAAGGCATACCAGGATGCGCAGAAATACGGGAAGGTGAACAAGATCGCCTCGTCGGAAGACAAGACATTTTCCTATATTCCGGACTGCTCGGATCTGCCCGTCTCCCCGGATGCAGACTATGTGTACATATGTGAGAACAACACCATTTACGGCACGAAGTTCAAGACACTCCCAAACACAAAGGGGAAGACGCTGGTGGCAGATGTGTCCTCCTGCTTCCTCTCCGAGCCTGTGGATGTGACAAAGTACGGCGTCATCTACGGCGGCGTGCAGAAGAACATCGGGCCTGCAGGCGTGGTCATCGTCATCATCCGGGAGGATCTCATTACAGACGATGTGCTCCCCGGCACACCCACCATGCTGAAGTACAAGACCCATGCGGACGCAGGGTCCCTCTACAATACGCCGCCTGCCTACGGCATTTACATCTGCGGCAAGGTGTTCAAGTGGCTGAAGGCCCAGGGTGGCCTTGCGGCGATGAAGGAGCGGAACGAAAAGAAGGCTGCTCTTCTATATGATTTCCTGGATCAGAGCCGTCTGTTCAAGGGAACTGTCCGTAAAGAAGACCGCTCTCTTATGAATGTGCCCTTTGTGACAGGAGACGAGGAGCTGGATGCGAAATTCGTTGCTGAAGCGAAGGAGGCGAGGCTTGAGAACCTGAAGGGGCACCGCACCGTGGGCGGCATGAGAGCGAGCATTTACAATGCAATGCCCTATGAAGGCGTGCAGGCACTGGTGGACTTTATGGCACAATTTGAAAAGGAGAACTTATAATCATGTATCATTATTATTGCCTCAATCCTATTTCCCAGGTGGGAATAGACGCTATGACTGAAAAATACATACCTGTCAGTGATCCTAAAAAAGCAGACGCACTGCTTGTCCGCAGCGCCGGCATGCACGAAATGGAATTTTCCCCGGAGCTGAAGGCTATCGCCCGGGCCGGCGCCGGTGTCAACAATATTCCTCTGGAGCGCTGCGCAAAGGAGGGCATTGTGGTGTTCAATACGCCGGGAGCCAACGCCAACGGCGTGAAGGAGCTTGTCATCGCCGGTATGCTCCTGGCCTCCAGAGATATCATCGGCGGCATCAACTGGGTCCAGGAAAACGAGGAGGACGGCAACATTGCCAGGGACACGGAGAAGGCAAAGAAGGCTTTCGTCGGCTGTGAACTGGAGGGCAAGAAGCTGGGAGTCATCGGCTTGGGAGCCATCGGCGGTCTGGTGGCCAACGCGGGCATCCGTCTGGGCATGGAAGTCTTTGGCTTTGACCCTTACGTCTCCGTGGATGCGGCCTGGAGACTGTCCAGAAACATCCATCATGCAACGACGGTGGATGAGCTCTACAAGAACTGCGACTATATCACAGTCCATGTGCCTGCCACAGAGAACAACAGAGGGATGATCGACAGGAACGCCATCGGCCTTATGAAAAAGGGCGTGGTAGTGCTGAATTTTGCCCGGGATGTGCTGGTCAACGAGGAGGATATGATCGATGCGCTGGAGAGTGGCCAGGTGAAACACTATGTATCCGATTTCCCGACACCGGTCATCGCCGGAGTGAAGGGAGCCATCGTGATCCCCCACCTGGGGGCTTCCACAGAGGAGTCGGAGGACAATTGTGCGAAGATGGCCGTGCGCCAGCTGATGGACTATCTGGAGTACGGAAACATCAAGAACTCCGTCAACTATCCGGACTGCGATATGGGCATGCCGGGGGAAAACAAGCGCATTGTGCTCCTCCACTACAATAAGCCCAACATGCTGGGACAGTTCACAAAGATCCTGGCGGACGACAACATGAATATCGCCGACCTTTCAAACAAGAGCAAAGGAGCCTACGCCTACACGATGATCGACATTGACTCGGATATCCCCGCAAATGTGGAGAACAACCTGAGGAACATAGAGGGCGTATTAAGAGTAAGAGTTCTGAATTGATCAGAACTCTTTTTTATGCAAACTATTACATGAAAGATAATAATTCATATATTTTTCGGTAAATACATACAAAAGCGAAAGATATCGGAGAAGAGATACAGATGGTCTAGTTGTCCTCGCCCTCCGCAACAATGTAAGTCTGGCGCTTTCTGGCCATCTCGTCGCTCTCCAGGTACTCGTCGTAGGTGGTGATCTTGTCGATCAGCTTTCCGCCGGGCACGATCTCCATAATACGGTTTGCCGTGGTCTGGACGATCTGGTGATCCCTGGATGAGAAGAGGATGACCCCCGGGAACTTGATCATTCCGTTGTTGAGGGCTGTGATGGATTCCATGTCCAGGTGATTAGTAGGCTCGTTCATGAGGAGTACATTGGCGCCGGAGATCATCATCCTGGAGAGGAGGCAGCGCACCCTTTCTCCTCCGGAGAGCACCTTTACCCGCTTCACGCCGTCGTCCCCGGAGAAGAGCATGCGGCCCAGGAAGCCCCGCACATAGGTAGCGTCCTTCTCCTCGGAGTATTGGGTGAGCCACTCTACGATGGTGCAGTCATTGTCAAACTCACTGCCGTAGTCCATGGGAAAGTAGGCCTGTGTGGTGGTGACGCCCCACTTGTAGGTTCCTTTGTCCGGCGCCATCTCGCCCATGAGGATCTGAAAGAGGGTTGTCTTTGCCAGTTCGTTACCGCCCACAAATGCCACCTTGTCCTCCCTGTTCAGTGTGAAGGAGATGTTGTCCAGCACCTTCTCTCCGTCGATGGTTTTGGAGAGGCCGTCCACTGTGAGCACCTCGTTTCCGATCTCCCGGTTGGGGCGGAAGTCGATGTAGGGGTACTTCCTGCTGGAGGGCTGGATATCGTCCAGCTGGATCTTCTCCAGGGCCCGCTTTCTTGAGGTGGCCTGTTTGGACTTGGAGGCGTTGGCGCTGAACCGGGAGATGAACTCCTGCAGCTCCTTGATCTTTTCCTCCTTTTTCTTGTTGGCCTCCTTCATCTGGCGGATGAGAAGCTGGCTGGACTCGTACCAGAAGTCATAGTTTCCGGCATAGAGCTTGATCTTCCCGTAGTCAATATCCGCGATCTGGGTGCAGACCTTGTTGAGGAAGTAGCGGTCGTGAGACACCACGATGACCGTGTTGTCAAAGCCGATGAGGAACTCCTCCAGCCAGGCGATGGCGTCCAGGTCCAGGTGGTTGGTGGGCTCGTCCAGGAGCAGGATGTCCGGACTGCCAAAGAGAGCCTGGGCCAGCAGGACCTTCACCTTCTCGGAACCATTTAAGTCTTTCATCAGTCTGTAGTGCATGTCTGTGTCAATGCCGAGGCCGTTTAAGAGAGAGGCGGCGTCGGACTCCGCCTCCCAGCCGTTCATGGCAGCGAACTCCGCCTCCAGCTCACTGGCTTTGATACCGTCCTCGTCCGTGAAATCCTCTTTTGCGTAGAGAATCTCCTTTTCCTTCATGATCTCATAGAGCCTTGCGTTTCCCATGATGACTGTGTCAAGGACAGGGAACTCATCGTATTTAAAATGATCCTGCTGCAGGAAGGAGAGCCGCTCCCCGGGAGTGATGATGACCTCGCCGCTGGTTGGCTCAAGCTGTCCGGAGAGGATCTTAAGGAAGGTGGATTTTCCCGCCCCGTTGGCCCCGATAAGGCCGTAGCAGTTCCCCTCTGTGAATTTGATATTTACATCTTCAAACAAAGCCTTTTTGCCGACACGCAGTGTCACATTATTTGTACTGATCATAGAATCTTTCTCCTGTCGATTTCTTTTCAAGATTTCATTGCATACAAGGCTTATCTTAGCAAAAAAAGGCGGAAATAGCAA